>NZ_JALCYU010000012.1:0-178313 GCF_023507765.1 Chromobacterium sp. IRSSSOUMB001
CGAAGTCAGAGCCAAACTATCGAGCGAACCGGGCAAGACCCAGCTCAACCAGGGCTTCCTCACCCACCAGCGCAGCAACGGCAAGGCCGAGCCGCGCGGCGACGGCTTCGAACTCAGAACCGACAGCCACGGCGCCATCCGCGCCGGCCACGGCCTGCTGCTGAGCACCGAAGCGCAGAACGGCGCGTCCGGCAAACAACTGGCGCGCGAACAAGCGCAAAGCCAGCTGGACGCGGCCCTGGCCCTGAGCCAAAGCCTGGCCGACACCGCCACTGGCCAGCAGGCGGACACTATGGAAACCGGGCCGGAAGGCATAGGCGACGACAATAAGCGGGAAGGCAAGCAGCTGATCGGCCACCTGCAGCACCAGCAAGCGGCGCTGAAAGCCTGGGAGGCGGAAACCAATACCGACAAGGAAGGCAAGACCGGCCAGGACATCTCCGGCCGCCAGCCCCTGCTCATCCTATCCGCGCCGGCCGGCATCGCCAGCCTAAGCCAACAGAGCCATACCCTGGCAGCGGAAACCAATCTGGACCTGGTGGCGCAGCGCGACACTAACCAAACTTCCGGCCGGCGCTGGATCCACAATGTCGGCGACAAGATCAGCCTGTTCGTCACCGGCCTGCAAGACAAGATCGCGCTGAAGCTGATTGCCGCCAAGGGCAAAATCCAGATGCAGGCGCAAAGCGACACTATCGAAGTGACCGCGGACAAGGACGTGACCATCACCTCCTGCAAGGAGCGCATCGTCATCACCGCCAAGGAGGAAATCCTGGTCACCGCCGGCGGCGGCTACATCCGGCTCAAGGGCGGCGACATCGAAGTGCACTGCCCCGGCACCGTGACGGTGAAAGGCGCCAGCCACAAGCTCAGCGGCCCCACCAGCCTGAACGCGCCCTTGCCCAAGTTCAACAAAGGCTGCGAGCAAGCGCTGGACAGCGCTGCCGCCACCCAATCTGCCACCGTGCGCCTGGGCTGAGCCATGCAAACATCCAATCAACACGCCGCCATTCTGCGGCAGCTGCAAGCCCGCCAGCAGGCCGGCGCGCAACTGCTGTTGGCCCTGGACGCGCCCAGCCGCCCGCTGGCGGGAGCTGAGGCCGAACTGGACGCTCAAGTCCGGCAGCAAGGCCTGCCCGTGCCGCTGAAACACCCGCAACTGGACCCGGCGCGCCAGCCCGCCTGGCTGCCGCTGACCGCCGGCGCGCCGGCGTTGGCCGACAGCATCGCCCAAGCGCTGGCTGAAGCCGAGCCGGACGCGCTGGCGCAAGGACAAGGTCGGCTCGTGGCCGGCTGGCTGGAAATCGCCGGCTCCGCCAAACTGGCGGCCGCCCATATCGGCCGGCAGATGATACGCCGCACGCCCAATGGCGAAACCCATCTATTGCGCCTGCACGACCCGGCGGTGAGCTGGGCGCTGTGGCCGCTGTTGAACACCGCGCAGCAGCGCGGCCTATTGGGCTCGGTCAGCCGCTGGTGGCTGCTAGACCCGGCCGGCGAACTCGTTTGCCTGGAGCCGGCGCAACAAGCCGCTCGCGCGCCGCGCCTGCCCTCGCGCTGGGAACCCGGCTTGTGGGAAGACATCGCCCGCATCGGCTCGCTCAACCGCGCGCTGCTGGCCTGGCGCGAACAAGCGCCGGAATGCGACGCGGACAAGCTGGAAACCGCGCGTCTGCACGCCTTCGCCGCCTTGCGCCATGCCGGCGCGCTGGGCTTTGACGACGACGAGGACTTGTCCCGCTTCGCCCTGCACGCCGTCACCGTCCACCCCCGCTTCTACCTGCACCCCCGCGTGCAAGCGCTGCTGGCGGGGCGCGCTGCGGACGACTTTTACAGCGGGCTGACGGATTCGCTCAGCGAAGCGGACTGGGCGGCCATCGCCGCCGGCGCCTGAACGCGGCCGACATCACGCACCCCATATCCCGGACCACAGCAAATCATGAGCCAACTGTGTAAAGCCTGTCAGGCCAGCGGCCTGCCCATCATGCCGGTACGCTACGCGCCGGTGCCCAAAACGGTGAAAGCCGCCCTGCCCGCCTGGGCCTGTGCCGACAAGGTCAAAGACATCGCGCTGGACGCGGACTTCCATTACGCGCTGCGCACCCTGCGCGCCGGCTTCGTCTACCTGTTTTATTCCAAGCACGCGCGCGGCTTCAATCTATGGGAATGCTATAGCGTCACCGAAGACGGCGTCCTGCTGAAACAGCCCTCGCCCAAGGCGGCGAAAGCGGCCGGGGAAAGCGTGGTTTGCAGCACCTCCGGCCACAGCAATAGCCGGCTGCACCACCTGATCATCGAACAGCCGGAAAAATGCGGCCCGGCCTGGATTGCCTTCAGCGAATACAAATGGAGCGACCTGACCCTGCGGCGCTACGCCCAGGACGCCAAGCTGCGCGCCGCCCGCATGCAGGCGATAGACCCCAAGGCCATGGCCGCCGGCAGCTCCAACGCCCACGGCACCACCGCCAGCAAGGCCGCGATCGAAGCGGTGATGGAATACCACCCCGGCTACCAGCCCGCCCAACTGGCCTACAACCCCAAGACCGAGGCCTTCAGCAAGGAAGACGGCAGCTACGACAAGGCCCGGGTGGACAAAAACTACGCGCGCTACCCCATCCACGCGCGCCGCGGCAAGGCCGAGGAAAGCCTGCAATTCATGCAGGCGCGCGCCAAGAAAAGCGGCGGCAACAACACCCCGCACATCCTGGCGCTGTGGGACGCCATCGGCACCGCCCAGGAACTCAACGGCTATGTCAACGACAGCGCCGGCCTGGCGCTCTTGTTCGCCGAGGAACGCGGCTTCCAGTTGCACACGATCCAGGCATTGGAAAACATTCGGAAATCGCTGAGCGCCCAGGCCCAGGAGGGACAGGAGAAATTCCAGGACGACATGATGCGGCGCGACACCGCCACCTGGTACAACCCGGCCGTCATGGCCCAGCGCCGCGCCGCCATCGCCAAACTGCAAGACCCGGTGCTGAAACGCCAGCGCCTGGAAGTGTGCGACCTGCTGGACCAATGGGCCGGCTGGCAAATCCCGGCCGTTATCGCGCCCAATGAGCTGGACGCCATTGATGTACGCCGCATCCCGGAGCCACAGCGCAGCCAGCAGATCGCCGCGCTCAAGGCCAAGGTGGCCGCCTTCCGCTCCAAACGCGGCGAAAACTACGACAACAATATCGAGCAGGCCGGCGACCGCAGCTGGCCCAAATACCGCAAGAAAATAGACCCGGACCGCCTGTCCAACTTCCAGAAATTCCAAAACGAGCTGGACGCCGCCATCCGCGAGCGCCAGAACAAAACCGTGGGCGTCCTGCTGCGCTGGCTGCAAGCGCCCTTGTTCCTGGATACGCTGGAGGACTACCACGACGCAGACCCCAAGGACGGCATCGAATTTGAAGCCGTCATCGGCCACGCCATCAGCGGCATCAACGTCACCGCCAGCGGCCAGGCCAAGCTGGAAGCCTGGGCCAAGGACGTGGCGATAGCGCGCAACAACGTGCTTTACCGCGCGCTGGCGCTCAACCAGAAGAAAATTGAAACCGAGCTGAAAGCCGCGCTAAAGGACGCCAAGCAGAACCAGGACACGCCGTACAGCGACGCGGCGGTGCGCACCATAGAAACCACCAAGAACTATTTCCAGAAGCTGCTGGACATGTACAAGGAAAACTCCGCCTTGTACCAGGCCAACATCGCCGCGGCCAGCCCGCAGGGCGACACCGTCTTCGGCGTCAGTCTCAAAACCGCGCGCACCGGGCAGATAGACCACGTGATCGTCACCGCCGGCAACGCCATCGTCAAAGCCTTCGCTCCAGCCGCCGGCCGCGCCGGCGCCGCCTTGAAGCTGGACAAGGCGGAAATCTATCTGGGCGAAAAGCTGTTGCAAATGGTGTTGGCCAGCCGCGCGCTGGTCAGTACCGCCGACATCAAGGCCTTGGTGGCCGCCGAATATGCGGATTTCCGCCAACGCGCGGACCTCAACAGGAAAAAAGAGCCAAGCCAACGCACCAGGAACAAACGCTTGCAAAAAGTATTGCGCAAAGAAGCGGAATACCGTCGGACTCAGGGAGCCAAACTGCAGCAGGCCTACAATAAGCTGCGAGCGGACAAACCGAAAGATCATCTGTCCGTGGTCAAGGACGCCCGCCTGACCTTGTTGGTGATGATGATAGAAGGCGTCTACCTGGGACGCTTGTTGCTGCAAAACGAGAAGGACGGCGCACTATACGCCAGCCTGGCCGCCTCCGCCATGGCCTTGACAGCCCAGGCCATCGATATGATGAGCCTGCCCCTGAGCAAGGTCATGCAGGGTGGAGAACAAGCCCGCAGCATACAGCGCCTGAAACTGATGGGCGGCTTGTTGATGGCTGCGTCGAATGGGATTGGGGCTTATCAAGACTATATCGCAATTGACACTGCTAAATCTAAGGGACAGTCTTTAGTTGTGAATCTCTACCGAGTGAAAGCAATTGCTGGACTTGCCGGCCTGACTGTAGCAGGCCTAAGTACATTCACATATGCCGCCCCACTTATCATGAGAGTAAGTAGCAATGTTGTTATTGCCGACACTGCTGCAGCAATAGGTGCACGCGCCACGGCCATATTAGCAACTAGAATTATTTTCATGACGGCAGGCAGCTGGATATCTCTCACCATTTTTATATTACAAGGCATAATATTGGCAGTAGAGGACGACGATCTACAGATATGGATTAGTCAAACACCATTTGGCGTTGATCACAAAAACTCCAAAGCCCCAAGCAACATTAACGACCTCACAAATTCCTTGAAAAAAATAATGGAAAAATCCACCTCCGCAGAAAAAGAATAGGAGCACCATACACATGATCAGCACAATAGAATCTAGTCAAAACACTAATCTAGAAAAAATAAAAGGCCGCATTACTCACTACAAAAAATCTAGAGAAATGGCCAATTTTTTTTTCACTGACCGCGATCGCAGCATAATGGGTTTGTCCGCTATAGCTGGGGCTCTTGCAGGTGCGGCAGGCATTGCTGCGAGCACAGCACGCGACGCAGCCAATCTAAGAGAACAAGCAGACTACATCGAAATGAAGATCAATGGACAACTAGCCAAAGGCTGGGTATGGTTCAGCCCATTTAAAGATGGTGATGAAGTAGAGATTATTGGCACACAGCAGAATGATTATTTTGAAATAATCGCAGTGACCCGCCCCAAAGACAAAGTTATCGCACTGTACCCACACTGTTCCCGTGGCAAAACTGCACATATCAAAACCGTATTCAAATGGTGGTTTCTGTCAGTATCTTTTTTGGTTGCAATATTAGCCCCTGTTGTTTTTGGTTTTTTTGATTTAATTTCTGGTAAAGACGAAATTTTTAGTTTAATAGATTTCGATTACATTTATGTATGTGCAGCAGTTTATGCCATTTTTGGGGCGTACGCGTATGTTACAGGGAAAAAATTTATGATGTATGTACATGCAGCAACACGTATTTTTAAAGTGATGGACCTACAAGACCCTGACCACATCGACCTACCCAAACGCACAAAACGCAAGCCAGGCGATCCTGGCGCATTCGGCGTGATGTATTTCAACTACTAAGCCCCAGGCATGACCTCGTCATCACCCGACAGCTTAGCGCCTCTTGCACCAACAACAGAGCTAAGCAAAATCAGCGGCAAGATTTCCCGCTACAAAAAAACGCGAGAGATGGCCAACTTTTTCTTTACCGACCATGACCGTAACATCATGGGTTTGTCTGCCATTGCAGGAGCTCTGGCTGGAGCCGCCGGCATGGCAGCTAGCACCGCCAGGGATGCAGCCAACTTACGCGAGCAGGCCGACTACGTTGAGATGAAAATCAATGGGCAACCCGCCAAAGGTTGGGTATGGTTTAGTCCATTCCAAAATGGAGATGAAGTTGAGCTTATTGGAACTCAGCAAGAGGATTACTTTGAAATCGTGGCGATAGCCCGCCCCAAGGACAGAGTCATTTCACTTTACCCCCACTGCACAAGAGGCAAGCACGCACACATAAAGAACATCATAAAATGGTGGCTTTACTCGGTCACATTCCTTCTAACCATTCTAATTCCAGCAACTTTCATATTATTCGAATTCATATCCCCTAGCCAAGAAAAATACATCTTCCTTGAAGCAGGATATCTTTACCTTTCCATCGGATTTTACATGTTCTTTGGAGCATTCACATATGTCTATGGCAAAAAATTCCTCATATTTGCCCAGGCATCCAAGAACATATTTAAAACTTTAGGTCTAAATAATCCAGAAAAAATAGACCTAGCCAAGCAAACCAAACGCAAACCAGACGACCCCGGTGCATTCGGCGTGATGTATTTCAAATACTGAGCCTCGCTCGTCAGCGCGCATGCGCCGGCCCCTTCATCTCACCGTCACCATTCCGTCATCCGCCGCGCCTAAGCTGTACCGTATCCCACCATGTCGGCCGCGCGCCATGAACCACCCCATCGCACAGCAACAATACGGCTCGGACCAGGCCGGGCTGATCTGCGGTTTTTGTTTTCATCCGGACGGCGCCGGCGCGGAGATTGATTCCGCCCAGGCTCAGGCCTGGCTGCGCGCGCCGCCGGACGGCGACGCCTTTCTGTGGCTGCATTTCAATCTGGCCAATGCCGCCAGCGAGCGCTGGCTGCGCGCGGCCTTGCCGCTGCAGGAGGATTTCTTCGAGGCGCTGCGCGGCGGCTCCAACTCCACCCGCATCGAGTTGCTGGATCAGGCCTTGCTGGCGGTGATCAACGATGTGGCCTTCAGCTTTGGCCTGGCCTCGTCGGACATCGCCACCCTGTGGGCGCATGCGCAGCCGCGGGTGCTGATCACCGCGCGGGTCAAGCCGCTGCACTCGGTGGACCGGCTGCGCGCGGCGGTGCGCGGCGGCGCGGCCTTCCGTTCGCCGGCGGCCTTGCTGGTGCACTTGCTGCAGAACCAGGCTGACGCGCTGGCCGGCATTGTGCGCGCCAGCGGCGCGCAGGTGGATGTGCTGGAGGACCGGCTGCTGGCGCAAAGGCTGGACGACCAGCGCGCGCAGCTTGCGGCGATGCGCCGCTCCTTGGTGCGCTTGCAACGCCTGCTGGCGCCGGAGCCCAGCGCGCTGTTCCGGCTGCTGAACCGGCCGCCGGCCTGGCTGGACGCCGCCGACGCGCAGGCGCTGCGCCAGTCGTCGGAGGAGTTCGCGTTGACGCTCAACGATCTGGCGGCGCTGGTGGAGCGCATCAAGCTCTTACAGGAGGAGCTGGCCGCGCGCCTGAACGAGCAAAGCAACCGCACCCTGTTCACGCTGACCCTGGTCACGGTGCTGGCGCTGCCCATCAATATCGTCGCCGGCTTCTTTGGCATGAATGTGGGCGGCGTGCCCTTGGCCAATCACCCGCACGGTTTCTGGGTGCTGGTGCTGCTGGTGGCCAGCTTCAGCCTGCTGGCCGGCTGGTGGGCGTTCCGCCGTCAGCGCGGCGAGTAGGCGGCCCTCACGCGGCCCCGCCTGCCGGCGCGAACATCCGTTGGCACAGAAAATCCACGAAGACGCGCAGCTTGGGCGACAGCTGGCGGCTGGACGGCCACAGCACATGGAACATGCCGGTCTGGCCCAGATAAGGCTCCAGCACGGTTTGCAGCCGGCCGGCGGCCAGCGCGTCGCGCACGATGAAGTCCGGCAGGTAAGCCAGGCCCTGGTCCTGGCTGGCGGCGCAGATCAGCGCCTCGATATTGTTGCAGCTCATGGCGCTGCTGGGCGGCCAATCCTGGCCGGCCGGCGCGCCGTCCAGCGCCCAGGCTTGCAGCTTGCCGGTGCTGGGAAAGCGGTAACGCAGACAGGCGTGCTGGGCCAGCTCCTCCGGACTTTGCGGCGTGCCGCGCTCGCGCAGATAGCCGGGCGAGGCCACCACCAGCAGGCGGAACGGCCCCAGCGGCCGCGCCATCAGCCGGGAGTCCGCCAGCGGGCCGCTGCGCACCACCGCGTCCCAGCCCTCTTCTATCACGTCCACCATGCGGTCGGAAAAATCCAGGTCCAGCTCCACTTCCGGATAGCGCTGCATGAAGTCCGGCAGGATGGGCAGCAGCATGCGGTAGCCCACCACCGGCAGGCTGACCCGCAGCTTGCCGCGCGGCGTGGCGCGGCTTTGCGCCAGTTCGGCCTCGGCGTCGTCGATGTCGTCCAGGATGCGGCGGCAGCGTTCGTAGAACAGCTCGCCCTCCGCCGTCAGCCGCACGTGGCGAGTGCTGCGCTGAAACAGCCGCACCCCCAGTTTCTCCTCCAGCCGCGCCACGCTCTTGCCCACGGCGGACGAGGACACGCCCAGCGCACGGCCGGCGCCGACGAAACTTTGCGCCTCGGCGGCGCGCACAAAGGCGGCCAGGCCGCTCAAACTATCCATGAAGCGCCTCAATTAAAGAGTTTTTGTCCGCTTAATTTGGACACATCCCCTATTTTTCGTCAATTGCCGCCAAATTATCATGTGTTCGCCCAATGACCATCCACATCCGCCCGCCGGCGCCATGCCGCGCGGGCGCTTGCCCCACTCTTTGAAAAGGCGAACTCATGCAGCTTTCCAAACCGGCGTCCTCCCAGGGCGCCAAGCTTCTCACCCTGGCCGCCGTGTGCCTGGCCGCGCTGACCATGCCGCTCAGCTTCACCGGCCCGGCGTTGGCGCTGACGGCGATAGGCCGCGAACTGGGCGGCAGCGCTCAGGCGCTGACCTGGGTCACCAACGCCTTCATGCTCACCTTCGGCGGCAGCCTGATGGCGGCCGGCGCGCTGGCGGATCAATACGGCCGCAAGCGTGTGTTTCTGCTGGGCATCGGCTTGTTCTCGCTGTCCTCGCTGGGCTTGTTCCTGGTCGGCAGCCTGCTGTGGCTGGACTTGCTGCGCGCGGCCCAGGGCCTGGGCGCGGCGCTGTCCTTCGCCAGCGGCCTGGCGGCGCTGGCGCAAAGCTTCGCCGGCGCGGCGCGCACGCGGGCTTTCAGCCTGATAGGCACCACCTTCGGCATCGGCCTGGCCTTCGGCCCCTTGCTGTGCGGGCTTCTGATTCAGGCCTTGGGCTGGCGCGCCATTTTCGCGTTGGCCGGCTTGGTGGGTCTGCTCGCCCTGGGCCTGGCAGCCTATTGCATGCGCGAATCGCGCGATCCGCAGGCCGCCGGCCTGGATTGGCCGGGCGCGCTCAGCTTCACGCTGGCGCTGAGCCTGCTGACTTACGGCGCGCTGGCCGCGCCGGAGCGGGGTTGGAACAGCCCGCTGGTGATCGGCCTGCTCTTGGGGGCCGCGGCGGCGTTCTGGCTGTTCGTGGCGCTGGAGAGGCGCGCGACGCGTCCGATGCTGGACCTGAGCCTGTTCCGTTATCCGCGCTTTGTCGGCGTTCAATGTCTGGCCGCCGCGCCGGCTTACGCCTTTGTAGTGCTGCTGGTGCTGTTGCCTCTGCGCCTGGTGGCCGCAGAAGGCGTTAGCGAGGCGGAGGCCGGGCGGGTGATGCTGGCCTTGTCCGCGCCCATGCTGGCGCTACCGTTGTGCGCGGCCTGGCTGACGCGCTGGTTTTCTGCCGCGGCTTTGTCCGCCGGCGGCTTGCTGCTGTGCGCGCTGGGGCTGTGGTGGCTCAGCCGTTACCCGCAACTGTCCGCGTTGCAGCAGACGCTGTGGCCCTTGTTGCTGATAGGCGTGGGCATCAGTCTGCCCTGGGGCCTGATGGATGGCCTGGCTGTCAGCGTGGTGCCCAAGGAGCGCGCCGGCATGGCCGCCGGGATTTTCAGCACCACGCGGGTGGCGGGCGAAGGCATTGCGCTGGCCCTGGTGGGCGCGCTGCTGGCGGCGCTGCTGCAACAGCGGCTGGCCGCTGTGTCCACGGTGGAGCCGCAGACTCTGGCCGCGGCCGCCAGCCAAGGCGCCTTGGGCAAGCTGTCCGCCGCCGGCGAGCTGTTGCCCGGCCTGTCGCCGGAAACCTTGAGCCTGAGCTACGCAGCCGCTTTCCAGCGGCTGTTGACGGTGCTGTCCGTCCTGACCGTGCTCAGCGCGCTGGTGGTGGCGCTGTTCCTGCGCGGAGCCGGCCAGGCGCAGCCGGAGGAGACCGCCGCGCAACCGGCGCTGGATTCCGCCTGCTCTTGAGCAAGGCCGCCGGTTTGCCTTCCCGCGAGCCGGCGCTCAGAACGTGTTTACGATCTTGCGAGCTAAGGTGAGACAAGGCGAAAACCGCTGAGAAAGCGGAGTGTACACACGGTACATGAGCATTTCGAAGGGGTACTCGCCGTGTCACGTCTCACGAGGCGCGGCAGATCGTAAACAGGTTCTCAGGCCATTTCATTGACGATGGCGATGGAAAACCCGTCCCAACCCTTGACGCCTACCGTCTGCAGCGCGGTTGCGGTCAGCCGCGGCTCGGCGCCCATGTCTTCCAGGAAACGGCGTACGCCGCGCACGCTGGGGTCCTGGCTGACCACATTGGCCACCGCGCCGCCGCGCGCCACATTGTCGCCGACGATGGCGGCGCCGGGCCGCGCCAGCTTCAAGGCCCACTCCAGATAAGCCGGATTATTGGGCTTGTCGGCGTCGATGAAGATCAGGTCGAAGGGTTCGCCCCCGGCCAGCAGCGGCAGGCTGTCCAGCGCCGGCCCTTCGCGCAGCTCAACCTTCTCCGCCACGCCGGCGGCGGCCAGATTAGCCCGCGCCGTGTCCGCGTGCGCGGGGTTGGCCTCCAGCGTCACCACCCGGCCGTCGGCCGGCAGCGCCCGCGCCAGCCAGATGGTGCTGTAGCCGCCCAGGGTGCCGATCTCCAGCACCCGCCGCGCCCGCATCAGGCGCGCCAGGATGTGCAGAAAGCGCCCTTGCAGCGGCGACACGTCCTGCGCCGGCAGGCCGGCGGCGGCGTTGGCCGACAAGGCGCTGTTCAAGGCGCTGTCCTCTACCTGCAGCGCCGCGGTGTAATAGCGGTCCAGGCCGCTCCATTCTGCTTGCATCGGCTTCTCCTGGCGCAGCCGCCCCGGGCAAGGGCCCGTCCCGGCCGCGCATGGTTGAAGCCACATGATAAGCGCATTCCGGGCCCGGCCGTCGCCGCGCCTGTCATTGCGCCCAGGGGGTTTTCCCTCATGGGAAAGGCTATGACCGATATCAAGGCGACGAGGATCGGCTAGTCCTGGAGCAAGGGCGCGCAGGCGCGCAATTGCGCGCGCAGCCAATCATGGGCGGCGCTGCGGCCGTGCCGGGCGTGACTATAGACCTTGAGGGTGTAGGACGGAATATCGAAAGGCGCGGGGTGGACGACGATGGGCGCGGCCTGGCTCAAGGCCTCAGCCGCCAGCCGCGGCAGGGTCATGACCCAGTCTGACTCCGCGATGATGAAAGGCGCGGCCAGCACCGACGGCAGTTGCAGCGCCACGTCGCGGCGCAGGCCCCGCCGCTCCAGCGCCCGATCGATGCCGCCGCGGGTTTCGCCCCACGGCATCACCACCACGTGGCGCGCCGCCAGGTATTGCTCCAGGCTGAGGCTGCCGCGAATGTCGGGGTGGGCGCGGCTGACGATGGCCACGTAGCGGTCCTCCAGCCAATCGAAGCTTTCGATCCCGGCAGCGGGTTCCGCGATGTCTTCTACATAGCCCAGGGCGAAGTCGATGCGTCCAGCGGCCAGATCCTCGGCGGACTCGCGGCCGCGCGAGTGCACCAGCTTGAATCGCAGCCGCGGCGCGGCCCGCTGCAAACCCGCCAGCAGGCGCGGCATCACCGCGAAGGCGGTGTAGTCGGTCACCGCCATCACGAAGGCGCGCTCGCTGCGTTCCGGCTGAAAACCGCCGGCCTGAGCCAGCCCTTGCGACAGCGTTTCCAGCGCGGCGCTCACCGCGCCGGCCAGCCGCTCGGCGTAGGCCGTGGGCTGCATCGCATTGCCGATGCGGACGAAGAGATCGTCGCCCAAGGCGGCCCGCAGCCGCGCCAGCGCGTGGCTGAACGCGGACGGGCTCATCGCCAGTTCGTCGGCGGCGGCGCTGACCGAGCGCTGGCGCAGCAGCGCGTCGAAGACCAGCAGCAGGTTGAGATCCAAACGGCGCAGATCGGAATGCAATATGTTCATCATGAATTGAAAACAATGCAGCACATGCATTTTGTCTTGGCCGTAGTATAGCGGCTTATCCGTTCACTACGATTCAGGCCCCGCCCATGTCCATCCACATCCGTCCCGCCCAGGCCCAAGACGCCGGGCTGATTCTGCGCTTTATCAAGGAGCTGGCCGTTTACGAACGCGCCGGCGATCAGGTTGCCGCCACCGAGGCCGGCATCGTCGCCAGTCTGTTTGGCGCGGACAGCCCGGCGCGGGCGTTGATCTGCGAAGTGGACGGCGAGCCGGCCGGCTACGCCGTCTACTTCTTCAGCTACTCCACCTGGCAAGCCAAGAAGGGGCTGTACCTGGAGGATCTGTATATTTCGCCGCTGCAGCGCGGCGGCGGCGCCGGCAAGCTGATGCTGCGCCGCCTGGCACAGCTGGCGGTGGAGCAAGGCTGCGGCCGCTTTGAATGGAGCGTGCTGGACTGGAACCAGCCGGCTATCGATTTCTACCTGTCCATCGGCGCCAAGCCGCAGGCGGAATGGGTGCGCTACCGGATGGACGGCGCCGCCCTCTCCGACTTCGCCGCCGGCTGAATCTGCCCAATAGAACGCCTTTATGCTCTTGCGGGCAAGAGCGAGGCAAGGCGTTCTACGCGAAGCAGACCATGAACGGGTTCTCAGCCGCTTACCGCCAGTACGGAGCAACCGGCGCCGCCCGCGCGGCTGACCCGGATCTGCACCGGGATGCGCTCCTTCAGCGCCTCCACATGGCTGATCACGCCTATGGTCTTGCCGCCGGCGTTGAGCGCGTCCAAGGCGTCCAGCGCCAGTTCCAGCGTTTCGCCGTCCAGGGTGCCGAAGCCTTCGTCCAGAAACAGGGAATCGATCGAGGTTTTGTGACTGGCCAGGTCGGATAGCGCCAGTGCCAGCGCCAGGCTGACCAGGAAACTTTCCCCGCCGGAGAGGGTACGGGTGTCCCGCGCCACGTCGGCCTGCCAGCTGTCTACAATTTCCAGCTCCAACTCGCCGTCTGCGCGGCGGCGCAGCCAATAGCGGCCGTGCAGCCGGCTCAAATGGTGGTTGGCCAGCGCCACCAAATGCTCCAGCGTCAGGCCTTGAGCGAAGCGGCGGTATTTGTCGCCGGCGGCGGAGCCGATCAAGCCGTTCAGCCGCTGCCAGACATCCGCCTCGTCGCGCAGGCCGTCGATGCGGGCAAACAACTCTCGCTGGCCTTCGCGGCGCACGGCGTCGTTGTTCAGCAAGGCGCGCAGGGCTCCGTCCTCACCGGCCAGGCGTTGCCGCTCGGCGTCCAGCGCCTCCATTCGCTGGCGCAGCTCCGGCTCTGGCTGGTCTGAAACGTTTTCCCGCTCCAGCGTTTCCAGCCGTTCCGCTGCCTGCTGCCGCAACGCCGCAGCGCGCAGCCGCTCCTGTCCCAGTTGTCGGCTCAATGCGCCCAAACGCTCGCGCTCCTCCTCCGGCAAGGCCGCCGCCAGGAAGGCGGCGGCGTCCGCAAACGGGCTGGCGTCCAAGGTCCTGCCCCAAGCCTGCTCCGCCTCCTCCGCGCGTTGCCGTTGGCGCACGGCGTCGCTTTCCATCCGCTCCAGCACACCCCGGTTCCGGGCCAAGCTCCGCGCCAGCTCCTCGCAATCCGCGACGGCGGCCAGCCAAGCGGCCTCGACGTCGGCATCGTCCGGCAAGGGCGCGCCGTCCGGCAGCTCCAGCTTCCGCCAACGCGCCTCCCAATCCGCAACGCGTTCGCCGGCCAACCGATGCGCGGCGGCCTGGGCCTTTGCGTCTGCCTCCCCTTGCCGGCGAGCCTGCTCCAAATCCTTCCAGGCTTGCCAGTCGGCGGCGCGCTGTTCCAGCCAGCCCGCCTCCCGTCCGGATTCCGGCGCAACAAACCCCGCGGCGGCGATGTCGGCGTCGCGCCCATCGGCCAGTTCCCGCAACTCGGCCTCGCGCTGCGCAAGCTCGCCCCGCAGCGTTTGCAGGCTTTGTTCCAGATTCTGCAGACCTTGTTGTTGCAACGCCCGCTGCTGGCTCAGCGCCTGGACGGCCTCGCTCTGACGCCGCGCGTCCCCGCGCGCCTGTTCCAGCGCCGTTTCCGCCTGTTCCGCGGCGCGCAGCGCGCTTTCCTGCCGCTGTTGCAGCCGCTCGGCATCCTGGCTGGCTTGTTCCAGCCTGGGCCCGCTCCAGTCCCCGTCCGTCAGCCCCCAGGGCGCGCCCTCGCTCAGCCATTGCTCAGCCAAACGCTCGCGGCGCGCTTGCTCCTGTTCCGTCGATTCATTCAACTGCCGCAGCCGCGCTTCGTCTCGCGCTAGTTGCGCCGCGGCCTGCTCGCCTTGTTCGCGCAGGGCTTCAAGCGCGGCCTCCTTGGCGTTCAAAGCCGCCTCGGCGGCGCCGATGTCCAAGGACTGATAAGCAGCCACCGCCGGGTGCTCGCTGGCGCCGCACAGCGGGCAGGGTTCGCCCGGCCGCAAAGCGGCCCGGTGCTGCTCCAGGCTGAGAATGCGCCGTTCCTGTTCCAGCAACCGCCGTTTGTCCGCCGCTTGCTCCTGCGCCTGTCGATAATCGGCGCGCAGCCGCTGCAAGTCCGCGTCATGGCGGGCATGTTCGGCTTCCAGCGCCGCCCTCTCCTCGCGCCGGCCGGCCAGCCGCGCTTCCAGCGGCTTCAGTTCGGCGGCCAACGTCGCCAGGCCGCGCAAAACCGTGGTTTGCCGCAGCGTGAGCTGCCATTGCTCGCGCCATTCGGCCAGGCTGCGGCCGTCCAGCGCCGCGCGCCCGTTCTCTTCCGCCCGCCGCAGCTGGTCGGCAGCCTCGAGGCCTCGCCGCTCCTGCGCCTCGACTTCCGCGCTCAAGGCCGCCAGGTCCCGCCGCTGACGCAGTGTTTGCGCGTCCAATTCCGCAATGCGCGCGGCGCAGCCGTCGCGCTGTTGGCGCAACCGTTCCTGTTGTTCGAAGCCGGCGCGCCAGCGTTCCAGCAGTTCGCCCAAACGAGCGTGATGCCCCAGACGCCGGGCGGCCGCCTCTTGCTCATCCGCCACGGCCTTGAGCGCGTCCAGACGCGCGCCTTCAGTCCGCTCCAACCGACGGGCCAGGCTCAAGGCTCGCCAGTGGCCGGCCTGCCAGCCCGTGTTCAACGCCGCTTGTTCTTGCCGCAGCGCCTGGCCCTCCGCCTCCAGACGCCGCAGTTCCGCCCGCGCCTGTTCCATTTCGCGCCACTGCGGCTGGATGCGCCGCGCCGGTTCGTCGCCACGCAAACGCGCCAGCTCCGGCTCCGCCTGCGCTTCTCGCTCGCAGGCTTCCCGCCATTCGCCGTCGGCTTTCGCGCTCTGACGCCGCGCCTGCTCAAGAGCTTCGCGCCACTGCCACTGCTTGCGCGCCAATTCCCAATCCGCCTGCGCCTGACGCGAGGCCGCGCCAAGCTCGGCCAGCCTCGCTTCCATTTCCTCACGCTGCTCCGGCGCCAACAGTTCCACCCCGTCGGCGCGCGCCTGCCATTGCTCCAGGGTTTGACGGGCATCGCGGGCGCGTTCAAACACCTGCTGCGAGATCACCCCGTAGATTTCGCTGCCGGTCAGTTCCTCCAGCAATTCGGCCCGCGCATTGGCGTCGGCATTGAGGAAGGCGGCAAAGCCGCCTTGCGCCAACAGCATGGATTTGGTGAAGCGCTCGTAATCCAGCCCGGTGATGGCTTCGATGCGCTTGAGCTTGTCCGCCACCTGGCTGCTGAGGATCTCGCCGTCGGCTTCCGCCAGCTCCACCTTGGGCGCTTGCAGCGCGCCGTCCGGCTTGTCGCGCGCGCGGCGCTGACTCCAGAAGGCGCGGTAACGCCGGCCTTTGACTTCGAACTCCACCTCCGCCAGGCAGTCCGCGGTGTGCCGGCTCATGATGTCGTTGCTGCCCTGGGTCACGGCGTCCAGCCGCGGCGTCTTGTGGTAAAGCGCCAGGCAGATGGCGTCCAGCAATGTGGATTTGCCGGCGCCTGTGGGGCCGGTGATGGCGAACAGCCCGCTGCCGGCGAAGGGTTCGGCGCTGAAGTCCAGCTTCCACTCTCCTTGCAGCGAATTGAGGTTTTTCAGGCGCAGGGTCAAGATTTTCATGCCTGTTCCTCCTGCAGCGAGGCCAGGATTTCGCGGTAGCGCAAGCGCAATTGCTCCTGTAACGGCGGCTCCAGCGTTTCCAGCGCCAGCCGGCGCTCGAACACGTCCAGCGGCGTCAGCTCTGCCAGGGTTTCGCCGGCGGTCGAGGCTAGCCCTGAGGCGGACTGCCCGCGCTCGCGCCGCACGCGCAACAGCTCCAGCGGCAGTTCCGCGCACATCGCCTGCGCGCGGGCGGCCAGATCGCTCAGGTAGTCGTCGGCGCTGACCACGACTTCCAGCCACACCGGCCGTTCGGCGGAGCCGGCTTCAGCCGCCTCGGCCAACAGCGCCGGCAGCTGGGCCAGGCTGCCGCGCACCGAGCGCAAGGGTTGGAAGCAAGGCACCTCCAGCGGCGTGACGCCGCACAAGCCCTGGGCGTCCAGCTCCACCAAGAGCACCTCCTTGCCCTGGCCGGCTTCGTCGAAACTCAGCGGGATGGGGGAGCCGCTGTAACGAATGTGTTCGTGGCCGCCCACTTTCTGCGGCCGGTGGATATGGCCGAGGGCGATGTAGTCGGCCGGCGGGAAGGCGTTGCTGGGGAAGGCCTCCAGCGCGCCAACGTAGATCTCGCGAACGGATTCGCTGGCGCTGGCGCCCACCGTGGTCAGATGGCCGCTGGCAATAATGGGTAGCGGCCGGCCCAGCCGCTCGCGCAGGCGGAGCGCCTGCTCGTACACCTGCTGGTAGCGTTCTCGGATGGCGTCCTGCAAGGATTGCTGCTTTTGCTCCGCGCTCTGGCCCGCCTGGCTGCGCAACACGTCGCGCGGGCGGATATAGGGCAGCGCGCACAGCAACGCGCCCGGTTCGCCGTCTCGGCGTTTGAGGATCAACACTTGTTCTGCAGGGTCTTCGCTCAGGGCCGGCACCACGCAAGCGGACAGATAGGACAGCAGCGCGCGGCTTTCCGCCAGCGTGGCCACGGAGTCGTGGTTGCCGCCCAACAGCACCAGTTGCACGCCGGCACGGTGAGCCTGGGCGATCAGGCCGTTGTACAGTTCGCGCGCGTAGCTGGGCGGCGCGCCGGTGTCGAAAATGTCTCCGGCCACCAGCACGGCGTCGGCCTGGTGGCTTTCCGCCTGCTCCAGCAGCCAATGAATGAAGGCCTGATGCTCCGCCAGGCGGGTTTTGCCGATGAAATGCTGGCCCAGGTGCCAGTCCGAGGTGTGGAGGATGCGCATGCCGGCCACTCAATGGAATCAATGCCCGGCAGTTTACCCGCTTGCCGGGCCTCGTCCAGCCCTGGGCCTCGGCTCAGTCGCCCCACTTGAGGCTGAGACCCAGCCCCTGGCAGTTTCTATCGTCCGGCGCGCAATTGCTGTTGCGGGTGTGCAGCTGCAACGCGCTGTCCGCGCACTGCGGCGCATAGGGGTCCTGGTCGCAGTGCTTTGCGCTGCCCATGGGCTGGGGCGGCGCGGAGGCGTAGGCGCGCTCGGCGCCCTTGGGCTGGCAATAGGCATAGCCGGGATGGCTTTGGCAGTCCACCGGCGTCTTGGGCTCTTGCTTGCTGCGCAGCGCTTGGTCCGCCAGCCTGCGGGTTTGTTCGGACGGCGGATAGCTGAAGCGCTTGCTGTCATACCCCTGGCTCCAGCCCGGCGGCGGCTTGGCCGCGGGGCTGGGCGCTTCGGTCGGAGCCGGTTTGAGATTCAGGTCCAGCGCCAGGCTGGGGCCTGCCAGGCCCAGCATGGCCAGCAGCAGACCAAGGGTAAGGGTGGGAGATGCTCTCATTGGAACCTTTCCCCGTTCCGCGATATTGATTTCCCGCGCCATAGGCGCGGCGGGAACGGTGTGAATAAAAACAGGGGACGGGCAAGCAGAATAGAGCCATGAAACGCCGCCAAGTTCCGCCCGAGCGCGCGATCCATACGCACAGACGCCATGCTGTAGGCATGGACAGCGACGGCCATCGCGCCCAGAATGCCGCTGATTCTTCAACTACCCTTGCCCAGCGCCATGCATCAAGCCGAATCCTTAGCCCTGCTTCGCCGCATTGATCAGCGCGTGCGTCAACAGTTGGCGCCGCAGGCGGCCGCCATCGACCAACAAGCGCTCTACCCCCAAGCCATGCTGCGCGGCCTGGGCGAGGACGGCGCCTACGCCGCCCTGTTGCCCGCCGAGCAAGGCGGCAGCGGCCTGGGCCTGGCCACGCTGATGGCCTCAATCTCCGAGGTGGGCGCGGCGTGCGGCAGCACCGCCTTCCTCGCCTGGTGTCAAAGCGCTTGCGTCTACTTGCTGCGCCATGCCGCGCCGCGGGAGGAGTTGAGCGCGACGCTGTCCGAGCTGGCCGCCGGCCGCCGGCTGGGCGGCCCCGGCCTGTCCAACGCCATCAAACACCTTGCCGGCCTGGAAGCTATGCGCTTGCGCGCCGAGCTCTGCCCCCAGGGTTATCGGATCAGCGGAGAACTGCCGTGGGTGTCCAACCTAGGCGCCGGCCATCTGTTCGTCGCGGCGGCAAGCTGCTCCGACGGCGGCAAACTGGTTTTCCTCGCAGACTGCGATGCCCCAGGGGTACGGTTGAACGCCGGCCCGCCAATCGCCGGCATGAGCGGCACTCGCACCTTGTGCGTGAAACTGGATCAGGTATTGGTTCCTTCGGAACGCGTACTGGCAGAACCGGCGGCCTTCGTCGGCTTCATCCGCCGCGTGCGCCCCGGCTTCGTACTGGCTCAAGCGGCGGTAGGCCTGGGCATCGTGCAGGGTTGTCTGGACGACATCCAGGCCGCCAACCTACGCGACGGCGAGCAAAACCGCTGGTTGGATCATTCTTATGAGGATTTGGCGGCGGAACTGGCCGCGCTGTGGCGCGAGGCAAAAACGCTGGCGCCGCTGGCGGAGGCGGGCCAGGCCGCTCCGCCGCGGGTGTTGCGGCTGCGCGCCGAGGTTAGCGAACTGTGCCTGCGCGCGGCGATGTCGGCCCAACTGCACGCTGGCGCCGCCGGCTACTTGCTGTCGAGCCCGGCGCAACGCCGTCTGCGCGAGGCCAGCTTCATCGCCATCGTGACGCCTACGCTGAAGCAGCTGCGCCGCGAGATTCACCACGCGGAACAGCCGCAGCCGGCTTAAAGCCTAATTTACAGTCTGCTGCGCATCGACGGCGCAGGCTTTGCTCGCAAGATGCTGGGCAGGTGCTTAGAACGTGTTTACGCTCTCGAGTGGTACATGAGCATTTCGAAACCGGTTTCAACGCCGTATCGCCGCAGCGCAGCAGATAGTAAACAGGTTCTTAGTGGCGCAGGTAAGCAAACAGCGCCACCAATGCGATACAAGCGATCAGCGCCGCATGCAGCAAAACTTCCTCTTGCCGGGCGCTGAGCCGCCATTTGGTCTGGCGCTTGTCGCCCGCCAAGGATATATGAGGCGAAAAATGCTGATAAAACGCGTTGGGACTTCGATCCGCGGAGTCGGAATGACCGCTTTTCATGAGAAATAACTCTGAAGTTGTCGGGTGTAAGCAATTTTACACCCGCCACTCTATGCTTTTTACATTTTTTTCACAAGCTCGGCTTGCCGACAGCCCGTCCAGCGCTTTATTCGCAGCCGGACTGACCCTGGTCAAACACCAACACCGCCCGCCAGGAAGCCCGTCAGCACATTCACCGCGTTGACGCCGATGTCGTCCACCATATAGCCCCCCTCCATCACAAACAAGGTCGGCAAACCCAGCTCGGCTATGCGCGCCCCCAAACGCAGGAAGTCCTCGCTCTCCAGACGGAACTGACTGATCGGATCATCCTTGAAGGTGTCCACGCCCAGCGAGACCACCAGCGCATCCGGCGCATAGGCGGCTATCCGACCGCAAGCATGGTTCAAGGCTTCGCTGTAGGCCGGCCAACCGGTGCCATGCGGCAGCGGGTAATTGTGATTGAAGCCCAGGCCGGAACCCGCCCCGGTTTCGTCGCGATGGCCGGAAAAATACGGATAGGAATATTTGGGATCGCCGTGCAGGGATAGGAACATTACGTCGTCGCGCTGGTAGAAAATGCTCTGCCCGCCGTTGCCGTGATGGTAATCCACATCCAGCAAAGCCACCTTGCCGGCGCCGCCGTCCAGGCAGGACTGCGCGGCGATCGCCGCATTGTTCAGATAGCAATAGCCGCCCATATACTCGGCCGCCGCGTGGTGGCCGGGCGGTCTGCACAAGGCGAAGGCGCTTCTCTCGCCTGCCAGTAAAGCATCCATTCCGGTCAAGGCCACGTCGGCACTGGCGCGCACCGCTTTCCAGGTTCCCGCAGTGATCGCCACCCCGGCGTCCATCGCGTAAAAACCCAATTTACCGTCGATAAACTCCGGCTCGATATCGCCGCGCAGATCGCGCACCGGCCAAATCAACGGCAGCGCGTCATGGCTGCGTCCGCTTGCTGTCCACTCATCCCAGGCCCGCTCCAAAAAACGAACGTAGCGCGGGCTGTGAACCCGGGCGTAGCGCGCGCTGTCGTATTCGCCCGGCGCGGCCACCGGGCCCAACCCAGTCGCCCTCACGCGCGCCAAGATAGTGTCCGCCCGCCCCGGTTGCTCAAAACAAGGCATCAACACCCCATCCTTCAACTCGCAACCGTGATGCAGATGGTGCGCGTCACTGTAAATTGTCAGCATCGTCAGCCCTCCTTTGCTTGCTTTTCGAATAAATAAGGGAAGACCCAGTATGCGCCGCGGCCACTGGAATAGTTTTGCTTTTACGCCGCCTTAGGCGCTAATCTGGAGCAAGAAATCAACGATATTGGCGACAATTAAGCATGAACAGACTCAGAAATTCACTAGATGAAACGGATCTAACTCTTCTAAGGCTATTGCAACAGGATGGCGCCATGTCCAATCCCAAGCTGGCCGAGCGGCTATCCCTCAGCGTAACTCCGTGCTGGCGCCGCCTGAAACGGCTGGAGGAAGCCGGCTACATCAAGGACTATCAGGCCAATCTGGACCGCCGCAAACTGGGCTACGACGTACTGGCCTTCGTCCGGCTCAGCTTCGGAGAACACGCCGATGACGCCCCCAACCGCTTTGAAGATCAGATGCGGGAGCGCCCGGAAGTGCTGTCCTGCCACAAAATCACCGGCGATGCCGACTACCTGCTGCAAGTCGTCTCGCCCAATCTGGACGCGTATAGCGACTTCATCGAAACCGTGTTGCGCCGCACGCCGGGCCTGCACTCCATCCATTCCAGCCTGGCGCTGCGCGAAGTCAAGGCCGGCAGCCGGCTCCCCATCTAAAGGCAGAACCCGCCCATGATTACTGTTCATCACTTGAATAACTCCCGCTCGCAACGCGTGCTCTGGCTGCTGGAGGAGCTGAATCTCCACTACCAAATTCAACACTACCAGCGCGATCCACACACCCTGCTTGCTCCGCCGGAGCTCAAGGAGATACATCCACTGGGCAAGTCGCCGGTGATCAGCGACGGCGAACTGACTTTGGCCGAGTCCGGCGCCATCGTCGAATATCTGGTGGACACCTACGGCTCCGGCCGACTCAAACCCGCCTCAGCCGCGCCGGAACACAGCGATTACCTGTTTTGGCTGCACCACGCCGAAGGTTCGCTGATGCCGCCGCTAGTGATGAGCCTGGTGTTCTCGCGCTTGGACCAGCCGCCGGTGCCTTGGCTGCTGCGACCGTTGGCGCGCAAACTGGCAGACGGCGTCCGCCACGCCTATTTGAAGCCTCAATTGGATGCGCTGTTGAATCATGCCGACCGCAGCCTGGCTCGCAGCGGCTGGTTTGCCGGCCCCGTTTTCAGCGCCGCCGACATCCAGATGAGTTTTCCGCTGGAGGCGGCGCGCGCGCGCGGCCTCCTCAATCAAGAGCATCCGCATGCGCTGGACTTCCTCCAACGCATCCACGCCCGCCCGGCTTACCAAATCGCGCTGGAAAAAGGCGGACCTTACGCTTACGGCGCCGATTGAAGGCGTGATATTAATTAACATCAAAGCCAGAGAATATCTCCAACATGGGCCAGCTTGCTCAAGACAATGCAGCCGGCGTTTTCATTTCCCTCCATGCTCACGGCTTATTTAGTGTTGCGGCGCACACAAAAATGTAAAAAAGTCTGATTAAGGATTGCCTATCCTCTCAAAGCCCCCTATAATCCGGGCATCTCAAATACTGCAAAGGTTCATCGTGGACAACGACGGAAGTAGTCGATCTTGTATCGCAACGCCGTCTTGCAGGATTTAGCAGAACCTTTTCTCTGCCACATCCTGCAATGACAGGGTGTGGTGTCTAAAAATTCGGCAACAACGCACATCAGCGGCGCGCCTATTGCGCAGTCCAGTGCGTGTAGGAACTCAGGCCAAACGGCCTCCTATTTCAGACATCCCCAGATTCGCGCCGCACGGGCGGTTTGCCGCCTCATTGCGCACGGATTCCCTTTGACGGCGCTTGCCTTCGGATCTTCGTCGCGTCCTCCTTGCATCGCCAACGGGAGGAATCATCATGCGCTTGATCACCAAACTGGCAGCCTTGCTGCGCCCAGGCAAAACCACTACCCCGGCCGCCGTTTACCAGTTGAACATTTTTTGCGTCCATGCGGACCTGACCATGCTGCGCGTGCAAGCCGCCAAACAGCTGCACGCCCGCGGCCTGGAGGTAGAACGCATCGCCCTGACCGCCGGCGACAACGACCTGGCCTGTTTGAGCGTGCTGTTCGCTTGTCCCGACGTGGCCAGCCGTTGTCTGAATCAGCTCGCCGCGCATTTTTGCCAGCTGCCGCAGGTGAACCGTGTTCACTGGGCGCGCCACGCACAGCGCCCGCGCGTGCCCAATCGCACCTTTTTGCTGGCCCAACGGGCCCACTTGGCGCACTGACCCGCCCTAATTCTTCTAAGTTCTTTCCGGGCGCGGACAAATCCGCGCGCATCCTTGAAACGCAAACGCTGCCAACCAGCAGGAGGTTCTGATGTTGATTGAAGACCCTGAACCGCGACCGCGCCGGCCTTTGGCGTATTGCTGATCTGAGCCTCTCCCTTATTGCGACAGCGGGACCGGCCAATTAGCCGCCGCCGACCATCGCAATCGACCATTGAATATATTTTCATTTCTGCGTCTATAAAACACAGAAAGGGAATAATGCTGTCTGTCGCATTTTCAAAATGAAAATGAGGGAGTGAGAAATATGCGCCATAACAAACTGGCTTGGTTATTTAATTATCTCGCGCGCACCCCAAGCAAACGCCAAGACGAAACTAGCTGCCATCTGAACGTGACTTGCGACATTCCGGTGATTACCGCGCTGCGCAAGCAATTATTCTGGGAAATGCACACCCTGGGCCTGGCGGCGACCCACGTCACCATCACGCCCGCCTCCGCCGCCGGACAAGCCTGCCTGAGCGTACGGCTGGATTGCCCGGTAGCCCTGCGCCGCGCCTTCAATGAAATGGCGTTGCGCCTGAGCAAAATGCCGGAAATCCATCGCGTGCGCTGGGGCCGCCGCAAGCCGGAGACGCGGGCGACGCCCCGTCGCTGGGCGGCCAGCGCCTGAACATTCGATCAATGCCCGCCGCGCTGTTGCGCGCTGTTCAACCCTCTTCGCCAAGAAAGGCCAGCCATGTCTGAAGAACCGGAACCCCGATCTTGCAGACCCGAGGCCGCCCGCACCGCCTGATCTCCCCCGCCTGACGGCGGCGAGATAGGCTCGCGCGCCTCGCCACCGTCAAACACAACCCTGTCATTAGCATGCCGTAAGGCAGGGGCCGGCACGTCCAGACGCGACGAAAGCCGGATCGCAAGGAGATCGCCATGAACGACATCATCCGCCACAACATCCGGCCGCAGCGTTATCAGCTGTCGGTCATCTGCCCCACGCAAGCGGTGAAGGCCGCCCGCCGGGAAATCCGTGCCGCCGCACAGGGGCACGGACTGAAAGTGTCCAGCTGGAACGAAACCCTGCTGGTTGGCGAGTGCCAGCCCTCCGGCGCGCCCGCCAACTGGATGCTGGCCACGGAGTTCCGCTCCCGCGGCGACGCCTCCATGCACTTTCTCGAGGCCATCATGCAAAGGCTAGGCAATCTGCCGCTGGCCCGGGTCCGGTTGGACATTTTGCCCGGTCAGGTCCGGCCAGAGTGGTCCGCCGGGGTCCGCCCTCTGGCTCAATCCTGATTCATCGTCCCGCGCCGGCCTCCGCTCATCCGCGGCGGCGCGGGATTTTCAAGCTCCCATTTCTCACAAGGAAACACCATGACTGACGACAGTTACCCGCGACCGCCCGCCCTGCATACACCGACAACAACGCAGGCGGGCGCAAAACTCGAACTCAGAACATCCGCAACACCCGCTGTGCTGCGCCCGCCAGACAAACGCTCCGCCTAAACGGGCCGGACGTACTGCGCGGGACTCGCGCGCAGGAGACTAAACAATGACGAAACACACTAGCAGCCGACACAAGCTGAAAGGCTATGTCGCCACCCCTAGCGCAAAACAGGAAAAACCGGTCATCCGAGCGGTACAGGAAGCCGACAGCTCCGTAGAAGAAACCCTGCAACGCGTACGCGGCCACCAGGACGGCCTGACCATGGCGGAAGCGCATCAGCGCTACGCCCAGTTCGGCCCCAACGAGGTGGCCCACGACAAGGCGCCGCACCCGCTGATCCAGCTGGCGCACGCTTTCAAGAACCCCTTTGTCGTCGTACTGATGGTGCTGGCCGCCATCAGCTATTTCACCGACATCTACTTCGCCGCCCCGGGCGATGAGGAATGGACCGGCATCACCATCCTGCTGACCATGGTGGGCATCAGCGGCCTGCTGCGCTTCTGGCAGGAGTTCCGCTCCGCCAAGGCAGCGGAAAAGCTCAAATCGCTGGTGCGCAACACCGCCACCGTGCAGCGCCGCCCGGCCAACGGCAGCAGCCCGATCCGCCAGGAAATCGCGATGAACGAGCTGGTGATCGGCGACATCGTCCACCTGCAGGCCGGCGACATGATCCCGGCCGACATCAAGCTGCTGGAGTCCCGCGACCTGTTCATCAGCCAGGCGGTGTTGACCGGCGAAGCGCTGCCGGTGGAGAAGTACGACACCCTGGGCGCGGTGGCCGAGAAATCCGCCAACGGCCAGGCCAACGGCGACACCGACCTGCTCGACCTGCCCAATATCTGCTTCATGGGCACCAATGTGGTCAGCGGCAAAGCGTCCGCCGTCGTGGTGGCCACCGGCACCGACACCTATTTCGGCTCGCTGGCACGCAGCGTGGTCAGCCACAAGCGCGTGGAAACCAGCTTCGACCGCGGCGTCAGCAGCGTGTCCTGGCTGCTGATCCGCTTCATGCTGGTGATGGTGCCGGTGGTGTTCATGATCAACGGCCTGACCAAGGGCGACTGGATGTCCGCCCTCACCTTTGCGCTGGCCGTGGCCGTGGGCCTGACCCCGGAAATGCTGCCCATGATCGTGTCCGCCAACCTGGCCAAGGGCGCGGTGGCGATGGCGCGGCGCAAGGTGGTGGTCAAGCGGCTGAACTCGGTGCAGAACTTCGGCGCGATGGACGTGCTGTGCACCGACAAGACCGGCACCCTGACCCAGGACAAGATCATCCTGGAACACCATTACAATATCCATGGGCTCAAAGACGAGGGCGTGCTGCAACTGGCCTGGCTGAACAGCTTTCACCAGAGCGGCATGAAGAACCTGATGGATATTGCCGTGGTGGAGCACGCCGACGAGCTGGGCAAGCGCGTCAAGCCCGACGGCTACAGCAAGGTGGACGAAATGCCGTTCGATTTCGTGCGCCGCCGGCTGTCGGTGATCGTGGAAAACCAGCGCGGCCGCCAGTTGATGATCTCCAAGGGCGCGGTGGAAGAAATGCTGGCCGTCTCCAGCCACGTGCAGGACGGCGATCAGATCAAGCCGCTGACCGAGGACGAGCGCGCCGCCCTGCTCAAGCGCAGCCAGGAATACAACGCCGAGGGCTACCGCGTGCTGCTGGTCGCCACCCGCGACATTCCGGCCGAAGAAGCCAAGCGCAACTACAAAACCAATGACGAGGCCCAATTGGTGGTGCGCGGCTTCCTGACCTTCCTCGATCCGCCGAAGGACTCCGCGGCTCCGGCCATCCGCGCGCTGAAGGAATACGGCGTGGCGGTCAAAGTTCTGACCGGCGACAACCCCATCATCACCGCCAAAGTGTGCCGCGACGTCGGCCTCAGCCCCGGCGTCCCCTTGATCGGCAAAGACATCGAGGCTATGGACGACGTGGCTCTGTGCAGCGCGGTCAAGCACACCACCATCTTCGCCAAGCTGACCCCGCTGCAAAAATCCCGCGTGGTCAAAGCCCTGCAGGCCAACGGCCACACCGTGGGCTTCCTGGGCGACGGCATCAACGATGCTCCGGCGCTGCGCGACGCCGACGTCGGCATCTCGGTGGACAGCGGCGCGGACATCGCCAAGGAAACCGCGGACATCATCCTGCTGGAAAAGAGCCTGATGGTGCTGGAAGAAGGCGTGATCAAGGGCCGGGAAACCTTCGGCAATATTCTCAAGTACCTGAACATGACCGCCAGCTCCAACTTCGGCAACGTATTCTCGGTACTGGTGGCCTCGGCCTGGCTGCCGTGGGAGCCGATGCTGGCGATGCATCTCTTGATTCAGAACCTGATCTACGACGTATCGCAGATGGTTCTACCCTGGGACAAAATGGATCCTGAGTTCCTGAAAAAACCGCGTAAGTGGGAAGCCAGCAACATCAAGCGCTTCATGCTGTGGCTGGGGCCCACCTCCTCTGTGTTCGACATCACCACCTACACTCTGATGTGGACGGTGTTCGGCGCCGGCGCGGCCTACTACGCCGGCCTGGCCCACGGCGTCAGCGACGGCGGCGCCAGCATCATGCACTCCGGCTGGTTCATCGAGGGCCTGGTGTCGCAAACCCTGGTGGTGCACATGTTGCGCACGCGCAAGATTCCCTTCCTGCAAAGCACCGCCTCGCTGCCGGTCCTG
Source organism: Chromobacterium sp. IRSSSOUMB001 (assembly GCF_023507765.1). Taxonomy (NCBI): domain Bacteria; kingdom Pseudomonadati; phylum Pseudomonadota; class Betaproteobacteria; order Neisseriales; family Chromobacteriaceae; genus Chromobacterium; species Chromobacterium sp. IRSSSOUMB001. Next base: position 27,094 of record NZ_JALCYU010000012.1, read on the forward strand.
CTGTCCACCTCGGTGGCCATCGCCATAGGTTGCTACCTGCCGTTCTCGTCGCTGGCGGAGAGCATTGGCTTCATCAAGCTGGACACCAGCTACTTCTGGTGGTTGCTGGCAACCATGATGGGTTATATGACGCTGACCCAAATCGTTAAAACCATTTACATCAAACGCTACGGCCGCTGGTTCTAAGCAGCTCGATCCCGTAACTCCAGCCCCGCTCTCGCGGGGCTTTTTTACGCCGTCGCCGGTCATTCCCAGCGTCTCTCCGCACTGGCACAATCCCCCCACACCCCCACCATAAGGAAACTCCATGCGCCTACCTTCTCTGCGCCGTGCCCAGCAGTGCTTTAAATGCCTGCTCGCGCTTTCCATCGCCCTGTTCGGTCTGCTGGCCGCAAGCGGCAACATTCTGGACTACGACAGCAACTGGCAGTTCGTCCGCCACGTGCTGGCCATGGACAGCATGGAACCCTGGTTTAACGGCCAAGCACTGAAAGGCCGCGCCATCACTCACCCCGGCTGGCAGCAAGCCGCCTACCTGGCCATCATCGCCGGCGAACTGGCCTTCGGCTTGATCTGCGCCTGGGGCGGCGGCGCCATGCTGCGCGGCGCGCTCTGCGGACGCGAGGAAGCTTATCTGCGAGGCAAGACGCTGTTCACACTGGGCTGCATTCCGGCGCTGCTGGTCTGGTACACCGGTTTTGCGGTGATAGGCGGCGAATACTTCGCCATGTGGGCCAGCCAATGGAACGGCCAAATGAAGGCCTACGCCTTCATCGGCTTCATCCTGCTAAGCCTGGCCTACCTGTCGCAGCCGGAAGCCGCTGAGCGCTAGCCCTCCCGGCAGCGGCGGCGGCCCTCGTATATCATGAACCATGCCGACTCCCCCATACGCTCCATGATGTCCCGCCGCCTAACCCTGCCTGCCCGCATCAGCCGCTGGCTGTTGATCGGCGTCGCCGCGCTGCTGCCGCTGGCCATCATCACTCCCATTGTCTATTGGCAGGAAAGCAACCGACTGCGACAGCAAGCCACCCTGCAAACAGGCCAAGCGGAAAGCATGCTGGACTTGATGCTGGACTATGCGGCTCAGGCCGCCGACAGTGTGGCCCCGCTCACCAACCAGCCATGTCCGCAAATAGAACAGGCGCTGCGCAAACAAGTCACCGTGGTGCCCTTCATCCGCAGCGTCACGTTGGAACGCGGCGGCATTCTCTACTGCTCCTCGTTATTCGGCGTCTACCACAGACAGATCTCCTCGCCGGACAAACCCCGCCCGGAAACCGAGCTGCGCTTGAAGTCCGGCAACGTGCTGACCCCGGGCCGTCCGCTGATCATTTACCGCAAGCAATCGGGGCCGACGGCGATCTACATCGCCATTGACGGCGTGCATCTGCAGTTCAGCCTGGACATGGCCAGCGACTACAGCCCGGTTTACATGCGCGTGGGACCGCTCTGGATAGGGCCGGATCACGCGGTACACCCCAACCCCAGTCCGCCCTTCGACCTGCTTACGATAGAACGCGCCTCCTCCCGCCATCCCTATACCCTGATTAGCGGCTTCAACCGCCGCGACCTGTACCACCAGATGGCCAGCAGCTATGAACTGGTCTTCCTCAGCATGGCGGCGCTGGGCCTGGTGCTGGCCGCCGCGCTGCGCTGGCAACTAAGCCGGCCGGCGTCGCCCACCGTTGAACTGCAACGCGCGCTGGACAATGGGGAATTCGAGCCCTTTTTACAGCCCGTAGTGCGTTCCGACGGGCTGGGCTGGCAAGGCGCGGAAGTGCTGATGCGCTGGCGCCATCCGCGGGATGGACTGATCCGGCCGGACCTGTTCATTCCCCGCGCCGAGGACTGCGGCATGATCGTGCCGATGACGCGGCAGATGATGCGCCAGTTGGCGCGGACTCTGGGGCGAAGCCGATTGCCACCGCAGTTCCACCTTGGCATCAACATCACCGCCGCCCATCTACGGGATGATGCTTTGCTGGCAGACTGCCGACAGTTTCTCGCTCACTTCCCGCCGGGGGATCTGAATCTGGTGCTGGAACTAACCGAAAGAGAGATGGTAGAGCCCACTCCCGAAGCCTGCGAACGGCTGGCCCGACTGCGCGGACTAGGCGTGAAGATAGCGATAGACGATTTTGGCACCGGCCACTCCAGCCTGGTCTATCTGCAGCAACTACCGCTGGACGGCATCAAGATAGACAAGAGCTTCACCGCCAGCATCGGCGCGGACGCGCCGTCCAGCCACATTGTCGACAGCGTGGCCGAGCTTGCGCATAAATTGAAGCTGGAAATCGTGGCGGAAGGAGTGGAGACCGAAGCCCAGCGCGCTTACCTGACTCGTCTGGATGTGGGTTGGCTGCAAGGTTACCTGTTTGCGCGACCGATGCCGCTGCGCGAATTTCTGCTGCGCCCGGAACTGGACGCAGCGCGCTCGGCGGCATCCAGTTCCGGCCCGGCGCTTTAGCGCCGGCTTTCCTTGCAGTCGTCCAACAAGACCTTGTCGGTGATTTCGTCGCGCAGCGTGCCTTCCGGCCCCTTGGTCCACCAGCTGTATTGCTCGGCCGCGTATTTGGCGCCGGAACCGGACACCACATTGGCCAACAGCATGGTCTTGCCCTTGATCGGCAATACCGCGAAACTCTGCTCGTTTTTGACGTTGTAATACTTGACTGTCAGCTTGGCGCCGTCGGCGCAAACGTAGTTGACGACCTGGCGCTGACCAGCCTGGATCTCCGGCAAGGTCAGCGGTTTGGCCAGCGCGGCTGCGCTGCTCAGGGTCAGTACGGCGAACAAGATGGATTTCATGGTTCAACTCCTAGAATGACGAACTGCGGCTTGCTCTTGGCAAATGGGAATAGACCGAGCTCGTTCGGTTTTGTTCTGCGCAGTTCAGCGAGCGCCCGCCTCCGTCAGCAAGGCGGCAACGCCGGACAGCCCCCGGCGGCGGGCATGTTGCAAGGCGGTTACGCCGTCGCGATCCGCCAGATTCAGATCCGCCTTGGCCGCGATCAGTTGCCGGACGATGTCGCGATGCTGCGCGCTGTCCGCTCCCAAAATCGCCACTTCCAGCAAGCAGGTCCAACCCAGCCGGTTTACGTGATCAAGCTTGACCCCCGCGGCAATCAATTGCCGCGCAGCTTCCGCGTGGCCTCGTTCGCAAGCGGGGATCAACGCCGTGCCCTGATAACGGTTGGTGCTGGCCAAGTCCGCGCCGTGCCGCAGCGTCATGCTCAGGATTTCATTCCTGCCCTGGGCGCCGGCCAACAGATAGGAGCTGTCCTGCTGCTTATCCTTGGCGTTTACATCCGCGCCGGCCTCAATCAACAAACGCGCCACCTCCGGATGATTACCCCAAGTCGCCAGCAGCAGGGGCGTGCGCTGCCGGGAATCGCGGACATCCACCGGCGCGCCCGCGCGCAACAAGCGCCGCACTTCAGGTGCGTCTCCGCGACCGGCCGCCGCCAGCAAGGCTTGGCCGCTGCCGGCGCCTGCGGGGATGGAGACGGCCAAAACCGTCGATAACAGGATTTTAGCTTGCCAATGCATTGCCTTCTCCACGCTCCTTGCAAACGATTCAAATGGAAGCGCCACCGTAGCATGGCATGCCGCGCCAAGCCAGCCGGACAAAAACAAAGCCCGCCGACCGGCGGGCTATGACAGAACTGCAGCGAAAACTCAGCCGTGGATGCGGGCGAAGTCCTGCATGAAGTTGGCCAGCGATTTGACGCCCTCTATCGGCATCGCGTTGTAGATGGAGGCGCGGATGCCGCCCACCGCGCGATGTCCCTTCAGCTGGATCAAGCCGTTTTTGCGCGCTTCCAGCAGGAAGGTTTCTTCCAGCCCCTCATCCTTGAGCCGGAACACCACGTTCATCCGCGAACGGAACGGCGCGTCGATATGGGTGTGATAGAAGCCCTCGCTGGACTCGATCACATGATTGAGCAAGCCGGCCTTCTCCTCGTTGCGGGTGGCGATGGATTTGACGCCACCTTGCTCCTTCAACCATTTGAACACCAGGCCGGAGATGTAGATCGGAAACGTGGGCGGAGTGTTGTACATCGAGTCGGCGTCGGCGTGGACCTGGTAATTGAGCATGGTGGGCAGATCGGCGCGGGCCTTGCCCAGCAGATCCTCGCGCACAATCAGCACCACCAGGCCGGACGGGCCGATATTCTTTTGCGCGCCGGCGTAGATCAGACCAAACTGGCTGACGTCCACCTCCCTGGACAGGAAGTCCGAGGACATGTCGCAAACCAGCGGCACGTCCGGCAGGCTTTGCGGCACGAAGGGGAATTGCAAGCCGCCTATGGTCTCGTTGGAGGTGTAGTGCAGATAAGCCGCCTTGGGGTCGCGCTGCCAGCCGGCTTCGTCCGGCACGTAGGCGAAGTTGCGGTCCTCGCTGCTGGCCGCCACATTGACCTTGGCGTAGCGACGCGCTTCTTTGATCGCCAGCTTGGACCAGTGGCCGGTATTGACGATATCCACGCTGTCGCGCTCGCCCAGCAAGTTAAGCGGCACCTGTGCGAACTGCTGCGATGCGCCCCCCTGCAGGAACAGCACTTTGTAGTTGGCGGGAATGCCCATCAACCCACGCAGGTCGTGCTCGGCGTCATGGATGATTTCCATGAATTCCTTGCCGCGATGGCTCATTTCCATCACGCACATGCCGGAGCCGTGCCAATCCAGCATTTCGCTTTGCGCTTCGGCCAGCACCTGATGAGGCAGCACGGCGGGGCCGGCGGAGAAGTTGTACACTTTGGCCATGTTCATCCTCTATTTGCGTTGACAGCCCTTGGCGCCCGCACCGGCGAACTCCGGGCCTTGGTATGCGAAGGCCCGATCGCTAAGCGCCGGGCCTTTGTTATAGTTTACTGACTGAGCAGGAAGTGGGCTCTCGCCACGGCAACCGGCTTTCGCCGGTCTTCTTGCCAGGCTTCGATCAGCACATTGGCCACCCGCTTGCCCTGCTTGGTGATCTCGCACTTGGCATACAAGGTTTGCGGCCGGCCCGGGCGCAGATAGTCCAGCGAGAAGTCGACGATCTTAGGCGTTTCCTGCGACTCCCGTATCCACATCAGATGCAACATTGCCGCGCTTTCCAGAAAACCGCCGATCAGCCCGCCGTGCAATGCCGGCAGAGCGGTATTGCCGACATTGCGCTCGGAGAACGGCAACTGGAACAGCAACTCGCCGGCGTCGTCCTCGCCCAACTCCACCCCCATCAGCTTGATGTAGGGCAGTTCGTCCACGATGAGCGCATAGGCTTTTTGATCGCGCAAGGCGTTGAAACGTTCCATGAAGCGGCTCATGCGGCGGCCTCCGGCAGCATCGGCGTCCGGCTGGATTCCCGCATGAAGGTGGCCACGCCGTGGGCGATCGGATCGCTGGGCGATTCGTGATAACACACGGCGCGGGTAAAGGCGATCTGGCTGGCCAGGCGATAGCATTCCGCCCTGCAGAAGATAGGCTTTCCCGGCGTGGCCGCCCTCAGGTAGTCGATGCGCAGATCCAGCGTGGCGATGGTTTCCAGCTCAGGCAGATGCGCCATCACAGCCACCGCGCTGCAGGTATCCACCAGCGAGGTGATCACCCCGCCGTGCAAAGTGCCGGTGGCCGGGTTGCCGACCAGATCCTCGCGCCAGTCCACCTTCAAAGTGGGCCGGCGTCCCTCGGTTCCGATGTATTGGAAACCCAGAGTGCGACAGTGCGGAAAGGAGACGAAAAGCTGGCTCATCGCCTCCAGCACTTCGGGATTGGCCGGCGTTGGAATCATGCCTCGCCGCCCTCGTCCGCGGCCTCGGCGCCGTCTTCGCCTTCCAGTGCCTCCGTCTCGTCGTCGCTATCGCCCTCCGCCACTTTTTCCAGGCCGATCAGCTGCTCGCCTTCGTCCAGATTGATCAGGCGCACCCCCTGAGCGGAACGGCCGGTTTCGCGCACTTCGGACACCTTAGTGCGAATCAGCACGCCACCGGTGGTGATCAGCATCACGTCGTCGGTTTCTTCCACTAGGCTGGCAGCCACCAGCTTGAGGCCGGTCTTGTCGGTCAGATCCATGGCGATCACGCCCTGGGTGCCGCGGCTGGTCAGGCGGAAATCACCGGTACGGGTGCGCTTACCGTAACCGCCGTTGCTGGCGGTCAGCACCATCTGGTCTTCGGAATTGGTCACCAGCAGGGAAATCAGCTTCTGGCCTTCGCCCAGCTTCATGCCGCGAACACCTCTGGAAGTGCGCCCCATCGGCCGCACCTGGCTTTCGCTGAAGCGGACCGACTTGCCGGCATCGGAGAACAGCATCACCTGATCGCCCTCGACCGGCAGGCCGTCCTCGATGAGTTCACCTTCAACCGCGATGTCTTCCTCTACGATGGCCTCGTCATCCTCGTCTCCCTGGCCTGCCACGCTCTTGCCGCAGGTCAGCGCCACGCCCACCAGGTAGTTGCCCTCGTCCAGATTGATGGCGATGATGCCCGCCGCGCGCGGCTTGGAGAAGGCGCGCAACGGCGTCTTCTTCACGGTGCCGTCGGCGGTGGCCATGAATACGTACTGGTCGTCGCGGAATTCCTTGACCGGCAACAGCGCGTTGATCTTCTCTCCCTCTTCCAGCGGCAGCACGTTGACCATGGGCTTGCCGCGGCTTTGTCGGCCGCCCTGCGGCAGGTCATAGACCTTGCGCCAGTAGCAGCGGCCGCGGCTGGAGAAGCACAGCACGAAGTCGTGGGTATTCGCCACGAACAGAGTGTCGATGAAATCGTCGTCCTTGGTGGCCGCCGCCTGCTTGCCTCGACCACCGCGGCGCTGAGCGCTGTAGTCGTCGATGGGTTGAGCCTTGATGTAGCCGGTGTGGGAAATGGTCACCACCATGTCCTGCGGGGTGATCAAGTCCTCGATATTGATATCGCCGCCAAAAGGCTCGATCTCGGAACGGCGCGCGTCGCCAAACTGGGCGCGAATGGCGGTCAGTTCTTCGCTGATGATCTGGTTGATGCGCTCCGGCTTGGCCAGGATGTCCAAGAGGTCCAGGATCACCGCCATGATGTCGCGGTATTCTGCGACGATCTTGTCCTGCTCCAGGCCGGTGAGGCGCTGCAAGCGCATTTCCAAAATAGCCTGGGCCTGGGCTTCGGACAAACGGTAACCGTTGGCCTTGAGGCCGAACTCTTCCGCCAGCCCGTCTGGGCGCGCCTTATCCTGATCGACGCGGGACAGCATTTCCTCCACCAGCTGCGAACGCCATTCGCGGTCCATCAGCGCGATCTTGGCTTGCGGCGGGGTTTCCGACGCTTTAATCAACGCGATGATTTCATCGACGTTGGACAGCGCGACAGCCAAACCTTCCAGGATGTGGCCCCGCTCGCGCGCCTTGCGCAATTCGAAGATGGTGCGTCGGGTCACCACTTCGCGGCGGTGACGCAGGAACTCCACCAGGATCTGCTTCAGGTTCAGCAAGCGCGGCTGGCCATCCACCAGCGCCACCATATTGATGCCGAAGCTGTCCTGCAGCTGGGTCATCTTGTACAGGTGATTGAGCACCACTTCCGGCATTTCGCCGCGCTTGAGCTCGATCACCACGCGCATGCCGGACTTGTCGGATTCGTCGCGCAGGTCGGAAATACCTTCGATCTGCTTGTCGCGCACCAGCTCGCCGATGCGCTCCAGCAGACGCGCCTTGTTTACCTGATACGGGATCTCGTCGACGATGATGGCCTGGCGATCGCCCTTGCCGATGTCTTCGAAATGAACGCGCGCGCGCATGATCACGCGGCCGCGGCCGGTGCGATAGCCTTCCTTGACGCCGGCGGTGCCGTAGATGATGCCGGCGGTGGGGAAGTCCGGCGCCGGAATGATGTCGATCAGCTCGTCAATGGTCAGCTCGCTGTTGGCCAGCAAGGCCAGGCAGGCGTCCACCACCTCGTTGAGATTGTGCGGCGGAATATTGGTGGCCATGCCCACTGCGATGCCGGAGGAGCCGTTGATCAGCAGATTGGGGATTTTGGCCGGAAGGATCAGCGGCTCGTGTTCGGAACCGTCGTAGTTGGGACCGAAGTCCACGGTTTCCTTCTCGATGTCGGCCAGAAGCTCATGGGCGATGCGCGCCATGCGGATCTCGGTGTAACGCATCGCGGCGGCGTTGTCGCCGTCCACCGAACCGAAGTTGCCCTGACCATCCACCAAGGGGTAGCGCAGCGAAAAGTCCTGCGCCATGCGCACGATAGTGTCGTACACCGCGGTGTCGCCGTGCGGGTGGTATTTACCGATCACGTCGCCAACGATACGCGCCGATTTCTTGTACGCGCGGTTCCAATCGTTGGACAGCTCGTGCATGGCGTACAGCACCCGACGGTGCACCGGCTTCAGGCCATCGCGCACATCAGGCAAGGCGCGGCCCACGATCACGCTCATCGCGTAATCCAGATAAGAGCGGCGCATCTCCTCTTCGAGGCTGATGGGGATGGTTTCCTTGGCGAACAGGTTATCGGTCATAGTTTCTTGATTCGTAAGGATGAACAGGCCGCCCTGCGTTTGCGGGTGCATTCACGCGCCCGCCGCAGGGCGGCCAGCATAGGTAATGACAGCTCGTATTCTATCACGAAACGGTCATCGCCAACCGACTTCCGTCAGTCCAGGCCGGCCTCTTCCGCCCCTTCCACGCCCTCGCCTTCCATCGCGCCCAGTTTAAGATGCTGCTGTAATTGCTTGTTATTGCGCACCCCCAGCTTGCGCAGACGCTCGGCGCTGGCCACCAGATTGCCGCGGCCTCCGGACAGCTGCTTCATCGCGTCGCCAAAACTGTCGCGAGCCACGTCCAACTGCTTGCCCAGTTTTTCCAGATTGGCGGCGAAGCCGACGAATTTGTCGTACATCGCCCCGCCCTGGCGGGCGATCTCCTGCGCGTTCTGGTTCTGGTATTCGTAGCGCCAGATGCTGGCCACGGTGCGTAGCGTCGCCAGCAAGGTACTGGGGCCGACGATCATGATGCGGCGCTCGAAAGCCTCGTTGAACAAACTCATATCCTGCTGCACCGCCAACAGATAGGCCGGCTCCACCGGAATGAACATGAACACGAAGTCCAGGGTGTTCAAACGATACAAGTCCTGGTAACGCTTTTCCGACAGCGTACGGATGTGATTGCGGATGGCCGCGACATGGGCCTTCATTTCCGTCGCCCGTTCCGCCTCGTCCTCTGCGGCGGTGTAGCGCACATAGGCGTTCAGCGATACCTTGGAATCCACCACCAGCTGCTTGCCTTCCGGCAGGTCTATCACCACGTCCGGCTGATAGCGGCGGTTGCCGTCTTCGCCGGCCACCACGTCGGACACTTGCACCCGGTACTCGCGATCCTTCTGCAGGCCGGAGGTTTCCAGCACCCGTTCCAGCACCATCTCGCCCCAAGAGCCCTGCGCCTTGCTGCTGGCACCGGTCAAGGCCTTGGTCAGCGCGATGGCGTCGTCGCCCAGCCGGCTATTGAGTTCTTGCAAGCGCCTGAGCTCCGCCTCCAGCGACAAGCGCCCCTGACTGTCTTTTTCATAACTGTCCTGCACCAGCTTGCCGAAATCTTGTAGCCGCTGCTGCAAGGGCCCGAGCAGATGACCGAGGTTCTGCTGATTCTGCTCGGTGAAACGCTTGGCCTTCTCTTCCAGGATATCCCCGGCCAGCGCCTTGAACTGCCCAGCCATGCTTTCGCGCGCCTCGGTCAACAAGGCCAGCTTCTCGGCGTTCTGGCCGCGCTCCTGCTCCAGCAGCGTCATCAGCTCCTGCTCGCGGGCGGTGAGCCGGGTAATTTCTTCGCCTTGCGTCTGCGCTTGCCCTTGCAGGACTGCCAGCATTTTCCCCTGCTCTTGGCTGGCGGCCAGCAGTGCGCCGACACGCCGTAACTCCGCCTGCAGAGCATCCAACTGCCGTTCCCGCTCCTGTGCTTGCCGCTCCAGCTCAGGTACCCGCTGAGCGCGCGCCACATAAGCGCCCAGTTGGGTCTGAGCATCGCCCAGTTGCTGCGCTTGTTGTTGCAATTGCGCGCGTGCGGCCTGCTCTCGCTCCCTGCACTCATCCAATTGCAAGCGCGACACCTCCTGCTGAGCCCGCTGATCCGCCGCTTGCCTCGCGAAGCGGCTGCGCAGCAAGGCAGCGGCCGCGCCGGCTGCCAGCAGCCCCAGCAACAGACCGATAACCAACATTTCCATCATCAAGCCTCAAATTGGCCGGCCCGCTCTCCACGGCGCGGCAGCGATTGTTCTATGACGAAGCGAAGCCGCTGCGCCAACGGCGCAGGCGGCACTTCGATTATTTGATAGCCCAGGCGTCGATACGTCCGTTCCATCGCGGCGCAAGTGCGCTCCGCCTCGGCGAAAGTCTGCTTGCGCTCCTGGTCCTGGATGAAAATATCGCGCCACGGCGGCAGCAAGAATACTTGGCGACAATAGCGGAACCGCTCTGCGGCGGATTGCATATGCGCGGGTATCGGCAGGCCCAGCAAATCGAGATAGCCCAGCACGTCGGGCAACCCTCGGTCGAAAAACACCGGCCCGGACAATCCCGCCGCCAACCGCAGGCTGCGCAGCTCCCAGGTCAGCATCGCTTCGGCGAAGGCGCGGGAGTTTCCCCAAGGCAAAGCCTGCCCGCCAATCAGCGTTTGGTCCTGGATGATGGCGCGGCCAGCCTCGTCCATCACAGAATATCCGGCGGCTCGCAAGGCCTCCAACAAAGCGCTCTTGCCCGCCCCCGGACCACCGGTCAACACCCGTAGGCGCGAATCCGCCCGCTCGTTCACGCCGCCGCCCAATGCTGCAAATACACTTGCAACTCCTTGCGGCCCTGCCATTCATTGGCGATCAACTGATACACCGCGTCGACATTGTCCGGCAGCCATTCCACCTGATTGAACAACATGGCGTCGAACTCCTCTCCGTCGCGCGCCAAGCGCAGCTTCAAGTGCTTGTCGCCAACCACGCGCTGGCTCATCACCGCGAAACGGTCGTGGAAGTAAGGCACGGGGAAGCCCTGGCCCCACACCTCGGCCGCCAATTGCTCGGCGAAGGCCAGGTTCAATTCGCGCGGCGCCAGGCTGCCGTCGGTTTCTATGGTGCGGGTCAGATGGCGCTCTTCCAACAACTCGCGCGCCACTGCCTCGAAGGCGCGCTGAAACTCGTCAAAGCGCGTCTGTTGCAGGCTAAGGCCGGCCGCCATCGCATGGCCGCCGAACTTGAGAATCAGGCCGGGATACCGCTTGAACACCAAGTCCAGCGCGTCGCGCAGATGGAAGCCGGGAATCGAGCGGCCGGAGCCCTTGATCTCGCCGTTGTCGCCGGGCGCGAACACGATGGCCGGCCGATGGAAGCGCTCCTTGAGCCGGGAGGCGACGATGCCGACCACGCCCTGATGCCAGTCGTCGCGGAACAGAGTCAGCGTGTAGCGGTTGTCGGCGTCGATGCCGGACAACGCCGCCAGCGCCTCGTCCTGCATGCCGTGCTCTATGCTGCGCCGTTCGCGGTTGAGCTGGTCCAGCTGTTGCGCCAGCCGCATCGCCTGCTCCTCATTGGCGGCCAGCAGGCAGGCGATGCCCAGGCTCATATCGTCTAGCCGGCCGGCGGCGTTCAAACGCGGGCCCAGTGTGAACCCCAGGTCAAAAGTGTTGGCCTTGTAATGCGCGCGGCCGGCGACGCGGAACAAAGCGGCGATGCCTGGCGCCATGCGGCCGGCGCGCATGCGCTTGAGGCCGTTTTCCACCAAGGTGCGATTGTTCTGATCCAGCCGCACCACGTCGGCCACCGTGCCCAGCGCCACGTAGTCCAGCAGCTCTCCCAGATTGGGCTGGCTACGCTCGTCAAACACTCCACGCCGGCGCATTTCGGCGCGCAGCGCCAGCAGCACGTAGAACATCACCCCCACGCCGGCCAGGTTCTTGGACGGAAATTCGCAGCCGGGCTGATTGGGGTTGACGATCAAGGCCTCCGGCAACACGTCGCCGGGCAAGTGGTGATCGGTGACCAGCACTTCAATGCCGAGCGCCTTGGCGGCGAGCACGCCGTCCACGCTGGCGATGCCGTTGTCCACGGTGACAATGATGTCCGGGTTTTGACGCGCGGCCAGCTCAACGATCTCCGGCGTCAGGCCGTAACCGTACTCGAAGCGATTTGGCACGATGAAGTCAACGCGCGCGCCCAGCATGGACAAGCCCTTGACCGCCACCGCGCAGGCGGTGGCGCCGTCGGCGTCGTAATCCGCCACCACCAACAGGCGTTGACGGCCGGCGATGGCTTCGGCCAGGCGCTCCGCCATCGGCTGGATGTTTTTCAGGTTTTGATAGGGCAGCAGCGCCTTGAGGCCGTAATCCAGCTCGGCGCAGTCGCAAATGCCGCGCGCGGCGTACAACCTCGCCATCAACGGGCTCAAGCCCTGACGCAGCAATTGTTCATGAGTATCGGCGGGAATGCTTCGGGAAACGATTTGGGACATGTTTTCTCAATACAAGGCGGACAACGGCAGCGGCCGCTTCCAGAATTTCCACAGGTCGTTGCGGCGCACCTTCAGTTCCAGCCCGCCGTGACCATGCGCGCGCAAGACCAGGCTATCGATCCGGCCCTGACGCAGCGCCCGCAACAAGGGAGCGAACCAGTCGCGCTCCAGTCGTTGCAACGCTTCGCGCCAGCCCCAGGCGTCGCGGTACTGCGCCGCCGCCTGCACGGCGTCCAGCGCCACCAGGCAGTCGCGGACGCCGGCCTGCTCGACGAAGCCGGCGAAGTCGTAAGGCGCCGGCAGGCACGGCGCGCCGGCCTCGGCCGCGATCCAGCCCAACCAGTCCTCGTCGGCGAACACCTGTTCCGCCGGCGCGCGCCAGCCCGGCTCTACGCCGCCGCCCCACAGCCATAAACTGTTGACGCCGAGTTCCCCGCGCGCCTCGCGCTCATCGTTCAGCGGATGGGCGTACAGCAGCATCTGCAACTCGTTCAGCAAGCGGCTCCAGTCCAGGCCGCGCTCGCCCTGCGGCAAATGCGCGTTAATGTCCTCGCCCACCACATCCGGCAGCGGGCTGAAGCTGGCCGCCGCGGGCGCGTCCAGCTGCAACAGCCAACGGCCCGGCTCCAGCGGATGGATGCGCCAGCCGTCGTCGGCGAAATGGCGGTTAGCCGCGTCGGCCAGGGTTTCGGCCTCGGCCTGGCTCAAGCTCATCACGCCGACATCAGCCAGCAAGACGCGGTCGCGATCCACACGCACATGCACCGGATCGGCCAGCAGCCAATCTCCCTGTTCCGCCGGCAAGCCGGCCTGACGCGCCCGAAGCCTCGCCAGGCCGTCCGCGGAGCCGCGCCACGGCGCGGTCAAGAGCTCGCTCAGCGTCGCCGGTCCGGCGGCGCGTTCTCCCTGGCCCAACAAGCGTTGCAGGGCGGGAAGTTCCAGCCCCTTGCACACATCGGCGCCGTCGTGGCCGTCCAGCCAAAGCAGACCGGGCAACAACAATGTCAATTTCATTTATCGCTACACTTGGATGACGAGATCGAAGTAATATCAAAGCCTTGCGAAAACGCCCTGGCATGGGCCCTGGGCGAAATCAGGCGGATAGCATCCGGAATCGCGGCTATAATTTACAGTTTGCACAGGAACTTATGCCGCGCAAGCTCCCCAAATGTTGAGACGCGGCCGCAAGGCCTGTGATTGGCAAATACGGAATTTACAAAGGTTGGCTCATGGCCAGCCTTTTATAGTGAACGATGGATTATCGCAAACTGCTACATATCCCGCAAAAATGCTTCCACAAGCTGATGAACCATCATCTGAGCTTGATCGGCGCGGCCGCCTCCCTGCCCTTGTTCGGCATGGCCACCGCCTTCGCCGTGGCTCAGAACGGCGCTCAGCCCGCCAAACCGGAAGTTTTGCAAAAAGAAGTGACCGAGCAACTGACCCTGCCGGCTTTTTCCTTCAACGAAAGCGCCACCCGTTACTGGCGAGACGAGGCGATTCAACGCGGCGACACCATCGCCCGCGTGCTGAACCGGCTGGGCATCCGCGACAGCGAAGCCAACCGCTTTCTGCACTCCAGCCCGCTGTCCAAGGACTTGCTCAAGTTGAAGACCGGCGCCACGCTGTCGGTGCAGACCAACGATTTGGGCGAATTGTTCGGCCTGCGTTTTCTCAATGACGACGAAAACGGCGAGCAAGTGCTGGTGGCCATCGAAAAGGTCAACGGCGAATGGCAGGCCAGCGCCGACCCGATCGCCACCGAAGCGGTGCAGACGGTGCGCTCGCTGCTGATCACCCGCTCCGTGGGCGCCGCGCTGGCCAAAGCCCAAGTACCGCGCGACATCCGCGCCCAATTGACGGAAATCTTCGCCGATCAATTCAACATCAACTCTCTGGGCAAAGGCGACCGCATCAATCTGGTGTACGAAACCCTGCTCTACAACGGCGCGCCCATCGCCGCCGGCAACCTGCTGGCTGTGGAAATTCAACGCTCCGGCAAGCTTCACCAAGCCTTCTACTTTGCTCATGACAGCGAGTCCGGCGCCTATTACGACGCGCTGGGCAAGCCCATCAAACAGGGCTTCAGCCATCAGCCGGTGGCCAACGCACGCATCAGCTCCGGCTTTGGCTTCCGCAAGCACCCGATACTGCGCTCCTTGCGCCTGCATTCCGGCGTGGACTACGCCGCCGCCAGCGGCACTCCCATCATTGCCCCTGCCGACGGCACCATGGTCAAGGTGGAACGCCAAAACGGCTATGGCAATATGGTGGAAATCCGCCACAATCAAAAAATGACCACGCTGTACGCGCACATGAGCCGCTTCGCCCCTGGCGCCCGTTCCGGCAAAAGCGTCAAGGCCGGCGAGGTGATAGGCTACGTCGGCAGCACCGGCCGCTCCACCGGCCCCCATCTGCACTTTGAGGTGCGGATCAACGGCCAGGCGGTGGACCCGGCCACCAACGCCTTGCCGACGCCGGGCCTGAGCGCCACTCAGCTGGCCGAATTCAAATCCGGCAACCAGGCGCTGACCGCGCACCTGAAACTACTGCGCGAACTGCCCACCAACATCGCATTGCTAGACTGATGAATCAACGCTTGATCGGACTGATGTCCGGCACCAGCCTGGACGGCGTCGACGCCGTGCTGGTGCGCTTCAACGAACAAGGCGCGCTCCGCGTCGAAGCCGACTACTTCGTTGCCTACCCGCCGCGACTGCGCGAACAGGCGCTGGCGCTGCAGGCCATCGGCGACAATGAGCTGGATCGCGCCGCCCGGCTGGCCAATGAGTTGGCCGAGCTCTACGCCCAGGCGGTTAACGGCCTGATGGCCGCTGAAGAGCTGAAGCCGGCTGACATCGCAGCCGTCGCCAGCCACGGCCAAACCATACGCCACGCCCCGGACGCCGGCTACACCTGGCAAATAGGCAATATGGCCCGCCTTGCCGAGCTGACCCACATCGATGTAATCGCCGATTTCCGCAGCCGCGACCTGGCCGCCGGCGGCCAGGGCGCGCCTCTGGTGCCGGCCTTCCATCAGGCGGTGTTTGGCACGCCGGAGCAAAACCGGGTGATTCTCAACATCGGCGGCATCAGCAACCTGACCCGCCTTCACCCAAACCAAGCGGTGATCGGCTTCGACTGCGGTCCCGGCAATATGCTGATGGACGCCTGGTGCCTACGCCATCAGGGCCACCCTTACGATGCCGACGGCCAATGGGCCAGCCAGGGCGTGGTGGAGTCTTCGCTGTTGCAGGCGCTGCTGGACGAACCCTTCTTCCGGCAGCCCCCGCCCAAGAGTACCGGCCGCGACCTGTTCGATCTGCCTTGGCTGGAGCAAAAACTGCTGGGCCGTCACGTGCCCGCCGTCGACGTGCAAGCCACGCTGCTGGAGCTGAGCGCGCGCGGCATCGCTCAGGCCATCACCCTGCATTGCCCGGCAAACCAGGCTATCTTCGTCTGCGGCGGCGGGGCGCGCAACGGCGCGCTGATGCGTCGCCTGAGCGCCTTGCTGCCGGAACAAAACATCGCCGGCACCGCCGCGCTGGGCCTGCCCGAACACCAAGTGGAGGCCGCCGCCTTCGCCTGGCTGGGCTGGCGCTTCCTGCGCCGCCTCGCCGGCAACCTGCCGGAAGTGACCGGCGCCGCCGGCGAACGCGTACTCGGCGCGCTATACCCCAAATAAGCGCCTCAAAGCCTGTTCCAAGGCCTTGCGTGTCAACACAACAGACTTTGATACACAGTCTCTAAAGGGAACGCCATCAAGACTTGTCAGCAAAACCGAATACATTCCGACACGCTTAAACGAGGCGTGTCAGGCTATAATCAGCGACAGTCATAGCCAAACAAGAGAAAAATGCGACTTTTCAAGCGCAAAGCCGTAGTCAAAAACAGCCAGACCCCGTTGCCGCCGCAGCTGGCCTCGCTGCTGCGCGAGGCGTGGTGGCTGCTGATGGCCGTATTGGCCGTCTACCTGGTGCTGGTGCTGGCAAGCTACTCCCCGCAAGACCCCTCCTGGTCCCATAGCTCCTCAGATCCCACCGTGCGCAATTACGGCGGCGCTTTCGGCGCTTGGCTGTCCGATATGCTGCTCTACGTGTTCGGCTTGTCGGCCTGGTGGCTGGTGGTGTTCTGCCTAGTGGCCATCGCCTGGGGCTATCAGCGCATGGAAACACTGGGCTTCAAGCTCAACCCCATCACCGTCGCCGCCATCGGCGGCTTTCTACTGCTGCTGTTTTCCAGCGCCAGCATAGAGGCCATCATCCTGGCGGAAAAAGCGCTCAATCTGCCCCTGTCCGCCGGTGGCATGCTGGGGCATTTCATCGGCCTCGGCATCGCCCACGGCCTGGGCCTGTCTGGCGCCTACCTCTTGCTCAGCGTGCTCGCCGCCATCGGTTTTTCCCTGTTCACCGGGCTGTCTTGGCTCGACATCATGGAGCGGCTGGGCGGCGCGCTGGAAGACGGCGCCTTGAAACTGTGGCACAACTGGCAGGCACGCAAAGATCGCGAAATCGGCAAAGAGATCGCGCAAAAGCGCGAAGCCAAGATCACCACCGAGAAAAAGAAGAACGAGGAGAAAAGCCCGCTGCGGATCGAGCCTCCAGTGCTGGACGTGCCGCTGTCCACCAAGGCTCAAAAGCCAGTGCAACAATCCTTGTTCGCCGACCCCAAGGACGGCGCGCTGCCCGGCCTGACACTGCTGGAGGCGCCCAAGGAACAACAGGAACCGGTGTCGCAGGATACGGTTGAATACACTTCGCGGCTGATCGAGCGCAAGCTGGCCGATTTCGGGGTCGACGTCAAAGTGGTGGCGGCCTATCCCGGCCCAGTGATTACTCGCTACGAGGTGGAACCGGCGGTGGGCGTAAAGGGCGCTCAGGTCGTCAATTTGATGAAGGATCTGGCGCGCGCGCTGTCTCTGGTTTCCATCCGGGTGGTGGAAACCATTCCCGGTAAAACCTATATGGGCCTGGAACTCCCCAACCCCAAACGCCAGATCGTGCGCCTCTCGGAAATCGTCGGCTCCGACGGCTACCAGAACATGGCTTCCAAGCTGACCATGGCCTTGGGCAAGGACATCGCCGGACAACCCGTGTCCGCCGACCTCGCCAAGATGCCACACGTGCTGGTGGCCGGCACCACCGGCTCCGGCAAATCAGTGGCCATCAACGCGATGATCTTGTCGCTGCTGTACAAGTCCACGCCCAAAGAAGTGCGGCTGATCATGGTCGACCCCAAAATGCTGGAGCTGTCGATCTATGAAGGCATTCCTCACCTACTGGCCCCGGTGGTCACCGACATGAAACAAGCCGCCAACGCGCTGAACTGGTGCGTGGCGGAGATGGAACGCCGCTATAAACTGATGTCCAAGCTGGGCGTGCGCAACCTGGCCGGGTTCAACCAAAAGATCAAGGACGCGGACAAGGCCGGCGAAAAGATCCCCAACCCCTTCAGCCTGAGCCCGGAAACCCCGGAACCGCTGGACACCCTGCCTTTGATCGTGGTGGTGATAGACGAGCTGGCCGATCTAATGATGGTGGCTGGCAAGAAGATAGAAGAACTGATCGCTCGCTTGGCGCAGAAGGCCCGCGCCGCCGGCATCCACCTGATCCTGGCCACTCAGCGGCCGTCTGTGGACGTGATCACCGGCCTGATCAAGGCCAATATCCCGACGCGAATCGCCTTCCAGGTATCCAGCAAGATAGACAGCCGCACCATTCTGGATCAAATGGGCGCGGAAACCCTGCTCGGTCAAGGCGATATGCTCTATCTGCCGCCGGGCACCGGCTATCCGGTCCGGGTCCATGGCGCCTTCGTCGCCGACGAAGAAGTCCACCATGTGGTGGAGTTCCTGAAAAGCACCGGCGGCCCGGACTATGTGGAAGGCATTCTCACCGGCCAGAGCGACAGCGAAGACGGTTCGCCCTCCGGCCTTGACGGCGAGGCGAACGGCGAAGCCGACCCGCTTTACGACGAAGCCGTCGCCATTGTGCTCAAGACGCGCAAGGCGTCGATCTCCTCTGTGCAGCGCCATCTGCGCATAGGCTACAACCGCGCCGCGCGACTGATTGAGCAGATGGAATCCGCCGGCCTGGTTTCGGCGATGGAAAGCAACGGCAACCGCGCAGTGCTGGCGCCGTCCCGCGAAGACTAAGAACAGTTTACGATCTCGCGAGCTGAGGCGAGACAAGGTGAAAACCGCTGAGAAAGCGGAGTGTGCACACGGTACATGAGCATTTCGGATGGCGCACTCACCAAGCCTCGTTTCACGACGCGCAGCAGATCGCAAACAGGTCTTAAGATCACCCGGCCGCTGCCCCCCTAAAAACCCAACCGGGCGCAACGCCGCCCAGCACCAACCAAGAGGTCACGCATGGCGGATTTCAAGCCCGAACCCCCTTTTCGCCACGATTACACGCCCAAAACCGGTGTGCTGCTGATGAATCTGGGCACGCCGCAAGCCCCCACCGCCAAGGCTCTGCGCCCCTACCTGAAAGAGTTTCTTTCCGACCGCCGCGTGATCGAAATCCCGCGCGCGCTCTGGTGGCTGATCCTCAACGGCGTCATCCTGAACACCCGCCCCGCCCAATCCGCCAAAAAATACGCGGCGATCTGGGAGAAGGACGGTTCGCCGCTTTATACCCACACCCGCAAGCAGGCCACGTTAATCAAAGGCCAGTTGGGTGAAATGGGGCTGCGCGACTTAGTCGTGGATTTCGCCATGCGCTACGGCGAACCCTCGGTGGAAAGCGTGATCGCCCGCATGCGAGAACAAGGCGTGGAACGTCTGCTGGTGGTGCCTTTGTATCCTCAATACGCGGCTTCCTCCAGCGCCACTGCGCTGGATCAGGTATTCCGCTCCCTGATGAAACTGCGCAATATGCCGGAGCTGCGCACCGTTCGTCATTTTCACGACGATCCCGGCTATATCCGCGCGCTGGCGGAACAAGTGCGCTCGCATTGGCGCGAACATGGCCGCGGCGACAAATTGGTGATGAGCTTTCACGGCGTCCCCCGGTTCACCCGCGACAAAGGCGACCCTTACCACTGTGAATGCCAGAAAACCGGCCGCTTATTGGCGGAAGAATTGGGCTTGTCGCAACAGGAATACCAAGTGTGCTTCCAAAGCCGATTCGGTCGCGCGGAATGGCTGCAGCCTTATACCAGCGAAGTATTGACTCAACTAGGCAAGGACAAGACCGGCAAGCTGGATATTCTCTGCCCCGGCTTTATCGCCGACTGCCTGGAAACGCTGGAGGAAATCGCGATGGAAGGCAAGGAAACCTTCCTCAGCCACGGGGGCGGCGAATATCGATACATTTCTTGTTTGAACGAAAACCCGCAATGGATTCTCGCAATCTCGACTATGATCAAAAAGAATCTGTCGGGATGGTGCGAAGCGCCGGAGGAAAACGCCCTGCTGCGCCAGCAGCGAGCCCAGACGCTGGGCGCCAAGGCCTGAAACAAGACTGCCGGCAAAAATCCGAGCAAGTCTTTTAAATTCAAAAACTTGAATTACAAGAAACGCCCCCTGGCAATTATTCCAGGGGGCGTTTGCGCTTTAGACACACCATTGGCAAAGAAGTTTACAAATAGTTGCATCCCTCCCCGGTTTTGACATTGACACTCGCGCAAACAGCTACCCATAATCAAACGCAACCAACGGTCATTTCACCAAAATGCCGTTGGCCACAAAGAGATGACTAGAGTCTACAGAATAGAGAATCAGGGGATACATCACATGAACAAATATGTCCGCCTCAGCGTCATTGCCGCTGCCGCCATGACCCTGGCCGCCTGCGGCAAGCAGGAGCAACCAGCCGCCAATCAGGCGGCTTCGGCCCCGGCTCAAGCCGCTGGCGACGGCGCCGTCGTCAAGATCGGCCAGGTATCGCCGATGTCCGGTCCCATTTCCCATTTGGGCAAGGACAACGAGTACGGCGCCAAACTGGCCATCGCCGATCTGAACGCCGCCGGCGTGGAGATCGGCGGGAAGAAGCTCAAATTCGAACTGGTGTCGGAAGATGACCAAGGCGACCCGAAAATCGGCACCCAAGTGGCGCAGCGCCTGGTTGACGCCGGCGTCGCCGGCGTGGTGGGTCACTTGAACTCCGGCACCACCATCCCCGCGTCCAAGATTTACTCCGACGCGGGCATTCCTCAAATCTCCCCCTCCGCCACCAACCCGGACTACACCAAGCAAGGCTTCAAGACCACCTTCCGCGTGATCGCCAACGACGTGCAGCAAGGCCGCGCGTTGGGCGAATTCGCCGCCACCGGGCTGAAGGCCAAGAAGATCGCCATCATCGACGACCGCACCGCTTACGGACAAGGCCTCGCCGACCAGTTCGAGGCCGCGGTCAAGGGCAAGGGCGCCGAAGTGGTGAAACGCGAGTTCACCACCAACACCGCCACCGACTTCAACGCCATCCTGACCTCAATCAAGGCCAGCAAGCCGGACCTGATTTTCTACGGCGGCATGGACGCGCAAGCCGGCCCCTTGGCCAAGCAGATGCAGCGCCTGGGCCTCAAGGCCAAACTGATGGGCGGCGACGGCTGGCAGACGCCGGAATTCATCAAACTGGCCGGCGAGGCCTCCGACGGGCAATACGCGTCCAGCTGCGGCGTGCCGCGCGACAAGATGCCCGGCTTCGCGGCGTTCAACGATAAGTTCAAGAAGCAGTTCAATACCGAGGTGCAGATCTACGCGCCGTATGAATACGATGCGGTAATGGTGCTGGTGGACGCGATGAAGCGCGCCAAATCCACCGACCCCAAGACCTATCTGGCCGAAGTGGGCAAGACCGGCTACACCGGCGTGACAGGCAAGATCGCCTTTGACGACAAGGGCGACATCAAGAACGGCGCGGTCACCGTGTATCAGGTCAAGGGCGGCAAGTGGGAAGTGGTGTCCACCGTCGGCGGCGAAGCCGCCGCCGCGCCGGCCGCCAGCGCCGCTCAGTAAGCGCTGCCGAACCCGCTTGACTCAAAAAGAGGCGCTCCGCGCCTCTTTTTCTTTGCCCGCCGCCAACGACAATGGCGCCCGCAGGCGCCATTGGGAACAGACAAACCGCGCTCAGTCGCGGAACTGCGCCGCGTGGCCGGTCAGGATGGCCATGCCGGCCTTTTGGATATCCTCGGAGATCAGCATCGCCGCGTTCCAGCTCGCCACATAATTAAGGCCGTCCGCCACCGAATGGTCGCGGCTGTAGTTGAGCACTTCCTTGCAGCCGCGCATCGCCAGCGGCGACTTGCCGGCGATCAGCCGCGCCGACTCCAGCGCCGCTTCCAGCACCGCGGCCGCATCCGGCAGCACTCGGTTGACCAGACGCATCGCCAACGCCTCTTCCGCGGCCACGTCGCGGCCGGTCAACGCCAGTTCGCGCGCCATGCCCTCGCCCACCACGCGTGGTAGCCGCTGTAGCGACCCCACGTCCGCCACCATGCCCACGTCGATCTCCCGCACCGAGAACACCGCATCCGCGGCGGCGAAGCGGAAGTCCGCGGCCAGCGCGATATCCAGGCCGCCGCCGACGCAAGCGCCATGCACCGCGGCGATCACCGGCTTGCGGCAATGCTCCAGACTATTGACGCAGTCCTGCAGATCCAGGATCAGTCTACGCAGCTTCTCGCGCTTGCGCGCCTCGCAATCGTCGGCGATCTCCGCCTGCACGCCCATCAGCATGCCTAGGTCGATACCAGAACAGAAATGCCTGCCCTCGCCGGCCAACACGCCCACGCGCGCCTCGGGAGCGTCGTCCAGCCACTCGAAAGCGGCGCGCAAATCCTGCCACATTTGCCGGTTCAGGGCATTGGCCTTATCCGCGCGGCTGAGGCGAATCAGCGCTACATGCTCGTTCAGTTCGATCCGCATCGTTTCCAGATTGATCATGCCGCCGCTCCTTGTTCCGGACGCTTCTTGGGAATCCACGCCCACAGCATTTCGCATTCGATCGGCGATTCGCCGGATTCGTCGGTGACAAGCACCGGCACCAGCACCTCGCCCTTTTCCGTGTCGTGCATCAGCTGAATCTGTTCCGCGTTCAGGCTGGCCACCGCGCGCATATCCCCTTGCGAACGACGCACGTAGTTGACCTTCATGGACTTAAGCAGCATCAGCTTGTCGTCCGGCATGTTCATGCCGACGACAAAGCCGGTCGAAGTCTCCGCCAGCAAGGCCATCGCCGCGGCGTGCACGCCGCGAATGTGGTTCTGCACCTTCTTGCGGTTGCGAATGGACACCGTCAAGCGCTGATGGCCCACCTCCTCGAAACGCAGGCCGGCCGTGGACAGAAACGGCACGATCTTGCCGAACATCATACTCAATACGGTGCTGCGCATTCCCGCCGGCAACTTGCCCACTTTGTCGGCAATACGGCTCATGCTGTTTTTCTTGTACTCCATGTAGCGCCCCTCTGTTGTTGTCGTGATTCCGGCACTCAATGCCCGTCCAGCCCCAGCACCGAGCGCACCTGCTGCTTGATGGTCTCCAGCGCGTGCTGGTCGATGCGCGCCAGTTGCAGCGCGCCTTGCAAGGCGGAAAACAACATCATGCCAATTGCTTCCGGCGTGCCGGCGTAACGCATCTGACCGCAGGCCGCCCCCCGCCGGGTGATGTCCACCGCCCATAGCCGCATCTCGTCGATGAAGGCCGCCGCCTCTTGCTGCATGTCTTCCGGCAGCGTCAGGAACTCCGTGCTGAGAATGCCGCTGGGACAGATCTGCCGATGCTGCAGGTAATAGCTGTCGCTCAAGCCGAAGTAGGCCTCCAGCTGCGCCCGGGGATCCAGCTCCGCCTGCTGGTCGATGAAGCGTTGGAAACGCCGGCGGTAACGCTGGATCAAGGCCACGCCCAGATCGCTTTTCTTGGGAAAGTGATAATGAATGGCGGCATTGCGCACGCCCAGCTCCGAGCTGATGTGCTGGTAGCTGAAAGCGTTGAAGCCCCGGCTGAGCAGCAACTGCTCGGCGATGTCCAGAATGCGCTTGCGGGTGTCGGTCTTGGGATCGGAGCTTTGAGTCATGCGAAGCACTCTACTTACTGGTCAGTAAGGTGTCAATTGCGTGATTTTGCAAGCAAAGCTGGAAACTGAATCAATCGTCCCCATCTCTAAACCCCAAGGTCGATTCCACGCGCCGCCAAGCAGGCGCTCGCGCCGCGCCGGAAAATCCAGCCGCTTGCGCCTACCATTAAGGTCGTAGGCCGGAGTCGCGCCCCACCACTCACTTTCATCCAAACCAGCACCCTAGATGAGCGAAAACATTCAGTCCCCCAGCCTGGAACAGGCCTTGCGCCAGATCAGCCAAGCGCCGGCCCAGCTCGACGCCCTGTCCGCCCTGCTGCAGTGCCTGCGCCCCGACGACGCCGGCAAACCGCAACAAGCGGTGGTCAATCTGCAAGCGCTGTCCTATCTGCTGGAGCACCATTCCGATTACCGCGCGGCCTTACGCAAAGCCTTGCTGCAATTGCTGACCGAAACCCGGCAGATTCCGCTGTATACCGAATGCGGCATCCTGGCCAACGAAGGTTTCGGCTCCACCTTGCTGCGCCGCGTCGGCGAGCGCATCCTGCCCATGCCTTATAAGGCGGATTCGCTGCAAGACCGCTTCAGCCGGCTGTTTAGCTGGAAACAAGACTACATTTGGCTGGCGGCCATCCCCAACGCCACCTGGCACGCGCTGTGGCGGGCGATGGCCTGGCAGGAGAACGATAACGCCGACGGCTGGCAGCAGACCCGGCTGCAATTATTGGAGTCGGTGCAAGTGCTGTCGGCCCAGATCACCGCCATCGGCCTGGAGCCCGAGCTGGTGCGCATCAATCCGGACATCGAGCGCTTCGAATCCCCTTTTCTCAACCTGAACGCCGAGGTTCAGCGCTATGTCGATGGCTACCGCCGCGATCTGGTGGAGAGCCTGCCGCGCGCCGAGGACGACAAGCACGTGCTGGTGCTGCTGGACCAGTGTGAAAGCATTCTCAACAAGGTGCGCAAGAACGCGCGGCGCTTCGGCATCTCGGTCAACCTCACCTACCACGGCCTGCGGCTGGCGCAGAGCATCGCCCGCATCCGCGCGCTGCTGGCCATCCTGGATCCGGAACACAACCCGGCCGCAGAACCGCATTTGTTCCAGCTCATCGTGACCTTCGCCCGCGCGGAGAACCGCAAATACAGCCTGCGCGATCTGTTCAAGTCCAATGTGGAGCTGCTGGCGCTGCAAGTCACCGAGCACGCCGGCCGCCACGGCGAGCACTATATCGCCGAGAGCCGCCAGGAGTGGTCAACCATGGCCAAGGCGGCGATGGGCGCCGGCCTGATCGTCGGCTTCATGGCGCTGATCAAACTGATGCTCAGCCGCGGCCATTTGCCCCCGCTGTGGGAAGGCATCGCCTTCGGCCTCAATTACGCCATAGGCTTCATCATCGTGCAGATCCTGCACCTGACCATTGCCACCAAGCAGCCGGCGATGACCGCCGCCCGCATCGCCGCGGTGCTGCATGAAAACCACGGCCAGAAGAAGCAGCTGGAAGACCTGGCCGACTTGGTGGTCAAAGTGATGCGCACTCAGTTCGTCGCCATCCTCGGCAACGTGTTGCTGGCCATCCCCACCGCCGGCCTGATCGCCTTCGCCTGGCAAGCCGCCTTTGGCGCGCCGGTGGTGAACGTGGTCAAGGCGCAAAGCCTGCTGCACGATATCGACCCCATTCACAGCCTAGCGCTGCCGCACGCCGCCATTGCCGGCGTCTTCCTGTTTCTGTCCGGCCTGATCGCCGGCTACTACGACAACAAGGCAATCTACCGCCGCATCCCGGAACGCATCGCCTCCCACGCCGGCCTGAAGCGGTTGCTGGGCGAGCACCGCGCCTGGAAGCTGGGCAGCTATATCGAGCACAATCTGGGCGCGCTGGCAGGCAACTTTTACTTTGGCATGTTCCTGGGCCTGACCGGCACCATAGGCTTCATCCTCGGCCTGCCCATCGACATCCGCCACATCACCTTTTCCGCCGCCAACCTGGCCTTCGCCACCGTGGCGCAGGACTTCCAATTGCCCTTGGCCACCGTGCTGCTGGGCTGCGCCGGCGTGGCGCTGATCGGCCTGACCAACCTGGCGGTCAGCTTCTCGCTGGCGCTGTGGGTGGCGCTGCGCTCGCGCAAGCTGTCCGGCAGCCTGCTGTGGCCTCTTGTGCCCATGCTGTTCAAACGCTTCCTCAACGCGCCGCTGTCTTTCTTCCTGCCGCCCAAGAGCCCTCCGCCGGAAGACGGCGGCGAAACCGGTGAAGCCGCCGAACTAAAGAACGGTTCGTGACCGCTCGGGGCCGCGGCGACGTCAACCCGCCGCCGCGGCCCGCGTTATAACGGAAACCGCCCCGCCGACTCATTCGCACGCGCCGCGCTAAAATCCGGACGGGAATGGTCGATAAGGTTTCATCAACGCGCAGCGCGCCGCCTTCTACAATGGAAGTTGCGGCGCAAGCTCGCGCCGGCCTGGCAGCCGGAGGCTCAACCGTGATGGACGCATTACGACAATAAGATTCTTGAATCTCTAGCATTGCAGCGCGCCCATGGCAGCGGATCGCGCGGGGAGAAGTCGTCATGGCGTCCATTACCACCAGCGTTGGGCCGCTGGACGTTCAAAGCATCGTCAGCCAACTGATGTCGATTGAGTCCCGGCCTCTGGCCCAAAGCCAAAACCGGGTCAGCAACTATCAGTCCCAGCTCAGCTCCATCGGTCAGATCAGCTCGGCGCTGTCCGCCTTGCAGACCTCGGTCACCGCCATGGCCTCGGGCAGTTTCCTGCAACAATTCCAGGTCACATCCACCGACAACACCATCGCCACCGCCAGTGCCACCTCCGGCGGCGTGGCTGGCAATTACGCGCTTAACGTCACCCAACTGGCACAGCCGCGGCAACTGGTGCTCGACCAAACATCCGGCGGACAAGCCATCACCGACCAGAACGCGGCGCTGGCCGGCGCCCCCAGCGCGCTGAGCTTCACCGTCAACGGCGCCACCAGCACGGTGCAATTGGGCCAGAACGGCTCCACCATCTCGCTCTCCTCAATCGCCGACAACATCAACAGCGCCGGCATCGGCGTCAACGCATCGGTGGTGCAGTACAACAACCATTACTCGCTGGTGCTGGCCTCCTCGCAATCCGGCCCCGCCAACGCCTTCAGCATTTCCGCCGGCGGCAGCGATAGCGGCGGCACCTCGGGCAACACCCTGGCCGGCCTGGGCCAGAGCAGCGCGGCCGCCAGCGAATCCGCGGCCGCTCAGGACGCGTTGCTGACCGTCAACGGCGTAAACGTGTCCAGCAGCAGCAACACCCTGAGCAATGTGATCAACGGCGCCTCCGTCAACCTCAACAAACTGGGCCAGGTAACGCTGAACATGAGCCAGAACACCACCAATGTCACCTCGACGCTGCAAAGCTTCGTCAGCGCTTACAATCAGGTGATAAGCGCCAGCAATTCCGCGCTGGGCGGCAGCATGAAGAACAATAGCGATGTGATCGGCCTGCAAGAGCAATTAGCCGGCCTGCTCAGCACCCCGGTGTCGGGCGTCGACGCCTCTTCCTCCTACGCCTACCTGGCCCAGGTCGGCATCACCCAGCAGGCGGACGGCACGTTGAAACTGGATTCCAGCGCCTTCATCACCGCGCTGAACGCCAACCCCGGCGCTGTGGCCAATCTGTTTGGCAATGCCAAGAACAACGGCTACGCCAACACCTTCAATACCGCCATCAATAACCTGCTGGGGACCAACGGCATGATCACCACCGAACAAGGCGACATCAACACCAAGATCAGCGACGAGAACAATCTCCAGTCCCAGCTCAACAACCAGTTGGCCAATGAGAAAAGCTCGCTCCTGCACCAGTACACCTCACTGAACAGCGAACTGTCCGCCATGCAGCAGTCCACTTCCAGCCTGGCCAATCTGCTGGCCTGAACGCGGCGATGGCGGCGGCGCTCAGCATCGTCGCCGCGTTTACCGTATACTGGCGCAACTCACGCAGCCTAGCGCTGTCGAACCTCGTTTGCACCAGCCCTTACCGGCCCCGGACTCAATGACTGCCCGCATTCAATACTCTCGTCGCCAACTACTCCAAATGGGCGCGCTCAGCGCCGGCCTTGGCCTCTTGCAAGGATGTCGCACCATGGTTGACCAATCCCTTCCCGCGCCGGCCGCCGCCGGCAGCAGCCTCTATTTCACCGCCTGCTCCGGCCCGCTGCCGGACGCGCGCCAAAAGCAGCAAGCCGTGGAGCGGCTGCGTCTGGCCGGTTACCAACTGGAAAACGTCCAGGCCTTGGACCGCCGCTACCAGCGCTTCGCCGGCAGCGACGCGCAAAGGCTGGGCGACCTCAATCAGCTGATCTCGCGCCGCCGCGCGCCGCAGTTGCTGGTGGCCGGCCGTGGCGGCTACGGCGCCACGCGGCTGCTGCCTCATATCGACTACGGCCGGCTCTGCCCGCTGCTGCGCGAATCCGGCAGCCAACTGATCGGCTACAGCGACTTCACCGCCATCCAGCTGGCCTTGCTGGCCAAGGGCGGCCTGGGCAGCTTCGCCGGCCCCATGGTCAGCGACTTTGGAGCCAAGCAGCTCAGCGCCTTCACGCTGAATGAGTTCTTGACCACCACCACCACGCCCAACCGCCAACTGCGCGTCGACGCGCCTCAACGCCACAACGCCAGCGGCGAAGGCATTTTCTGGGGCGGCAACCTCAGCGTGCTCAGCAGCCTGGTCGGCACCCCCTACCTGCCGGAGATCAAAGGCGGTCTGCTGTTCCTGGAGGATGTCGCCGAACAGCCCTACCGCATTGAGCGCATGCTGCAGCAACTGCATCTCGCCGGCGTGCTTGCTAAACAACGCGCCATTTTCATCGGCGATTTCAATATGAACCGCCAAGTCGACATTTACGATCCCGGCTATACCCTGGACGCGGTATTGGAAGAAATCCGCCGTCTGACCGGCGTTCCGGTGCTGACAGGCATTCCTTTTGGTCATGTCCACGACAAGACCACGCTGCCTCTGGGCTTCCCGGCCCGCTTCAACGCAGACGGCGGCGGCCTGACGCTGCAGTTCTTCGACTACCCGGTAACACCGGCCAATCCGCAGCAAAAAGAACTGCTTAGCGCCGCCGCGCCGCTCTAGCGCGCACTCGGCCTTCGCCGCCCGCGCGCGGCGCGCCTTGACGCTCCGGCAAGACTAGGGCAAGTTTTTTGACTTGCCCGCCATTCTTCGCCAGGAGTCCCGCATGTCCCTTCGTTCCCCGCTGCTGACCAGCGCGCCGCTCATTGTCGGCCTGTTGGCCGCGCCGCCGCTTAGCGCTGCCGAACACGGCTATCAGACCCCGCCCGCGGAACTGCAAGCGCTAGTGGACGCGCCGCGCCCTCCCTTACAAAGCCTGGGCCCCAAACGCCGGACCTTGCTGCAAATCCATCGTCCAGGCCTGCCCGGCATCGCCGATGTCGCTCAGCCTGAACTCAAGCTGGCCGGCTTGCGCCTGAACCCCTCGATGCGCGCCGCCAGCCGTTTCGACTTCGGCAACGCACTGACCTTGCTGGACGTGAAACAAGGCCGCGCCCGCACGGTACGCGGCCTGCCGGCCGGCGCCCGCATCGCGGACACAGCCTGGGCCGCCGACGAAAGCCGAGTGGCCTTCAGCCTTTGGGGCGTCAAGGGCGTGGAGCTGTGGCTGCTGGATGTCGCCGACGCCCGCGCCCGCCGGCTGGGCGATTTCCACCTCAACGCCGCCACCGGCTCCGGCTTCGCCTGGTTCGGCGAACAATTGCTGATCAAGCGCGTGCCTGCCAAGCAAGGCCCCGCGCCGCGGCAACCCCAAGCGCCCAGCGGCCCCAACATCCAGCAAAGCGAAGGCGGCATCCTCTCTCAAACCCGGACCTATCCCGATCTGCTCAAGACCCCGTACGACGCCGACTTGCTCGACTATCAACTGCAAAGCCAATTGGCGCTGGTCGGCCTGGACGGCAAGCTCAGTACGATCGGTCAACCGGACCGCTATCTCAGCGTCAGCGGCTCTCCCAACCGCCAATACCTGCTGGCCACCCGCCTGCAGCGCCCCTACTCCGGCCTGGTGCCGATATCCCGCTTCCCTAAACGCATCGATGTACTGGACCGGCATGGCCGTATTGCGCACACCGTGACTCAGCGGCCGCTGCTGGAACGCATGCCGTCCGGCAACGACGCTGTGGAGGCTGGTCCGCGCGAAATCGCCTGGCGCGCCGACGCTCCAGCGTCTCTGTTTTGGGTTGAGGCGCTGGACGGAGGCGACCCTGCCCGCGCCGCCGCCGAACGCGACGCGCTCTATCTGCAAGCCGCGCCGTTTCAGCAAGCGCCGCGGCGGCTGATGCGGCTGACCAGCCGCTTCGCCGATGTCCGCTGGGGCCGCGGCGACCTGGCTCTGGTGCGCGAGCACTGGTGGAAAACCCGTGAACTGAAAGTCTGGCGCGCGCGCCCGGATCAGGATGTCGCGCCGGAGTTGTTGAGCAGCCGCAAATCGGAAGACCGCTACAGCGACCCAGGCGAGGCGGCCATGGTCAGCAACGCTAACGGCCAATCCGTGCTGCAAACCACGCCGGACGGCAAGTCCGTCTATCTGCTGGGCGAAGGCGCCGGCCCCGACGGCGACCGCCCCTTCGTCGACCGCTACGCTCTAGCCGATAAACGCGCCACGCGGCTATGGCAATCGCAAGCGCCCTGGTTCGAACAGCCGGCCGCACTGCTGGACGACGCCGGCCAAGAGCTTCTGCTTAGCCGCGAATCCATCGACCAGCCGCCCAATCTCTACCGTCTGACGCTGGGGCACGCCGCAGAACCGCTGGCGCTAACGCATATGCCGCACCCAACACCACAGCTGAAAAACGTCTCCAAAAAGCAGCTGCGCTACCAACGCGCCGATGGAGTGAAGCTGACCGCCACCCTCTACCTGCCGCCCGGCTACGAGGCCAAACGCAATGGTCCGCTGCCGCTGCTGATGTGGGCCTATCCCACCGAGTTCAAAACCGCCGCCGCAGCCAGCCAGGTGACGGAGTCCCCTTACCGTTTCAACCGCGTCAGCTATTGGGGGCCGCTGGCCATGCTGGCGCGCGGCTACGCGGTGATGGACGACCCAGGCATGCCCATCGTCGGCGAAGGCGACAAAGAGCCGAACGACAGCTACCTGCCGCAACTGAAAATGAACGCCCAGGCCGCCGTGGACGAAGTGGTTCGACTGGGCGTGGCCGACCCGGCCCGCATCGCCGTCGGCGGCCATTCCTACGGCGCCTTCATGACTGCCAACCTGCTGGCTCACACCCGGCTGTTCCATGCCGGCATCGCCCGCTCCGGCGCCTACAATCGCACGCTGACACCCTTTGGCTTCCAATCGGAGGAACGCAATTTCTGGCAGGCCAAAGAGGTCTACCAAGCCATGTCGCCGTTTAACTTCGCCAATCAGATCAAAGACCCGCTCTTGCTGATTCATGGCGAGATGGACAATAACCCCGGCACCTTCCCGCTGCAAAGCGAGCGGCTGTATCAAGCGCTGCAAGGACTGGGCGCCACTGCGCGGCTGGTGACCCTACCGGCGGAGAGCCACGGCTACCGCGCGCGTGAATCCATCCTGCACATGCTGTGGGAACAGGACCGCTGGCTGGGGTTGTACCTGAGTCGCGCCGGCGCCGCGCGGAGGCCATCCTAAGTACCCGGTTCAAAGTCTCGGAACGAGACATGGCGAAAACCGCAGAAAAGGCGAAATGCACATGGGGTACATGCGCATTTCGCAAGGAGCACTCGCCGCGCCACGTCTTACGATGCGCCGCGGACTTCAAGCTGCCAACAAAACCTCGCAGAGAACCTGAGCCTAGGCGCGCGGACGCAGGCAACGACAAAGAGGCGCAAGGGAGGATCAGATGTTTGCTTAGCGGGTCCTAGAACCTGTTTACGATCTGCTGCGCATCAGCGATACAGCGTTGAAAACCGCTTCAGAATGCTCATGTACCACTGCACACTCCGCTTCTTCCGCCATTTTCGCCTTGTCTCGCCTTAGCTCGCGAGATCGTAAACAGACGCTTAGAACAGGTTCTAAGCGACCAGGCCGCGCGCGGCTTGCGCGGCCATCGCCAACCCAACCAGCAACATCAAACCGGCAGATAGATAGGGCGCGCGCCGCGCCCATTCGCCCAGCCCGCCAAAGCGGGCGCTCGCCTGACGCACGCCCCAGGCCGCCAACACTCCAACGCTGACCAGCGCCAAGGCCAGACCCAGGCTGAACGCAGCCACCATGGTAGCCCCCAGGGAAAAGTGCTTCAGGTGCAGGCATAGCAGCAAAATAGTCACCGAGGCCGGGCACGGTATCAAGCCCCCAGTCAGGCCAAACAACGCAATCTGAACATTGCCTACCTCCTTGCCCGCAAAGCGCTGCTGAATCTGTTCCGCGTGCGCGCGTTCGTGCGCGTCTTGATAAACGGGCAGCGCCGCCGACGCGCGACGCGCTCGTTGTGTCGACCCCGCGCCCTCCGCCCGACGGTAGGGCCCGGCGCGCTCGGCGCCGCCCATTGCCTCCAGCTGCAAAGGGTAGCGATGAGCGTGACCGCCGTGACTCAAGAGCAAAGCGCTTACAAGCGCTCCAGCGGGCAAACACGGGCTGAGCAGATACTCCCCCTCAGTTTCAAAACCTAGCACTCCTTGCTCTTCGCCGCGCCGCCAAGCCAGCGACAAGCCACGTCCATCAGGCTTCAGCCGTCGCAAACCGGTGTCGTACTGGTACAAGGCCACGCGCAGCCCCTCCTCCCGCACGGGCAGCGCCTCCATCAAGCCATGGCCGGTGTTTATCATGCGGCCGCCCTGAGGCGGCTTCAGCATGGCCCGAGCGGCTAGATTGTCTCGCCAAGTACGCCATAGCATCCAGGCTGCCACCACCATGACCACGACAGCCGAAAACAGCATCAGATAAGGCTCCGCCTGCTCGGCAATCAACTGATTTCCGTACTTGAGCGCCAGCGCAGCCAGCAGCCAAACGATCAGCGAATGCGACAAGGCCGCGCACAGGCCAAGCAGCACGGCCTGGCCGATGCTGCCGCGGATAGCAATGATGAAAGAAGCCATCATGGTCTTGGAATGCCCGGGCTCCAGCCCGTGCAGCGCCCCCAGCAGGATGGCGGAAGGAATGAACAACCAGAGATTAATACTTCCTTGTTGAATCAGCTCGGCGATTGGCGGCATCTTCAGCCTTCTTTTACAATACGTTCATGCCGGCCTCCCCGCTCTCGGAGGGACAAACCGGCGACACCGCAGCAAAGCTGCGCCCATATACTATACCCCAGTATATTATCAACAATAAGGGACGTCCACTCGCATGCCGCATACCGTGAAAGACAAGAAGAAGTTATTGACCCGCGTCCGGCGCATCAAAGGCCAGGCGGAAGCGTTGGAACGCGCACTGGAACAGGAAGTTGATTGCTCGGCGATTTTGCAACAAATCGCCGCAGTGCGCGGCGCTGTCAATGGACTGATGATGGAAGTGATCGAGGGCCATCTGCGCGAGCACCTGGGCCCGGAGGCTGTCGACCCCGCACAGCGCGGCAAAGACTTGGAACAGGTGACGAGTGTGCTGCGCTCCTACCTGAAATAAGAGCACCTAAGAGCTTGTTCAAAGTCTCGCGAGCAAGGGCGAGACAAGGCGAAAACGCGAGAAAAAGCGGAATGGTCACGTGTTACATGAGCATTTCGAGCTTGTACTCACCGTACAACGCTCCACGAAGCGCGGCAGACTTTGAACAGGTTCTAAGCGCGCAAAAAAATAGGGAGGGCTAAGCCCTCCCACCAAGTCTTGTAGCCAGGAGTGTTACAAGAAATCCTGCGCCGCCGGCCGTTGGCCGGCGCGCGAATAACAATCTCGCTTACTTCCAGTTCTGCGGAAGCTTGTAGCCCGCGTATTTCTGCTTGGCGAAAGCCTTGAACTCCGGCGAGTTGTAAGCCGCCACCACGTCCTTGGCCCAGGGCTTGCTCAAGTCAGCCGTGCGCACCGCGCCCCAGTTGACATAGGCGTAGCTCTTCTCCTGATAGACCGCCTCGGTCAGCTTAATGCCGGAGCTGGTGGCGTAGTTGCCGTTGATCACCGAGAAGTCCACATCACTGCGCGAACGCGGCAATTGCGCGGCCTCCAGCGGAATAATCTTGATCTTCTTCACATTGACGGCGATGTCGCGCTCGGAAGCGGTCAAGGGGTTGATGCCCGGCTTCAGCTTGACCCAGCCCAGATCGGCCAGCATCACCAGTGCGCGGGCAAAGTTGGACGGATCATTGGGGGCGGCCACGGTGGAACCCACTTTGACGTCTTTCAGCGCCTTGATCTTGCCAGCGTAAATGCCCAGCGGCGCGGTCGGCACTTGGAAAGCCTCTTTCAAGCTCAATTTGTGCTCTTTGACGAAGTTGTCCAGATAGGGCTTGTGCTGGAACACATTCACATCCAGCGCGCCTTCCTGCAAAGCCAGGTTCGGGCGGACATAGTCGGTGAACTCCACCAGCTTGACCTTGTAGCCCTGCTTTTCCAGAATCGGTTTGATCGACTGCTTGACCATGTCGCCGAAATCGCCGACGGTGGTGCCAATCACGATGTCCTTCTTGGCCGGGTCCGCCGCCAGCGCCGCGCCCGCCGCCGCCAATCCCAATACCGAAGCCGCCACTGCCTTGATCACGAATCTACGCATTTTTTTCTCCTGCTTTGTCCATTGATAGGTAAAAGGTCCACCATGCCGGCGCCAAGCGCCGGCTAATGTCAACGTTTGTCGAGCTTGGCCGCCAGCCGGTTGCCCAGCAGTTGGATGATCTGCACCAGCACCACCAGCATCAGCACCATGGCCACCATCACATCGGTCTGATAACGGTAGTAGCCATAGCGGATGGCCAAGTCGCCAATGCCGCCGCCGCCCACCACCCCCGCCACCGCGGTATAGCTCAGGAAGCTGATGGTGAGGATGGTCAGACTGGAAATCAGGCCGGAGCGCGCCTCGTTGAGCAGCACCTTGCAAATGATCTGCAGCGGGCTGGCGCCCATCGCTTCGGCCGCCTCCACCACTCCGCGAGGAATCTCGCGCAGCGTCTGCTCGACCAGACGACCAAAATATGGAATCGCGGCGAAGGCCAGCGGCACCGAAGCCGCCACCGGACCGATGGTGCTGCCCACCAGCGCCCGCGTCAGCGGCACCAACGACACCATCAGAATGATGAAGGGGAAGGAACGCACCAGGTTCACCACCCAGCCCAACACGCCGTTCAACGCGCGGTTGGCGAACTGCTGGCCCGGCTGGGTCAGGTAGAGCACGATGCCCAGCGGGCCGCCCAGCAAGACGGCCGCGCTCAGGCCTATGCCCAGCATCACCAGCGTTTCCTGGAAGGCCTGCCAGATTTCCGGCCCCATGCTCGTCAGGTTTTGCAATGCTTCGTTCAGGGTTGCGGCATCCATTACGCGGCCTCCAGCAGCGAGCGCGCCAGATCGGAATCCGCCGCCACTTCGTTATCCGACACATCCACCACTTCCACCACTCGGCCGGCGTCCAAAGCCGCCGCGCGATGGCAGATCGCCCGCACCACGCCCATCTCATGAGTGACGATGACGATAGTGACGCCAAAGCGTTGATTAATGTCTTTCAGGCACTCCAACACGGCTTGAGTGGTTTTCGGGTCCAGCGCCGATGTGGGCTCATCGGCCAGAATCACCTTGGGGCTGGGCGCCAGGGCGCGGGCAATGCCGACGCGCTGCTTCTGACCGCCGGACAATTGGGCCGGGTAGTGGTTGGCGCGGTCCAGCAAGCCCACCACTTCCAGACATTCGTTGACGCGCTTATCTATATCCGTCTT
This sequence comes from Chromobacterium sp. IRSSSOUMB001, assembly GCF_023507765.1. Taxonomy (NCBI): domain Bacteria; kingdom Pseudomonadati; phylum Pseudomonadota; class Betaproteobacteria; order Neisseriales; family Chromobacteriaceae; genus Chromobacterium; species Chromobacterium sp. IRSSSOUMB001. The sequence goes on from NZ_JALCYU010000012.1 coordinate 62,410, forward strand.
AGCCCAGCCCGCCACTTCCAGCGGGAAGGCGACATTGCCGGCCACGGTACGGTTGGCCATCAAATTGAATTGCTGGAACACCATGCCGATATTCTGGCGCGCGCGGCGCAAAGCCTTGGCGGACAAGCTGGTCAGGTCTTCACCATCGACGATGACCGCGCCGTGGTCCGGGCGCTCCAGTAAATTGATCAGGCGCAGCAAAGTGGACTTGCCGGCGCCGGAAAAGCCGATCAGTCCGAAGACTTCGCCCGGACGAATGGTAAGAGAGGTGTCCGTGACCGCGTCGAACCAGCCACCCTCGGGATGACGGAAACGCTTACGAACATTTTGCAGATGAATCATTCCAAACACTCCAAAAACACAAGGCCCGCCAATGAACTTGGCGGGCCTTGCATGGGAATCTTCGGAATCACTGCTGAATCGAGATTACTGTAAGCAGATGCTGGTTTGTTTCCTGGGTCTGCTTACCCACGCTTTAGCTGTTTTACGCCCGCAAGCTGTGTTCAAATCGGCGACTAAATTTGTTTATGATTGAACATCTTTTTTCGTTTTCAGTCAATAGCCCCACCCCAAAAACATTGAAATTGTCTCATCCAGTTCAAAAAAACGTCTCTCTTAGCGAGAATAGCTATAAACAATTCAGCACAAAAACATATGGAAAACCGCCGCCAGCAGGCGCTGACGGCGGCGATGAGACAACTCCAACACAGGTTTATTGAGCGTCGGACAAACTCTGCTTGCCCATTGTCACGCTGTACTTCTGACGCAGCGTGTCGAGATAGCTGGACAACTGAGCGTTGGCGTTCATCTCGCCCAAAATGGCGCTCAGTTGGCCGCGTTCGGCCTCGCTGGCCGCCGGCGCAGGAATCACCTTGTCGATGCGATAAAGCGCGTATTCTCCGTTATCACGCTTGGCGCCGGCGAAGGCCGGCAGCTTGCCCGCCTGAGCGGCGAACACGGCGCGCGCGTCGGCAATCGGCAACCCGGCCGGATCGCGACGCAGCAGGGTCTTGGATTCGCCCCAGGCCTTGCCATCGCCCTTGCCCGCCTTCAGCTCAGCCAACAGGGCCTGGCCCTTCTTCTCGGCCAGCTTGGCGCCTTCCTTGGCCACCAGTTCGGCCTTGATTACATCGCGCACTTCGTCCATCGACTGCTGACGTTCCGGCTGATGCTCGGCCACGCGCACCACCAACAGGCGGTTGTTGCCGATATCCACTGGCTCGCTATTGTGTTTCTTCTTCAGCACGTCCTCGCTGAACGCCGCTTCAAGCACCTTGGGGCTGTTGAGCAGAGGGTCCGCCGCCGGCTTGCCGCGGCTCAGCCAATCCGAATGCTGCGGCTGCAGCTTCAGTTGCTCCTGCAGAGCCTTCAATGAGTCGCCCTGCTGGTAAGCCAGCTCGGTCAGCTTGTCGGCCTGGCTGCGGAACAGGCTACCCGCCTGCTGACGCTGCAGCTTCTCGGCGATAGCCGCCTTCACTTCGGCGAAGTCCTGCGCCTTGACCTCGTCCAGCTTGATGATGTGATAACCGAACTCGGTCTCGATCACTTCGCTGATCTGGCCCGGCTTCATCCGGAACACCGCGTCGTCGAAAGGCTTCACCATCATGCCATGGCCGAAGAAGCCCAGATCGCCGCCATTGGCCGCGGAACCCGGGTCTTGCGACTTGGCCTTGGCCAACTCCGAGAAACGAGCCGGATTGGCGCGAACATCCTTCAACAACGCCTCGGCTTCCGCCTTGATCTTGGCCTTCTGCTCCGGCTTGGCGTCCTTGGCCACCGTCAGCAAGATGTGAGAAGCACGGCGCTGCTCATTGCTGAACTCGGCCTTGTGTTCTTCGTAGTACTTCTGCAGCTCGGCGTCGCCGGGCTTAACGCCTTGAGCCAACGCGTCCTGGGACAGCAGCACATAATCGAGCTTGACCCGCTCCGGCACGCGGAAACGCTTCAAATTAGCGTCGTAGAAGGCCTTGAGCGATGCTTCGTCGGTTTTGACTTCAGCGGCGAAGTCCGCCGGCTTCAACAGCAAGGAACGCACTTCGCGGCCCTCGCCCAACAGGCCGGCCAAGCGATTGACCACCGTGCCCGCGACGAACTCGGTTCCGGCGATACCGGTCAGCTGGCTTTGCAGCACGAGGTCGCGTTTGACCTGGGTTTCGAATGCCTCAGGCGACGGGTAGCGGTTTTGCAGGAACTCGCGATAACGTTCCGGGCTGAACTTGCCGTTGTCCTGGAAGGCGGGAATGGAGGCAATGACTTTGCGCAACTGCTCGGGGCTGACGGTGACGCCGCGGTCGTGTGCGTCGGACAGCAGCAGCTCTTGGCGAATCAGGTTTTCCAGCGTGGCCTGACGACTGGCCGGATCGGTGGGCTGGCCTTCCAAGGCTCGATCCAGATCGCGCTTGTAAATCTTGGAGGAACCTACCTTGGCGAGATAAGGGTCGTCGGAAGCTGCTTCATAGCTGCCCACGCCGAAGCCCACGAAGGTCAACGCAACAGCTCCCAATACAACCTGAATGAAGACTTTATTGTTCTGGACAAACTCGAACATGGCGATTGGCTTGAGCCACCCTTGTCAAAAAAAAAGGTGAACGCTGAATTTCGTTCACCTTTTTGTGAGTTCTGGCGGAGCGGACGGGACTCGAACCCGCGACCCCCGGCGTGACAGGCCGGTATTCTAACCAACTGAACTACCGCTCCGGACTGTGGTGGGCGTTGACGGAGTCGAACCGCCGACATTCTGCTTGTAAGGCAGACGCTCTACCAACTGAGCTAAACGCCCCTCGAAACACCTTGCCAGCCGCTAGGGGCTGCCAAGGCCGCTAATTATAGCGCGTCTTTCAGTGCCTTGCCAGCACGGAACTTCGGCGAACGAGCTGCCGGGATCTTGATGGTGGCGCCGGTCTTCGGGTTGCGGCCGCTGCGTTCAGCGCGTTCGCCAACGTAGAAGGTGCCGAAGCCCACCAGGGTCACGGTGTCGCCCTTTTTCAGAGCGTCGGTTACAGCGGCCACCATGCCGTCCAGCGCCTTGGCGGCGGCGGCTTTGGAGATATCGGCCTCAGCGGCAATAGCGTCAATCAGTTCAGACTTGTTCACGTAAGTCCCCTTTCGTCGTTCTCGGTCTACGTAATTCGGATAAAAACCGCTTGCTTTATAGCAAGGGCGAAATCCTTGTGTCAAGCGGCTTTGACGGGCATTTTGCCATTTCGCAAACACACTGGAAAGCCGCTTGAACACAAGTTATTCAGCGTTTGGCTAAGGCCATGATTCTTAATGCTTCATCACGGACACGCCTTGCGCCGCTTCCTGCGTCGCTCGCAACTCCTCCGCCGGCTTTTCTTCTTCCGACAAAGGCTCCGGCTGTCTCTCCAACGCCAAGGCCAAGACCTCGTCAATCCACTTAACGGCATGGATTTCGATTTTATGCTTGATATTGGCGGGAATTTCAACCAAATCTTTTTCGTTCCCTTTGGGGATCAACACATGCTTGATTCCGCCGCGGTGAGCGGCCAACAGCTTCTCCTTCAGGCCGCCAATGGGCAACACCTCGCCTCGCAGCGTGATCTCGCCGGTCATCGCCACGTCGGCGCGCACCGGAATGCCTGTCAGGATGGACACCAGGGCCGTGGTCATCGCGATGCCGGCGCTTGGCCCGTCCTTGGGCGTCGCGCCTTCCGGCACGTGGATGTGCATATCGCTCTTCTCGTAGAAGTCCGGCTTGATGCCCAGCGAACGCGCGCGGCTACGCACCACGCTCATCGCCGCGGTGATGGACTCCTGCATCACCTCGCCCAGCTGGCCGGTGCGAATGATGTTGCCCTTGCCCGGCAGCGACACCGCCTCGATGGTCAGCAGTTCGCCGCCCACCTCGGTCCAGGCCAGGCCGGTGACCTGACCGATGCGGTTCTCATCCTCGGCGATGCCGTAGTCGAAACGGCGCACACCCAGATACTTGTCCAGATTGCGGCCGCTAACCGTCACCTTGGCCGCCTTGCCCGCCTTCAACGAGGCGCTGGTCACCACCTTGCGGCAAATCTTGGCTATCTCGCGGTCCAGACTGCGCACGCCGGCCTCACGGGTGTAATAGCGCACGATGTCGCGCAGCGCGGACTCCTGCACCGCCAGCTCACCTTCCTGCACGCCGTTGGCCTTCATTTGCTTGGGCAGCAGGTATTTAGTGGCGATGTTGACCTTCTCGTCCTCGGTGTAGCCGGCCAGACGGATGATCTCCATCCGGTCCAGCAGCGCCGGCGGAATGTTCAACGAGTTGGCGGTGGCCACGAACATCACGTCGGACAAGTCGAATTCGACTTCGGCGTAGTGATCAATGAAGGAATGGTTCTGCTCCGGGTCTAGCACCTCCAGCAGCGCCGACGACGGATCGCCGCGGAAATCCGCGCCCATCTTGTCCACTTCGTCCAGCAGGAACAGCGGGTTCTTCACCGCCGCCTTGCTCATGTTCTGTAGCACCTTGCCCGGCATCGAGCCGATATAGGTGCGGCGATGGCCACGGATCTCGGACTCGTCGCGCACCCCGCCCAGCGCCATGCGCACGAACTTGCGGTTGGTGGCGCGCGCCAGAGACTGCCCCAAGGAGGTCTTGCCCACACCCGGCGGCCCCACCAGGCACAGGATGGGCGCCTTGAGCTTGTCGACGCGCTGTTGCACCGCCAGATACTCCAGGATGCGTTCCTTGACCTTTTCCAGGCCGAAGTGATCCTCGTCCAGCACTTCCTCGGCCTTAGCCACGTCCTTGCTGATCTTGGTTTTCTTCTTCCAGGGCAGCTCAAGCAGAGTGTCGATGTAGTTGCGCACCACGGTGGCTTCCGCCGACATAGGCGACATCATGCGTAGCTTCTTGAGCTCGGACATCGCCTTCTCGCGGCCCTCCTTGCTCATGCCCGCGGCCTTGATCTTGTTTTCCAGCTCGTCGAGGTCGCTGACCTCGTCCATCTCGCCGAGCTCTTTCTGGATCGCCTTGACCTGCTCGTTCAGATAGTACTCGCGCTGGCTCTTTTCCATCTGCCGCTTGACGCGGCCGCGGATGCGCTTTTCCACCTGAAGGATGTCGATCTCGCCTTCCAGCTGCGACATCAGGTGTTCGAGGCGCTGCTGCACGTCGAACATCTCCAGCACCTCCTGCTTCTGCTCCAGCTTCAGCGGCAGGTGGGCAATGATGGTGTCGGCCATGCGGCCGGCGCGGTCAATGCCGGCCAGCGAGTTCAAGACCTCCGGCGGGATTTTCTTGTTCAGTTTGACGTACTGCTCGAACTGGGCGAGCAGCGCGCGGCGCATTGCCTCGGTCTCGGTCGATTCCTCGGCTTCCGGGCTCAGCGGCTTGAAGGCGCCGACAAAGCACTCGTTTTCCTCGCCTACGGATTCGATCATCGCGCGCTGACGGCCTTCGACCAGCACCTTGACGGTGCCGTCCGGCAGCTTGAGCATCTGCAACACCGAAGCGATGGTGCCGACTGGGTACAGATCGTCGGCGGACGGTTCGTCCTTGGAGGCGGAACGCTGCGCCACCAAGAGGATTTGCTTGCCCTCGTCCATCGCCAGCTCCAGCGCTCGAATGGACTTGGCGCGGCCGACGAACAGCGGGATGACCATATGGGGGAAGACCACCACATCGCGCAATGGCAGCAATGGCAGCGTGGATTCTTCTTTGAGTTCTGCGGGTTGCGGCATATCACCTAACCTTGCTTGTGAAACAATGCTTGGGAGATGGGGGGCGGACAGTAAAATTCAACACCCCCATACTAAATCAGATTTCCGGCTCTACAAATAAAAAACCGCCCGGTTTGGGCGGTCTCCGGATTCGCGGCGAACAATCAGGCCGATTGCGCCTTGTCGTCCTTATCGCGATAGATGAACAACGGCTTGTCGCCCTTGTCGATAACCTTTTCATCCACCACCACTTTTTCCACATCGGCCATGGACGGCAGCTCGTACATGGTGTCGAGCAGCGCCCGTTCCAAAATGGAGCGCAAGCCGCGCGCGCCGGTCTTGCGGATCAGCGCCTGCTTGGCGATCACGCGCAAGGCGGACGGACGAACCTCCAGCTCCACCGACTCCATCGAGAACAGCTTCTGATACTGCTTGATCAGCGCGTTCTTCGGCTGGGTCAGGATGGTGACCAGTGCTTCCTCGTCCAGCTCCTCCAGCGTTGCCGCCACCGGCAGCCGGCCGATCAGTTCAGGAATAAGACCGAAACGAATCAGATCCTGAGGCTCCACCTCCTGGAACAACACGGACAAGCTCTTGCCATCGTCCTTGGAGCTGATGTCGGCGCCGAAACCAATGCCGCCCTTCTCCGAGCGCTGGCGAATAATCTTCTCCAGGCCGTCGAAAGCGCCGCCGCAAATGAACAGGATGTTGGTGGTGTCCACCTGAATGAATTCCTGATTCGGATGCTTGCGGCCGCCCTGCGGCGGAATCGAGGCAACGGTGCCCTCGATCAGCTTCAGCAGCGCCTGCTGCACGCCCTCGCCCGATACGTCGCGGGTGATGGACGGGTTTTCCGACTTGCGCGAGATCTTGTCGATCTCGTCGATGTAGACAATGCCGCGCTGGGCCTTGTCCACGTCGTAATCGCATTTTTGCAGCAGCTTCTGGATGATGTGCTCGACATCCTCGCCCACGTAACCCGCTTCGGTGAGCGTGGTGGCGTCGGCGATGACGAAGGGCACGTCCAGCAGACGGGCCAGCGACTGGGCGAGCAAGGTTTTGCCGGAGCCGGTCGGGCCGATCAGCAAGATATTGCTCTTGGCCAGCTCGACATCGTTCTTGCTTGCCGGGCTGCTCAGGCGCTTGTAGTGGTTGTACACCGCCACCGACAGGGTTTTCTTGGCGAAATCCTGACCAATGATGTACTGGTCGAGATCCGCGCGGATTTCCTGAGGTGTGGGCAGCGGACTGTCTTCGGGGGCGGACGCGGCATCGCCGACGCCCTTCTCCAGCTCCTCGCGAATGATGTCGTTGCACAACTCGACGCATTCGTTGCAGATGAATACCTGCGGCCCGGCGATCAGGCGCTGGACTTCATGCTGGCTCTTGCCGCAGAAAGAGCAGTAGAGAAGCTTTTCATTGCTGTTCTTGTCAGCCATTGGCGGATTCCATCACTCCTTAAGCTTTCACGTCCTTGTGGGACGTCAGCACTTTGTCGATCAAGCCGTAGGCCTGCGCCTCGTCGGCGGACATGAAGTTGTCGCGCTCGGTGTCGGCCATCACCCGCTCCAGCGGTTGACCGCTGTGCTTGGCCAACAGCTCGTTCATCTTGGCCTTGACCTTGACCAGTTCGCGAGCGTGGATCTCGATATCGGTGACCTGGCCGGACAGACCGCCGCCGTACAGCAGCGGCTGGTGAATCATCACCCGGCTGTTGGCCAGCGCGAAGCGCTTGCCCGGCGCGCCGGCGGCGAGCAGGAAGGCGCCCATGCTGGCGGCCTGGCCGATGCACAAGGTGGAAACATCCGGCTTGATGAAGTTCATCGTGTCGTAAATGGACATGCCCGCGGTAATCGACCCACCCGGCGAGTTGATGTAGAAGTGAATATCCTTGTCCGGATTTTCCGATTCAAGGAACAACATCTGCGCCACAACCAGGTTGGCCGACTCATCCGTGACAGGGCCCACCAGGAAAACGATGCGCTCCTTCAGCAGACGCGAGTAGATATCATACGCGCGCTCGCCGCGGCCGCTTTGTTCCACCACCATGGGCACCAGGCCCAGACCTTGAGGTTCCATCATCGATTTCATCGGCCACTCCAGCTGTTATCAGGCGTTGTTGCCCATCAGGGCGTCGAAGGACAGTTCTTTCTCTACAACATTGGCCTTGGACAGCACAAATTCAACCACATTGTCTTCCAGCACCATGGAAGTCGGGCCTTCCAGGCGGTCCGGGCTGGCGTAGTACCAGGTCAGCACTTCAGCCGGATCTTCGTAGCTGTCGGCAAACTCGGTGATCATGGCCTTGACCTGCTCCGGCTTGGCTTCCAGCTTGTTGGATTCCACGACTTCGGACAGGATCAGGCCCAGAGCCACGCGGCGCTCGGCTTGTTGAGCGAACAGCTCCGGCGGGAACGGCATGTCCTTGACGTTCATGCCGCGTTGCTGCATATCGCGACGGGCTTGCTCGACCAGACGGCCGATTTCCAGGCTGACCAGGGCTTTCGGCAGTTCGATCTCGGTGGAGTCCAACAGCACCTGCATCACGTTTTCCTTGGTGCGGGCCTGCAGGCGGCGCTTCACTTCGCGCTCCACGTTCTTGCGGATTTCAGCGCGCATTTTCTCAACGTCGCCGTCGGCGATGCCCAGCTGCTTGGCGAACTCTTCGTTCACTTCCGGCAGCACGGCTTCAGCCACATTCTTCAGCAGGATTTCGAACACGGCGGTTTTGCCGGCCACGTCCTTGCCGTGGTAGTCCTCGGGGAAGCTCACTTCCACGCTCTTGATGTCGCCTTCCTTCATGCCGGCAACGCCCGCTTCAAACTCGGCCAGCATCTGGCCCTGACCCAGCACGAACGGGAAGTTCTCGGAGGAACCGCCTTCGAAGGCCACGCCGTCGATGGCGCCCTTGAAGTCGATGATCACGCGGTCGCCGGTGGCGGCTTCGCGCTCAACGCGGTTGTAGCGAGTGCGCTGTTTACGCAGGATATCGATGGTTTTCTCGATTTCGGCGTCAGTCACCGGAGTCAGCGGCTTTTCCACTTCCTTGCCGGCCAGTTCACCCAGCTTCACCTCCGGGTAAACCTCGAAAGTGGCGGCGAACTTGAAGTTTTCCTTGTCGTCGCCGGCGGCTACCGGCTCGAAGCGCGGGTAACCTGCGACACGCAGTTTCTGCTCGCTCACGGCGGAGTAGAAACCCTGTTGAACCTGTTCACCCATCACTTCTTCACGCACCTGGGCGCCGTAGTTCATTTCCACGATCTTCAGCGGAGCCTTGCCCGGGCGGAAACCTTGAATCTTGGCGTTGCGGGCCACGCGCTTCAGGCGCTCGGCCACTTGCGTGTCGATAGCCGCCATCGGCAGGGCGATATTCATGCGGCGCTCAAGATTGCTCAATGTTTCCAGCTGTACTTGCATGTTAAATCCTTAAGTGTGTGACAGGTTTAGTCATCTGGGACGGTACGACGCCACGGATCGGCAGACTCGAAGGACATTGCCTCACCTTAGACTGGCGCTGCGTGGAGTTACACCACGCACCCAACGCGAAAGCGGACAGTATAGCACGCGGCCGGCGCTGGCAAGTAGCCGCCACGCGGCCGCGGCGGGCCAGGCGGGCCCAGCCCCGCCACGAATTCCAGCATGAGGACGGCCCGAGAAACGGCAAGCTTTTGAATCAACGCGTGAATGCACAAATGATTTTGACCTGGACCAAGCCCGGCCAATAGGACGGCCTGGACGGGCGATAAAGGATTTCAATCAGCAATGTTGAATATTCCAATCACGCCGGCCCTTAACCTTGCCTCGCCGCTCTTGTATATTGTCAGCCGAAACGGTCGCCGCCGCGCAGGCGCGGCCGACGCCGGCGGGCGTCAGGAGCTTGGATTCCGCCGGCTTGGCTCCATACTTCAGAACTGAACGGCGCGTTCTCGGCCCCAAGCACTCCGCCCCGGACCGTCGCCATCGGCTCTCTTACCGCTTCTCACACAGGAAAACATCATGACCACGACTCGCCACAGCCCCCTGCTGATTCTTGGCTCCGGCCCCGCCGGCTACACCGCCGCTGTTTACGCGGCGCGCGCCAACCTGAAGCCGGTGCTGATCACCGGCCTGGCGCAAGGCGGCCAGCTGATGACCACCACCGATGTGGACAACTGGCCCGCGGACGCCGCCGGCGTGATGGGCCCGGAACTGATGCAGCGCTTTCAGCAACACGCCGAGCGCTTCGGCACCGAAATCCTGTTCGACCACATCCACACCACGCATCTGCACGAAAAACCGATCCGTTTGGTGGGCGATGCCGGCGAATACACTTGCGACGCGCTGATCATCTCCACCGGCGCTTCGGCCAAATACCTGGGCCTGGCGTCCGAAGAAGCCTTCAAGGGCAAGGGCGTGTCCGCCTGCGCCACCTGCGACGGTTTCTTCTACCGCAACCAGGACGTGGCGGTGATCGGCGGCGGCAACACCGCCGTGGAAGAGGCGCTGTACCTGGCCAATATCGCCAAACACGTCACCCTGATCCACCGCCGCGACACCTTCCGCGCAGAGAAAATCCTGATCGACAAACTGATGGACCGCGTCAAGGAAGGCAAGATCAGCCTGAAGCTGAACGCCACTCTGGACGAAGTGCTGGGCGACGACTCCGGCGTCACCGGCCTGCGCCTGAAATCGATGCAGGACGGCGCCACTGAAGAAATCAAGGTGATGGGCTTGTTTGTCGCCATCGGCCACCAACCCAACACCGAAATCTTCAAAGGCCAGCTGGAAATGGACGCCACCGGCTACCTGATCACCAAGAGCGGCCGCGAAGGCAACGCCACCGCCACCAGCGTGGCGGGCGTATTCGCCGCCGGCGACGTGCAGGACCATATTTACCGCCAGGCGGTGACCAGCGCGGCCTCCGGCTGCCAGGCCGCCCTGGACGCGGAACGCTATCTGGACAGCCTGAAGTAAACGCTTGAAAGCCTTCAAGAAAGCCTTGCAAGGCCTGCGCCAGCAGGTGCGCGACTCCCGCGCGCCTGCTGGCGTTTCCGTTTCCGCCGCGCCTCAGGCCGAACCGGAGCCGGATTTCCGCCAGCTGTTTCGCGACGTCAAGCCCATGAAGCCGGATGGCCGTCACGCCAGCCCCCGCCCCAAGCCCAGCCCGCATCCGCGCCGCCGCCATCAGCACGGCCAAGCGTCGGAAGCAGTGCAGCAGGCCTTGCTGCAGCACATGGTGGGCTGGTTCGAACCCGCCGAGGTCGACGCCCATTTCGCCCGACCCGGCATGCCTTCAGCCACGCTGAAGAAGCTGCGCGCCGGTTTCTGGCCGGTGACGCGTCAGCTCGACTTGCACGGCTGCGACCGCTATCAGGCACAGGACGCGCTGGCATTGTTCCTGCACCAGGCGCGCCGACATGGTCCCTGTGTGCGGGTGATACACGGCAAGGGCTTCGGCTCCAACGGCCAGCCAGTGCTCAAACGCATGGTGCGCGCCTGGCTCAAGCACCACCCCGATGTGCTGGCCTTCTGCGAGGCCGGCGAAACCATGGGCGGCGCCGGCGCGCTTCTGGTGCTGCTGCGGCGCGAACACGCGCCGTGAAAATTTCGTTACCCATTCCCATTGTCTAACCGGGCGGGAATCCGCTAATCTCAAAACAAGGCGGACGCACCACCCAGTTCCACCACAGGAGTTACTGCATGTCCGGCACTGCTTGCCCCGACTTCACCCTGCCCGGCACCGCCGGCGTCACGTTTCAGTTGTCCTCCAGCCCCAAGCCGCTGGTGATCTACTTCTACCCCAAAGACAACACCCCCGGTTGCACCAATGAAAGCATGGACTTCCGCGACCTCCATGCCGAATTCGCCGCCGCCGGGGCCGCCATCGTCGGCATTTCCCGCGACAGTCTGAAATCCCATGAAAATTTCAAGGCCAAGCTGGAGCTGCCGTTTGAACTGCTGTCCGACACAGAGGAGACCGTCTGCAATTTGTTTGGCGTCATCAAGATGAAGAATATGTATGGCAAACAAGTCAGAGGCATTGAACGCAGCACCTTCGTGATTGACGGGAACGGCGACATCGCGCGCGAATGGCGCGGCGTCAAGGTACCCGGCCACGCCGCGGCGGTGCTGGACTTCGTCAAGACACTCTAAAAACCGCGTCGGGCGGCCGGCTTCCGGGCCGCCCCGCGATAAAACCAGGGGATCATTATGGCCAGCCGCAAAAAAATCAGCGCCAGCAAGCTGTTTGTTCTCGACACCAACGTGCTGCTGCACGACCCCACCTGCTTGTATCGTTTCGAAGAACACGATGTGTTCATCCCCATCATCACGCTGGAAGAATTGGACACCCACAAGAAGGGCATGTCCGAAGTGGCGCGCAACGCGCGCCAGGCCAGCCGTTTCCTCGATGAGATCGTCAGCGGCGCCGAAGCCAAAATCGAATCCGGCATTCCGCTGAAGAACGCCAGCCGCGACGCCGCCACCGGCAAGCTGATCCTGCAGACTCAGGCGATACACAGCGTGCTACCGCCGTCGCTGCCGGTGGGCAAGGCCGACAATCAGATCCTCGGCATCGTGATGGCGCTGAAGGAACTGCAGCAGGGCCGCTCGGTAATCCTGGTATCCAAAGACATCAATATGCGCATCAAGGCCCGCGCGCTAGGCTTGGACGCGGAAGACTATTTCAACGACAAGGTGCTGGAAGACACCGACCTGCTGTACACCGGCACCCGGGAAATCGACGAGAGCTTCTGGGAGCGCAACGGCAAGGACATGAAATCCTGGCAGGAACAGGGCCGCAGCTACTACCAGGTCAAAGGCCCGGACGGCCAGAATCTCTACGTCAACCAGATGCTGTGGCAGGAAGGCGCCCAGCCGCTGCAGGCGCGAGTGACCCAGGTGGAAGGCAAGACCGCGGTGCTGCAGACGCTGAAGGACTACAGCCACCACAAAAACAATGTCTGGGGCATCACCGCGCGCAATCGCGAGCAGAACTTCGCTCTCAATCTGCTGATGGATCCTGAGGTGGACTTCATCACGCTGCTGGGTCAGGCCGGTACCGGCAAGACGCTGCTGACGCTGGCCGCCGGCTTGGCGATGACGCTGGAACAGAAGCTGTACTCCGAAATCATCATGACCCGGGTCACCGTGCCGGTGGGCGAGGACATCGGCTTCCTGCCGGGCACCGAAGAGGAGAAAATGGCGCCGTGGATGGGGGCGCTGGAGGACAATCTGGACGTGCTCAACAAGAGCGATGACGACGGCGGCGACTGGGGCCGCGCCGCGACGCGCGATCTGATTCGCTCCCGCATCAAGGTCAAATCGCTGAACTTCATGCGCGGCCGCACCTTCCTCAACAAATACCTGATCATAGACGAGGCTCAGAACCTGACGCCCAAGCAAATGAAGACGCTGATCACCCGCGCCGGCCCCGGCACCAAGGTGGTCTGCCTGGGCAATATCTCTCAGATCGACACCCCCTACCTGACCGAGGGCAGCTCCGGCCTGACTTATGTGGTGGACCGCTTCAAGGGCTGGGGTCATTCCGGCCATATCACGCTGCAACGCGGCGAGCGCTCGCGGCTGGCCGACCACGCAGCAGAAGTACTGTGATGCACCCCCGCCTGGAGCTGCTCCATCAAGCCCCGGCCACAACGGCGGCGCGCCATGCGCCGCCGTTGTTGTTCATTCACGGCGCCTTCTGCGGCGCCTGGTGCTGGCGGGAAAACTTCATGCCCTGGTTCGCCCGGCAAGGTTACGATTGCTGGGCGCTAAGCCTGGAAGGCCACGGCGGCAGCGAGGGCCGGGACTACCTGGCCGCCATCGGCATCGACGACTATGTGCGCAATCTGGACTTCGCGCTCAAACAATTGCCGGCCGCGCCGGTGATGGTGGGCCACTCCATGGGCGGCTATGTGGTGCAGCAATATCTGAGCCGCCACAAGCTTCCGGGCGCGGCCTTGCTGGCCTCGGTGCCGCCCACTGGCCTGGCCTCTTCCAGCCTGAGGCTGCTGACGCAGGCGCCCGCCCTGTTTCTCAAGCTCAATATGTACCAGCACGGCCTGTACGACCCGGAGTTCATCGAACTGAAAGACATGCTGCTATCGCCGGACGCGCCCGAATCGGCCGTGGAGCTGCTGATCAGCCGTTGCCAACAGGAAAGTCAGCGCGCATTAATGGACATGACCCTGGTCAACCCGCTGACCAACCGGCCGCTGACGAGGCTGCCGGCGCTGGTGCTGGGCGCGGCGGAAGACCGGCTGGTGGGGCCTGAGGACGTGGTGGCCACCGCGCGCCGCCTGGACGTGGCGGCGGACATCCTGCCCCATCTTGGTCACATGATGATGCTGGACACCCGCTGGGAGAGCGTGGCCGAATGGCTGGCAAACTGGCTGGAACGCCAATTCCCCGAGGATTGGGATCAGGCGCTCAGCGCTTGAACGCCCACAATCCGTAATAAAAAAAGCGGCCAAGGCCGCTTTTTCAGTTCCCGCGCCGGATCAGGCGCGGGTATCGATGTTCTGCCCCAGATGGGCGGGATTGCTGGCCTGGGCCTGCGCCATATTATCGGACGCGCCCTGCACCAGGCTCAAAGCCGACTGCGCCGACGCCGACATGGCTTTTTTCAATGCGTAGATCTGGAGGCTGTTGGATACGCCTTGCCCGCTGATCTGACTCAATCCATCCATACTTTGCCTCCCTTTGAAACACGCACAATGCGCATGGCTATAGTCTAGACGCATTGCCTCAGGCTGTCATCGCAGAATTTAGTCTTTTGTATCCAATACACTACAGCGCCGAGCACGCCTCGCCATTTCCGCGCACAACCATCGCTACCCTCATTCTCCCCCATCCATGCGCTTGTACAGCCTATACCTGATCGATTTCCCGCTCATCCATCCAAGCGTTTCACTGGCGTTCCGCGATGACTCGCCGCTCATGCAAGTGAATGAAGAACAGCCGGTAGCCATGCTGCCTCAGCGCGTCCGGCGTGATCACTGTCTCATCTGCCCGCGACTATCTCCATGAGAAATGCGCCGCCCTTGACCCGCGACATGCCAAAGCAGTAACATCAAACAAATGTTTGCAAAACGGACAAATGTTTGATGACAGAGCGGGAACAACAAATCCTCGCCCTGCTGCGCCGCGATCCGCTGATTCCGCAGCAGGAGCTGGCGGATCAGCTGGGCATCAGCCGCTCGGCAGTGGCTGGGCATATCATGAACCTGGCGCAGAAGGGTCACATCCGCGGCAAGGGTTACATCCTGGCCGAGCAGCGCTATGTCGCCGCCGTCGGCGGCGCCAATATGGACATTGTCGGCAGCACCGCCGCCGCGCTGCGCCACGGCGACTCCAATCCCGGCCAGGTACGCTGTTCGCCCGGAGGCGTGGCTCGCAACGTAGCGGAAAATCTGGCGCGCTTGGGCGCCGACTGCCGGCTAGTTTCGGTGGTGGGCGACGATATCCACGGCCGCTCGCTGTTAGAAGCCACCCAGCGCGCCGGCGTCGACGTCCGCGGCTGTCTGACGCTGCCGGACGCGGCCACTTCCACCTATCTGTCCATCCAGCAGGCCGACGGCGACATGGCGCTGGCCATCAACGATATGGACATCCTCAACCGGCTGACACCGGAACGCCTGCAAGCGCAGCGCGATCTGGTGCGCCATGCGGGCGCGGTGGTGGCGGACACCAATCTGAGCGCAGACGCGCTCGCCTGGCTGATAGCCGAAAGCGGCGAGAAGCCGCTATTTGTCGACCCGGTATCCGCCTTCAAGGCGGAACGCATTCGACCCTGGCTGTCCCGCATACATACGCTCAAACCCAATCGCCTGGAAGCCGCCGCCCTGTCCGGCCTGCCGCTGGAGCGGGCGGAACACGCGCCGGATGCGGCGCGCTGGTTCCATGGCCAAGGCGTACGCCGCGTGGTGCTGAGCATGGCCGGCGCCGGCATCTATTACAGCGGCGAAGCCGGCGACGGCTGGCTGGACGCGCCGGACTGCGCCATCGTCAACACCACCGGCTCCGGCGACGCGCTGATGGCCGGCCTGGTCTGGGGCTGGCTCAATGAATTGTCGCTGGCGGACAGCGTGCGCTTTGCCCGCGGCTGCGCCGCGCTGACACTGTCCTGCGCCGCCACCAACAACCCTTCTCTGTCGCGCGCGGCAGTGGATGCCTATCTGAACGCCTGATCTCGTCATCAACAAGGAGCACGCAATGCACAACGCCCATCTCGATATCCACCCCGAAGTAGCCGCGGCACTGGCCGCCAACCGCCCGGTAGTGGCCCTGGAATCCACCATCATTTCCCACGGCATGCCCTATCCGCAGAACGTGGAAACCGCGCTGCAAGTGGAAGCGGAAATCCGCGCCCACGGCGCGGTGCCGGCCACTATCGCCATCATCGACGGCCGCTTGAAAGCGGGCCTGAGCGCGCAGGAGATCGAATACCTGGGCAAGGGCGGCCGCGACATCGCCAAGGTCAGCCGCCGCGACCTGCCCTTCATCGTCGCCGGCAAGCGCAGCGGCGCCACCACGGTAGCCTCCACCATGATCATCGCCGCGATGGCCGGCATCCGCGTGTTCGCAACCGGCGGCATCGGCGGCGTGCACCGCGGCGCCGAACGCAGCTTCGACGTTTCCGCCGACCTTCAGGAACTGGCGCAAACCCCGGTAGCCGTGGTCTGCGCCGGCGCCAAGTCCATCCTGGACCTGGGCCTGACGCTGGAATACCTGGAAACCCACGGCGTGCCGGTCATCGGCCACCGCTGCGACCACCTCCCAGCCTTCTTCACCCGCGACAGCGCCTTCAAACTGGATCACCGTCTGGATGAAGCCGCCGACATCGCCGCCGCAATGCAGGCCAAGTGGAGCCTGGAGCTGCGCGGCGGCATGGTGGTGGCCAACCCGATTCCGGAGCAGTACGCGATGCCGCGCGACAAGATAGACGCCGCCATCGAGCAGGCCTTGCGCGAAGCCGAGGAGCAAGGGGTAGCCGGCAAGGAGTCCACCCCCTTCCTGCTGGCCCGCGTCTGCGAGCTGACCGGCGGCAACAGCCTGGCCGCCAACATCCAGTTGGTGCTGAACAACGCCCGCCTGGCCTCCGCTATCGCCGCGCGCTACTGCGAGATGAACGCAGGCTAAGCACCTGCCAAGAGCGGCTAACAAACCCCTGATGCTGCGTTGCGCCGACTTGCCGTACTCAAGTACTGCCTGCGTCGGCGCGCCTTGCCTCAGCCGTAAAACTGATTTTTGTTAGCCGCTCTAAATGGCCAGCTTGACGACAACGCGGATTGGGGCTGTAATCCCCTGCCCCAATCCTTGCCGCCGCCATGAACGCCATCCTCCCCAATGCGACTATCGACGTCTGGCGCGCCCGCCTGATCGACCTGCTGCAACAACAGCCGGGCGACGACGACGGCGCCCACGACCTGAACCATTTTCACCGTGTCTGGGCCTGCGCCCGACAGTTGCTGGACGCCCACCCCGCCGCTGACGCGCTGACCGTGCTGGCCGCCTGCTATCTGCACGATCTGGTCAACTTGCCGAAGAACCACCCAGAGCGCCACCTGGCCTCGCGCCAGGCCGCCGCGCGCGCCCGCGCGCTGCTGGCCGCCAGCGATTTTCCGGCGGACCGGCTGGACGGTGTCGCCCACGCCATCGAGGCGCACAGTTTCAGCGCCGCCATACCGCCGCAAAGCCTGGAGGCCCGCATCGTGCAGGACGCCGACCGCATGGACGCGCTGGGCGCCGTCGGCTTGGCGCGGCTGTTCTATACCGCCGGGCGCATGGACTCCGCGCTGGCCCACCCGCTGGACCCGCTTGGCGAGGCCCGCGAACTGGACGACCGCCGCTGGGCGCTGGATCACATCGAGGTCAAACTCGCCAAATTGCCGGCCATGATGCAAACAGAAGCCGGCAGAAAAATGGCAGAACTGCGGCTGCAATGGTTGCGCGACTTCCGCCGGCAATTTTGCCAGGAATGGCTAACCGGCTAGCCCAGACGGCGCCGAACTCGGTAAGCCATTGATAGTCAAATCAAAACAATTCTAGCTTTGAAACTATCAACTCAATGACAAAACCATGGGCATGGCGCAAAATAAACGCACCCCACCCCCGAGTTCAAGCATGATTCTGAAGCTGCAAAGCAATACCCAAGGCCGAGACTGGGCGGTTGGCGACATTCACGGATGCTTCCGCCAATTGTCGCGCTTGCTGAAAATGGCCGCCTTCAATCCCGAATGCGATCGCCTGCTGTCGGTTGGCGACATGATAGATCGCGGCGCCGACAGCGCAGCGGTGCTGGAGTGGCTGGCGCAACCCTGGTTCTATGCAGTGCGCGGCAATCACGAGCAACTGGCGATTGACTCGCTGCTGGGGGACAAGCAAGCCGAAGTCCGTCATGTGAACAATGGAGGCTCCTGGTTGCTGACGCTGCCGGCCCCTCAGCGGCAAGCCTGCCTGACTGCTTTTCAGCGCCTGCCATACGCCATTGAAGTCGCCGACGCGGACGGCGGCAAGATCGGCGTGCTGCACGCCGACTGCCCGGACAACGACTGGGAGGCACTGGCCTCCGGCCTCGCGAACGGCACCCTGCCGGAGTCCAGCCGCAACGTCACGCTATGGTCTCGGGAACGCGCGCGCAACAGCCGTGGCGGTGTCGTGCGCGGTGTTGACCTGCTGCTGGTGGGCCATACCCCACAAACCAGCGCCACCCGCTTCGACAATGTACTGAACCTGGACACCGGCGCGGTCTACGGCGGTAAACTGACCCTGTTCTGCCTAAACGATTTCGTCGAACTATCGCTGCCCAGCGAAGACGACGCCCTGCTCGGCTTCCACCTGCACGAATAGCGCGACGGTGGCGCGCCGCGGCCGGGATGGCTAGAATGCGGCGCTCTGTCTATTTCCCCAGGAGCCCAAGATGGCCAGCAAGAAAGCCGCGACCAAGCCCCAGGCGCAGCAACGCCAGCAGCAGGACAAGCGCTGGAACGCCGCGGAACAGGCCTGCCGCGAAATCATGGCGCTGCTGGAAGCGCTGGGCCCCAGCCTGGCCGCGCAGCAAACCGCGACGCAATACGCGCAGATGGCGGCCGTATACTACAAGAAAGTCCGCAACGGCCGGGTGCTGTCTCCCGGCGACTTCAATCTGGCCGCCGACGTGGCCGCCAGCGCCCGCCGCGCCTTGCAGGCGCTGGCCCCCACGCTGGACTTCTCCTCCCTGCCGCAAGCGGCCGACTGCCAACGCATGCTGGCGCTGGCCGACGAGGTGCTGGCGGCGATGAGCGAATTGAAAGCCGCCGGCCGCCGCCAAGCTTAAAGCGACGCCTTTCAGGCGTCGCCGGCCGCCAGCTGCTCCGTCTGCTGCAAGCGCCACATCTCGGCGTAGCGGCCGCCACGCTCCAGCAGTTCGCGGTGCGCGCCCTGCTCCAACACGCGCCCGGCCTCCATCACCAGGATCTGGTCGGCGTCGACGATGGTGGACAGCCGGTGGGCGATGATCAGCGTGGTGCGGTTGGCTGAGATCTCCACCAGTTCGCGCTGGATCGCCTTCTCGGTGCGCGAATCCAACGCGCTGGTGGCCTCGTCGAAGATAAGGATGGGCGGGTTCTTCAGAATAGTGCGCGCAATCGCCACCCTTTGCTTTTCCCCACCTGACAGCTTCAGCCCTCTCTCGCCCACCATCGTGTCGTAACCATCCGGCAGGCCGCTGACAAAGTCGTGAATGTGCGCGGACTTAGCCGCCTCGATCACCTCCTCGCGACTAGCTCCCGGCCGGCCGTAAGCGATGTTGTAATACACCGTGTCGTTGAACAGCACGGTATCCTGCGGCACGATGCCAATATGGGCGCGCAGGCTATCCTGAGTCAGCTCTCGGATGTCGCGGCCATTGACCATAATCCGCCCCTGCCCAACGTCGTAATAGCGGAACAGCAAGCGCGACAGCGTGGATTTGCCGGCGCCGCTGGCGCCGACCACCGCCAGCGTCTTGCCGGCCGGAATATCGAAGCTGACTTCGCTTAGAATCCGGCGCTTGCTCTCATAAGCGAACCCCACCTGCTCGAAGCGCACTCCGGCCGCCCGCGCGGCCAAGACCGCAGCCCCCGGCGCGTCCGCCACTTCCTCATTGGCGTTCAACAGCGAGAACATGCGCTCGATGTCGGCCAGCGAATGCTTAATCTCGCGATAGACAAAACCCAGGAAGTTCAAGGGCGCGTACAACTGGGTAATGAACGTGGCCACCAATACCACGTCCCCCACCGTCATCCGCCCAGCCACGACCTCGCGCGCGGACAACACCATGATCAAAGTGACGCCGCTGGCGATGATCAGGCCCTGGCCGGCGTTGAGCATGGACAGAGACACCTGATTCTTGATCGCGGAAGCCTCCCAGGCCGCCAGGTTCTTATCGTAGCGCTCCGCCTCATAGCCCTCGTTGTTGAAATATTTGACCGTCTCGTAATTCAGCAACGCGTCTATCGCCTTGGCGTTGGCCTTGGAATCCAGATCGTTCATGCTGCGACGGTAAACGGTGCGCCACTCTGTCACCACCAGAGTGAACGCGATGTAGACGGCAATGGTGCCTAAGGTCACCAACGCGAACGGCCAAGCGTAGCGATGCAGCAGAATGGCGGTAACCATGCCGATTTCCAGCAGCGTGGGCAGAATATTGAACACGGTGAAATTGAGCAGAAAGCCTATGCCCTTGGTGCCGCGCTCGATGTCGCGGCTCATGCCGCCGGTCTGGCGCTCCAGATGAAACCTCAACGACAACCGCAGCAGATGCTGAAACACACCGCCGGCCACGCTGCGCACCGCGCCCTGTATCACCCTCGCGAACACCGCGTCGCGCAGTTCCCCCAGCACGCTGGACAACAAGCGGGCGCAACCATAGCCGGTCAGAGCCAACACCGGCAACGCCAAGAGGGTGGCCGGCACAGAGAGTTGATCAACGATGTCCTTCAGGTACAAGGGCACGCTGACCGCGGCCACCTTGGCCAGCACCATACAGGATAGCGCCAGCAGCACCCGCCACTTGAACACCCACAAATAGGGCAAAAGCGTTTTGAGGGTGGCGACATCGTTTCGGCGGCTAGGCGCCGGGCCGGAATGAGTAAAACGCATATTCGGGATTGCCTGTTGGGTCAAGCTGTTCCAAAGTGAGAGTTGAGCAGTTTTGCAAACATCATCAACGCTCGCCAGGGGGCGCGGACATGTGGATATTATTGCTGGAAGCGGCGATTGCCGGCGGATTGGCCACCTTCATCGTGTGGTGGACCTGGCCAAGGGAAAAATAACGCCGCCGGCTTTGTGAAGTCCCGGCGCCTGTTCGAAAGTCTAGCGAGATGGAGCGAGGCAAAGCGTTGAGGCTGACGGAAACGGCATGGTCAAGCAACGCATGAGCATGCCGGCGCCGGATTCAACGCCGCGTCGCCAACGCGCAGCGGACATTGAACGGGCCATCAATGCAGCACGCGCGGCGCCACCAGATTCATCTCGGGGATTTCGGCCTCGAAACGCTTGCCGTCGTCGGCCAGGAACTGATAGCTGCCCTTCATTGAGCCGTAGGGCGTTTTCAGATGGGTGGCGCTGGAATAGTCGAAAGACTGCCCCGGCTCGATGCGCGGCTGCTCTCCCACCACGCCCATGCCCCGCACTTCCTGCACCTGCTCGTTGGCGTCGGCGATGATCCAGTGGCGGCTGACCAGTTGCGCCGGTTCGCTGCCGGTGTTGGTGATGCGGATGCGATAGCCGAACACATAGATGTCGTTGGCCATATTGGACTGTTCTTCGATGTAATGCGGTTCGGCTTCCACTTCGACACGGTAGGTTTTTTCCGCCATGTTCAGCGCTCCTTTTGTTGTTTGTGCTTCATTTTATCCCGCCGGGACGCTTTTGGCGCGGTAGAATGTGGCCATCCCGTGTTCATCCTTGCCCAAAGCAACGCCCTATGCGCACTTTCCGTATCGCTCCCAGCATTCTTTCCGCCGATTTTTCCTGTCTTGGTCAAGAGGTTCGCGATGTCATCGCCGCCGGCGCAGACATCATCCATTTCGATGTGATGGATAACCACTACGTGCCCAACCTGACCATAGGGCCTATGGTGTGCGAAGCCATCCGCCCGCACAGCGCCGCGCCCATCGACGTCCATCTGATGGTGAAGCCGGTGGACAGCCTGGCCGCCGCCTTCGCCAAAGCCGGCGCGGACATCATCACCTTCCACCCGGAAGCCTCCGAGCACGTGGACCGCACGCTGGGCCTGATCAAGGACGCGGGCTGCAAAGCCGGCCTGGTATTCAACCCGGCCACCTCGCTGTCCTATTTGGATCACGTGATGGATAAGATAGACATGGTGTTGATCATGTCGGTGAACCCGGGCTTCGGCGGGCAGAAATTCATCCCGCACGCGCTGGACAAGGTGCGCGAGGCGCGCCGCCGCATTGATGAATACACCGCCAAGCACGGCGGCGAAGTCTGGCTGGAAGTGGACGGCGGCATCAAGGCCGACAATATCCGCGCGGTGGCCGAGGCCGGCGCCGACACCTTCGTCGCCGGCTCCGCCATCTACGGCCAGGACAACTATAAAACCGTGATCGACGCAATGCGCGCCGAGCTGGCCCAGCTCCGCTGACGCCAGCCCCCTTCCCAGGAGCACAGAATATGCATGCCTTCATCGTGACCGGCGCCTCCCGCGGCCTAGGCTTGGCGTTGACCGAAGCCCTGCTTGCCGACGGCTACCGCGTCGCCGGCCTGGCGCGCGGCGCCGTGGACGCGCTGGCCCCGCTGGCGCGCCGCTATCCGGAACGCCTGATCGCCCTAGACGTCGACCTCTCCGACGCCGCCGCGGTGGCCCCGGCCATCGCCGCCGCGGTGGAACAACTGAAACCGGCCGATTGCGCCAGCCTCAACCTGATCAACAACGCCGGCGTGGTCACCCCCATTGCCCAAGCCGGCCATTACCCGGCCGAGGACGTGGTACGCGCCTTGGCGATCAACCTGGCGGCGCCGATGCTGGCCACCGACGCGCTGCTGCGCGCCAGCGCCAGCCTTAAAGCTCGCCGCCGCATCCTCAACATTTCCTCCGGCGCCGCCGCCAAGCCCTATCCGGGCTGGAGCGTGTATTGCACAACCAAGGCCGGGCTGGACCACTTCAGCCGCAGCGTGGCCGCTGAGCAGGCCGGCCAGGACAAGGCCGCGCAAATCGTAGCTCTCTATCCCGGCGTGGTGGACACCGAGATGCAGGCCAATATCCGCGGCAGCGACGCCAAACAATTTCCGCAAAAAGCGCGTTTCGACGCGCTGAAAGCGGACGGCGAACTCAGCACCCCGGCCGCCGCCGCGCGCCGCATCGTCGACCATCTGCTGTCGCCGGCCTTTGGCCTGCAAACCGTGGTGGACATCCGCAACCTGGGCTGAAACCTGTTCACAATCTGCCGCGCGCGGCAAGCACCAAACAGCGGCCAAGGCCGCCGCACTGAAACGCATATGAACCTGAAATACATCAAAGCCGTCGCCTTCGATCTGGACGGCACCCTGGTCGACTCCATTCCCGATTTGGCCGCCGCCGCCAACGCCATGCGCGAACACCTGGACCTGCCGCCGCTGCCGGCTCTGCGCATTCAGGAACATGTTGGCGACGGCATCGCCAGCCTGGTTCACCGCGCGCTGACCAATGAACGCGACGGCCAGGCAGACCCGGCGCTGTGGGAGCGCGGCTATGTCTTCTTCATCCAGTACTACCGCGAACACCTGAGCGACCGCACCACTATCTACCCGGGCGTCAGCGAGGGCTTGGGCCTGCTGCGCGCGTTGCAACTGCCGCTGGCGGTGGTGACCAACAAATCCGAGCGGCTGGCGCTGCCGCTGCTGGAGCAGCTTGGCCTGCGCGACCACTTCAGCCTAGTCATCGGCGGCGACACCCTGGCGGAGAAGAAACCGTCGGCGCTGCCGCTGCAACATGTCTGCCAGGTGCTGGGCATCTCGCCGGAGCAGATGGCGATGGTGGGCGACTCCGCCAACGATGTGCGGGCCGCTCGCAATAGCGGCTGCGCCGCCATCGCCGTCAGCTACGGCTACGCCGACGCGGCGAGCCTGGGCTCCGACTTGGTAGTGGCTAATATTGCCGAACTATACGATTTGATGAAGAATAGCTGATCAGCTGATAACTTCTTTTACGGATGACAAATTCATGAATCAGCAAGGATACCGGCGTGGATGCCGATGGCGTCGCTCAATGCCTGTTTAACAAGCCGCATTCGACCTCACCATGACCACAAAAGCGCAGGACCCGCCATGACCCATGAAGAATTCAACCGCCTGGCCGCCGCTGGCTACAACCGCATCCCGGTCAGCCTGGAGTTGTTCGCCGACCTCGACACCCCGATGTCGGTCTATCTGAAGCTGGCCAACCAACCCTACTCCTATCTGTTGGAGTCCGTCGTCGGCGGCGAACGCTTCGGTCGCTACTCCTTCATCGGCCTGCCGTCCACCACCCGGCTGCGAGTCAACGGCCAACAGGTACAGGTGGAATACGGCGACAAGGTCATCGAGCGCCACAGCGGCGACCCGCTGGCCTTCATTGAAGCGTTCCAACAGCGCTTCCACACACCGCCTCAGCACGGCCTGCCGCGCTTCACCGGCGGCTTGGTGGGCTATTTCGGCTACGACACCATCCGCCATATCGAAAAACGTCTGGCCGAAACCAGCAAGCCCGACACCATAGGCACGCCGGACATGCTGCTGATGGTGTCCGAGGAGTTGGCGGTGGTGGACAACTTGTCCGGCAAGCTTTATCTGATCGTCTACGCCGATCCGGAAGTGCCCAATGCTCTGCTCAAAGCCGAAGCGCGGCTGGCACAACTGCGCGCCCGTCTGCGCGAGCCGCTGGAAGCGCCCTTGTCCTTGCCCGGTCAAAGCACGCAATCGGCGTCCGAATACGGCGAACAGGCTTTCAAGGACGCGGTCTCCGCCTGCAAGCGCTACATTCAGGACGGCGACATCATGCAGGTGGTTTTGTCGCAGCGCATGCAGATGCCGTTCGCGGAGT
The DNA here is from genome assembly GCF_023507765.1 of Chromobacterium sp. IRSSSOUMB001. Lineage (NCBI taxonomy): Bacteria > Pseudomonadati > Pseudomonadota > Betaproteobacteria > Neisseriales > Chromobacteriaceae > Chromobacterium > Chromobacterium sp. IRSSSOUMB001. The sequence continues at coordinate 87,098 of NZ_JALCYU010000012.1, forward strand.
CCCCGCTCAGCCTTTACCGCGCGCTGCGCAGCCTGAACCCGTCGCCTTATATGTTCCTCTATCACTTCGACGACTTCCACGTGGTAGGCGCCTCGCCGGAAATCCTGGTACGCCGCGAGCAAGACACCGTCACCGTGCGTCCTATCGCCGGCACTCGCCCGCGCGGTCAGACACGCGAGCAGGACGAGGCGCTGGCCGCGGAACTGCTGGCCGACCCCAAGGAAATCGCCGAGCATGTGATGCTGATGGATCTGGGCCGCAACGACGTGGGCCGCGTCGCCGCCACCGGCAGCGTGCGCGTTACCGACAATATGGCCATCGAACGCTATTCCCACGTGATGCACATCGTGTCCAGCGTGGAAGGCAAGGTTGGTCCGGAAGTGTCGAATATCGACGTGCTTAAGGCCACTTTTCCGGCTGGGACGTTGTCCGGCGCGCCCAAGGTGCGGGCGATGGAAATCATCGATCAGTTCGAACCCAGCAAGCGCGGCATCTACGGCGGCGCGGTCGGCTATCTCGGCTTCAACGGCGACATGGACCTGTGCATCGCCATCCGCACCGCGGTGTTGAAGAACCGTATGCTCTACGTGCAGGCCGGCGCCGGCATCGTCGCCGATTCCTCCCCGGAAATGGAATGGCAGGAAACCCAAAACAAGGCGCGCGCAGTGCTGCGCGCCGCGGCGCTGGCCCAGCAGGGGCTGGACGCCTGAGCCAAACGTCCGCCAAGGCGGGCCGTTTGGCATTGAACAGCTTCTTGCTCAAGCCGCCGGCCAGAGCACCGGAAACCAATCCTCGCGCAGCCGCTGCCCCGGCCGCATGCCATGATCCGGATAAGGCGGCGAGGTGCGGCCGGGACGCTCGACGTAGCGCGCATCGTCGCCCAGCCAGCGCAATGACAAGGCTCGCCGCCTACCGCCGCCGGGGTTGCCCCGCGCGCCGTGCGCAGTGCGGAAATCGAACAGCACCGCGTCGCCAGGCTCCAAAGCCCATTCCAGCACCTCCATGCCAAGCTCGCGCTCCGGGTCCGGCGCGTCTCGATATCGGCGCGTATCGCCTTGATAAAAACTGGATTCATCTTTCCAGCGCAGCGGCCGCACCCACTCCTCCCAGCGATGCGAACCGGCGATCAAGCGCAGCGTCGCCTCGCCCACCGGATCCACTGGAATCCAGAAACTGACGGTCTGTTCGCCGTCGACAAAGTAATACGGGATGTCCTGATGCCAAGGCGTGGGTTTGTGCGTGCCCGGTTCCTTGACCAGCACATGCTCATGGAAGAATTGCGCGGTGGCCGAACGCATCAGCGCTGCGGCGCCGGCCGCGGCGGACGATTCCGTGACCACCGCCTCGAATTCAGGAATCCGCCGCCAGTTGCAATAGTCCTCAAAGAAAGAACCCGGCTCGCCGGTGGCCACCACATTGCCGGCGTACGGCCCCGGAGCGCGCAAATTGCGCTCGATGCCGGCGGCGATGACATCGACCCAATCGCGGAACAGGCCGCGCAGACAAACCGCGCCGTCGCGCTGGAAGGCGGCGATGTCGGCGGCGGAAATCTCGGGACAGGCAAGCATGGCGTTCTCCTCTTTCCAGGGTTCAAAGTCTGTTGCGCTTCGTGAAGCGTTGCACGGCGAGTACAAGCTCATTTTCGCTCGCTCCCGCCTTGTCTCGCCCTCGCTCGCGAAACGTTGAACAGGCTCTAATGCGTGTGGGCGCCGCCGCTGCGGGCGCTTGTCCTCACTATCGCCGCAAACCCATGCCAAAATAAAATAATATGTTTTGATTATCCTCCTCGGAAAAAGCGATGAAGTTGACCCTGCGCCAATTGCGCTACGCGCTGGCCGTGGCCCGCCACGGCGGCATCAGCGCGGCGGCCGAACGGCTGAACGTATCTCAGCCGGCTGTGTCCGCCGCCGTAGGCGAGCTGGAAAACATCCTGGGACAAGCGCTGTTTGTCCGCACCCGCGGCGCCGGAATGGCGACGACGCCGTTTGGCAGGCAGGCCTTGGCGCAGGCGCGACGGACCGTGGAAGCCGCAATGGCGCTCGAGGGGCTGGCCAATGGCGCGGACGCGCTGGCCGGGGAGTTGGCGCTAGGCTGCTTCGAGGACTTGGCGCCCTACTGCTTGCCGCCTGTGTTGCGCGCGCTGCGCGAACGTCACCCCTCTCTACGCGTGGAGGTGCGTGAATGCGGGTTCGACCTGATCGGTCCACAGCTGCTTCAGGGCGGGCTGGACGCCGCCATCAGCTATGATCTGGCGCTGCCGCCCACGCTGGCCTTGACCGAACTGCGCACGCTGGCGCCCCACGCGCTGCTGGCGGTTGACCACCCGCTGGCGCAGACCGAAAAGGTGATGTTGAAGGAGCTGTGCGAATGGCCGCTGCTGCTGACCGAACAGGCGCACAGCGGCCCGCACTTTCTGGACTTGCTGCGCATGCACGGGTTGCGACCGGCGCGGCTGGAGTCGGTCCGCAGTTTTGAACTACAGCGCGGCATGGTGGCCCACGGTCTGGGCGTGGCCATCGCTTACACCCGGCCCAGCGGCGACCACAGTTACGACGGCCGGCCGCTGACGCTGCGTCCCATCGCCGAACCGCTGCCGGAGCAACGCATTGTGCTGGCCTGCCTGCGCGAGCGGGCGGAGACGCCGGCCATTGCCGCACTGCGTGAACGCGCGCTGGACTGGTTCTCGGCCAGGCCCGCTTTTGGGGTCGGCGCGGCCGGCAACGATACATGATGAGCATTCAAAGGCGGTGTTCACTCTGTCGCGTGACCGCGAAGCGCGGCAGATCAAAAACAGGTTCTCGGAGCGTGTTTACGATCTCGCGAGCTAAGGTGAGACAAGGCGAAAACGGCTGAGAAAGCGGAGTGTACACACGGTACATGAGCATTTCGAAGCCGTACTCACCGTGTAACGCTCCACGATGCGCAGCAGATCGTAAACAGGTTCTCAGCCAGCCTGGGCCTGCAGGTACTGACTTATCTTGGCCGCGCTGACCTTCTGCATGCCGCACAATTGGCTGTGATCGGCCAGACGCGCGCCGTAGCGGCGGCTGAGCTCGCCCTGCAAATGGCACAAGAGCTGCGCGGCCATTTCCGCGTCGGCCAGCGCCCGGTGGGCGCGGCCGGTGTCCGGTAAGCTCAGCCAGCGCGCCAAAGTGCCCAGCTTGTGGTCCGGCGCCTGCGGCAGCACCCGGCGCGACAACAACAGGGTGCAGGCGAAGTCCTGCTTGCGCGCCAGACCCAGTTGGGCCAGCTCGTAATCCCAAAACTTGCGGTCGAAACTGGCGTTGTGAGCAGCCAGCGGCGTGTCGCCGACGAAGCGCGCCGCTTCGGCCATCGCTACCGCCGGCGGCGGCGCGTCGCGCAACATCACGTTGCTGATGCCTGTCAGGCGCTCGATCATCGGCGGAATCCACACGCCGGCGTTGATCAGGCTTTGATAGCGGCCGACGATGCGGCCGTCCTCCAGCAGCGCCACGCCGATTTCGGTGGCGCGGCAATCGCGCCCCGGAGATGCGCCGTTGGTTTCGAAGTCGATGACGGCGATGCGTCTACTCATTTCAGCGCCGCCCGCGCCGCCTCTTCCGGGCTCAGGCCATCGTAGTACTGATCGGTGTACCACTCCGCCTGTTCCTCGATATGCTCCTGCGCCTCCGCCACGGTGGCGCCGGCCGCCACCAGGTGAGTCTCCACCTCGGCGCACCATTCCAGCAGCGCGCGGGTTTCCTCGTCCAACTCGTCTTGTTTTTGCTTCTTGGCCATGACCGTATCCTCACATCGCTTCCGCGTGCCGAAAACTGCGCATTCTACCCGCGCAGGCGGCGGCGGCCAAACCGCTCACACCCGCATATGACGGATGGATTCGCTCAGCTCGCCGAAATGACCGCGCAGTTGCACCAACTCGTCTTGCACCTGCCCCACCGAGCGACTGGTGGTGCCGGCGTGCTGAGTTACTTCGTCGACGTTGGCCAGGATCTGCGCCCCGGCCGCCTTTTGGTTATCCAGAAGCCTGGAGATATTGCGGATGCGCTCCTCAGCCACGCCGGCCTGGCGGCCGATCTGGTCAACCATGCCGCCCAGCTGCTTCACCAGTTCCACGCCCTGCTCTACCTGACCCACGCCGTTTTCCATGCCGCTGACAACTTGCTCCGAGGTGGCCTGCAACTGGGAAATGACATTGACGATATCCGCCGTCGCCTGCGCGGTGCGCTCCGCCAACGCGCGCACCTCGTCCGCCACCACGGCGAAGCCGCGGCCGGACTCGCCTGCACGCGCGGCTTCGATGGCCGCGTTCAAAGCCAAAAGATTGGTCTGATCGGCGATACCGCGGATTGCATCCACCATGCCGCCTATCTTGCGGATGTCGCCTTCCAGCAATTGCACACTGTTGGCGCTGTGATGAATGGTTTGGGCCAGGTTGCCGATATTGCCCACGGTCTGCTGCACCGCCTTGCTGCCTTCGCTCGAGCATTGCCCCACTTCGCCGGCGATGCGCAAAGTGCTGTCGGCGTGCTCCGCAACACTGGCCAGATGGTCGGCCAGTTGCTGAATGGCGCCGGCCATGGACTGCGCCGAATCGGTTTGCAACCGGCTGGCCTGTTCCACGCCTTGGGTGAGTTGGGCAATCTCGTCGACCGAATCCCCAAGCGCGCCCGAAGTCTGGCCCACTTTGCCCACAATGCCCTGGAGGGTGTCCATCAGAGTATTGAATTCACCGATGGCCGCGCCCAGTTCATTGCGCCGTCCAACTTGCGCGCGGATGGACAAATCGCCGCTGCGTTCGATACGTTGCGCCGTATCCTTGAAACGCTCAATAGGTGGTAGCACCGATCGCGCCACCCACCAGCACAACATGGCCATCAGCAAAGCCGCGGCCAGCGCCGCCACAATGATGATCACGGCGGCCACGCCCACCTGCGCCACCGTGCTGTCGTTCTGCCGCCGCGAACCGCTGTCGATGGCGTCGGCCAGTTTTTCCATCTTGTCCTCCAGCAGCGCGAAGTCCTGCTGGAAGTCCTTAAGCTTGGCCGCGGCCTGCTCCGGCTGGTCAAAGCCGGCGGCTACGATGGCGGCCGCCGCTCCGGTATAGCGTTCCACCACCGGCAGAATTTGCTGCAGCAAGGAACGTGCCTCGGGATCGCTGATCTTGTCCTGGTTTTCCTTCATCGCGCCGAGAAAGCGCTTGCTGTGCTCCTCCACGTCCTTGCGGATTTCGGTCAGCGCGGCGCGATCGCCGTTTTTCTGCGCCAACATTAGCGCCAGAACATCGCCATGCACCGCGTCGTGCATCATGTCGGCATCCATTTGTCGCCGCACCGCGCCCTGGCTGTCCAGCAATTCATTGATGCTGCGCACCAGGTGCACCGTACTTTGGTAACCAACCGCGCCGATCAGCAGGCAGGATACCACTACCCCGAAAGCCAGCAGCTGCAGCTGCATCCGAATCGTCAAGCCTTGCATCGCGGTCCCCTTGCCTTAGCATTAATGCCCATAGCATTAACACTAATACATTCCCGAGATTCCGCCGAAGCAATTGCGGCCGACTACAGATCCACCTTGCCGCGCAGAGACTTGACTTCGCCGCGCCGCGTCTTGCCGGCCAGCCGCCGCTGTTTGGAGCCGTAAGTGGGTTTGGTGGCGCGGCGCGCCTTGGGGGTGTGGCTGGCGGCGTCGACCCAGGCTTGCAGGCGCTGCAGCGCGTCCGCGCGGTTCAATTCCTGAGTGCGGTACTGCTGGGCCTTGATCACCAGCACCCCGTCTTTGTTCAGCCGCTGGTCCGGCAAGGCCAGCAGCCGCTCCCGCAGCCATTCTGGTAGGGAGGAGGCTCGCACGTCGAAGCGCAGATGCACCGCCGACGACACTTTGTTGACGTTTTGCCCACCCGCGCCTTGCGCGCGCATCGCGCTGAACTCCACTTCGCGCTCGCTGATCGGATACCGCGGCTTGTCCATGATGCAGACCAACAGTCAAAAGAAATAATTGTAGCGCACCCGCCGCACCCCTTGGCATGGGGCGGCGTTTTATTTCAGAGTGAAATTGTATGAATATCAATAGACTGCTATTGTCGTGCGCTTGCCTGGCCGATACCCTGCCGGACGCTCTTTGCCCATAGAACACGATGTCATTTTTTCTCGACCCTCGGACAACACTGGCTTGCACCGCCGGCTACAGCCTGGTCATCTCCCTGGTCACTTTCCTGTTCTGGCAGCGCAGCCAGCGCCAACCCGCGGTGCTGGCGCTCGCCATCGGCGGGTTGCTGGACGCGGCGGCCGGACTGCTCTATCTTGCCCCGCTGGACCTGGATCCCGCCTTGATTTCCATCAGCGCCAAGCTGCTGATCCAGTTGGCGGCGCTGCACGTTCTGATCAGCATTGAGCGTTTTTACAAGCACTCCAGCCACTACAGCCTGCCCTTGGGCCTGGCTCTGGTCTTCATTCCTTTGCTGCTGTTCATCCACGACGGCCTCGCGCATTCGGCACTGGCCCGCCACGCCATCTTCTCGCTGGGCGCCTGTCTGCTATGGGGCTTGATCGCCTGGCGGCTGTGGCAAGCGGAACAGGATTCTCCGCGCGCCGGCAAATCGCTGGCCTCGGCGCTTGCGGTGCTGACCCTGCTGCTGGAGCTGACGCGGCTGGCGCTGGCGCTGTCCGCCATGCAGCCGGACATCGAAGTCGCCGGCCAGCGTCAGAACCTGCTGCTGCTGATGACACAGTGGTCCGGCTATGGCGTGGTGGTGTGCCAGCTCTATCTGGTGTACGAGCGGGCGATGGATCAGTTGTTGCAGCAATCACGCAGCGACAGCCTGACCCGCTTGCTGAACCGGCGCAGCTTCGATGAAGAGGCGGTGGCCGCGTTCCGTCTGGCCCAGCGCGAGCGGCGTGCCCTGTCGTTGATCGTGCTGGATCTAGACCATTTCAAAAGCATCAACGACCGTCACGGCCACCTGGCTGGCGATCAGGCGCTGACCGCGCTGGCCGACTGCCTGCGACGCCAAGCGCGTCAAACGGATCTGATAGGCCGCCACGGCGGCGAGGAGTTCTGCATTCTGCTGCCGGATACCGGCAGAGAGCAGGCGGGCCATGTGGCGGAGCGGCTGCGCGCCGCCATAGCCCGCATTGAACTGCCGCTGCCGGACGCCGGCTCTCGGCTGCGTTTTACCGCCAGCTTGGGCGTGGCCTGTCTGAACAGCAGCCACGCCTCGCTGGAAAGCCTGTTCTGCGAGGCCGACGCCATGCTGTATCAAGCCAAGCACCACGGCCGCGACAAAGTGATGCTGTCTGCGCTGCCGGCCGCCGCGGCTTGATTCAAGACCGGGCGGACTGAGCCAGTCCCTCGCACACCGGCTTTTGAGGATCGCCGACCGGCAGCTTGCCGCACACCTCCTCCAATTGCCCGGCCAAGCGCGCCAGCGCCGCCTCCTGCTGTTGCTGCCGGCCCCAGGCCTTGAGCCGGTTTACGGCCTTTTCCAGCGAGCGCCGGTTGCGTTCGTAGAAGGCGCTGGGCGTGCTGCCCGCTTCCTTGAAGATCGCGCTGGCAGTGCTCTCGATCCGCTTCTCGTCCCCAGGCGCCAATTCAATCGCCCCGCTCAAATAGCTGACGCCCCATTGCAGACGCGTAGCCGGGCCGTTGGCGGCTTCGTAGGCCTGACGGTACCAGTCCAGCGCCCCGGCCTTGTCGCCTCGCTGCTTAGCATTGGAAGCCAGGATCAGCATATGGTAATAAGGCGCGTGCGAACGGCCCAGCTCCGCCTTGAGCAGCGCGTCGGATTCGTCCAGCCAGCTCGCTTGCGTCAACAGATCTGCGCCTGCGGTGATGACCGCTTGGCGTTCATAGGGATTTCCGGTGGCTTTGTCCGCCGCCGCCACTCGCTGTTTGACCTCCTCGCGCAAGGCGCGCGGCAATTCGCCCTTGGGCTGGTCCAAGCGAGCCAACGCCAACCGCGACGACAATGCGCCCAGGCGATCCGCGGTGGACAAGCCCGCGTCCACGGCCAGTTTGTCCAAAGCGGCGTCCCATTGCGCCGCCAGCGCCAAGCGCTCAGGCCCCTCCGCGCTCAAGGCCTTGACGATGTCGGCGGCGCTGTTGATCAAGATGTCGGCGTTGACGCGCGGCTGAGCCAAGGCTGCGCGCGCGATTGCCAGCCCTTGCGCGCGGTCCGTCACCGGTGTCTCCTCGCTGGCCGCGGCGGCCAGCGCTTTCAACTTCAACCGTAAAGCAGTGGCCGTCGGCTGGGCCGGAGCCTTGTCCGCCAGCCGAGCCAAAGTCGCCGCCACTTGTTTCTCCGGCACGATCTGCGCCTGATCCGTGTCCCAGGAATAGTCCGCCAGCAATTGCCAGTCCCCATCCGCCAACGCATCGCCGGCCAGGGCAGACTGCAGCAAGACTTTCACCGGCCGCGCCGCCGCCAGGCCCAGTTCCAGCGTGCGCAGATAACGCTCCGGGTCCACCTCGCCCGGCAGGCGGGTGATCTCCGCGCCGTCCGGGCGGAACAGAATCATGGTTGGATAGCCGCGCACCTTGAACTCGCTGCCCAGCTTTTGCGCGTCCGGGCTGTCGCCGTCCAGGTAAACCGGCACGAACTGGCGGGTGCGGGCGATGAAATCCTGGCGGTTGAAAATGGTGGCCTTGACCTGGTTGCACGGCGGGCACCATACCGCGCCCCAGTACAGGAACAACGGCTTGTTTTCCGATTTGGCCTTGGCGAAGGCCGCCGGCACATCGCCTTGCAGCCAGGCAATGCCAGGCGGCAGCGCGTGGCCGTCCGCAGGGGCGGAGGCGGCTTCTGCCGGCAGCGCCAGGCTGGCGGCAACAAAGGCCAGCGAGATCAAGGTAAGCTTCATCGCAGAATTCTCTTATGGTTGGGTTGTCGAACCATGCTAACGCAATTATTCGAACGTAATAAAGTGCGATCGCTTCTGTGCTTAGCGATAAAAAATCCAATGTCGCGTTTCCACTGCGCGACACCGCCTCTTTCGCCGCAAGGACACCACGCATGACGACTCCCCCCGCTTACTGGCTTGGCCCTCTATTGCTGGAAAACGGCTTCGAACGCGACGCCGCCGGCCAAGTCGTCTCCACCGCCGCCCGCCGCGCCCATCTGCTGATCGCCGACGGCCGCATCGCCGAAATGCGCTTCGACTTCCCTCCTGACGACGGCCGGCCGCGACGCGACGCATGCGGCTGGCTGGCGCTGCCGGCCTTCGCCGACATGCACATCCACCTGGACAAAGGTCATTACGGCGGCCCCTGGCGCGCCGCGACCTCCTTCATCAGCGTGGCTGAGCGCATCCGCGAGGAACAGGGCTTTCTGCTCGATTTCCTGCCGGACACCCGGCGCCGCGCCGAAGCGCTGCTGGACCTGATTGCAGCCAGTGGCGTCGCCTTCGCCCGCGTGCACTGTAATGTGGACCCGGTGGCCGGCCTCGCCACCATGGAGCAAGTTCGCCTGGCGCTGGACAGCCGCCGGCATTGGCTGGATTACGAACTGGTCGCCTTCCCGCAACACGGCCTGCTGGCCGGCGACACAATCAAACTGATGGACCAGGCGCTGGCCGCCGGCTTCGACGTGGTTGGCGGAGTGGATCCGGCCAGCGTGGACGGCGACATCGAGCGCTCCCTCAACGCCACGCTGGAGCTGGCGGTCAAGCACGGCGCGCCGGTGGACCTGCACCTGCACGACCGCGGCGAGCTGGGCGCCTACACACTGGAGCGGCTGGCGCGGCTGAGCGAATCCGCCGGCCTGGCCGGCCAGGTCTGCGTCAGCCACGCCTACTGCCTGGGAGAACTGGAGCCGGCCCGGCTGGACCAGGTGTGCGCGGCACTGGCCGCCAGCGGCATCGCCATCGTGTCGGCGGCACCCATCGACGTGCCCATGCCTCCGCCGCAAGTCCTGGCCGCGCACGGCATCCCGCTGAGCCTGGGCAACGACAACATCAACGACCACTGGACGCCGTACAACAGCGGCAGCATCGTCGAGCGCGCCAGCCGTCTGGGCGAGCGCCACGGCTGGAACAACGAATACGCGCTGAGCCGCGCCTTGCGCCACATCAGCCGCGGCCTGACGCCGCTGGACGACGCCGGCCGCCGCGTGTGGCCGCAAGTCGGCGACGCCGCCGATCTGACGCTGGTGGACGCCTGTTGCTCGGCCGAGCTGATCGCCCGTCGCAAGCCGGTGCGCGGCGTGCTGCGCGGCGGCCGGCCCGGTTGGTGGGCCGAAAGCTAGACCCAGCCAGGATCCGTCGCCGGGAAAGCCTTTACAGCAACTCCAGCGCCATCGCCGTCGCCTCGCCGCCGCCTATGCACAAGCTGGCCACACCGCGCTTGCCGCCGCGCTGACGCAGCGCCGACAGCAGGGTGATGATGATGCGCGCGCCGGAGGCGCCGATGGGATGGCCCAGCGCGCAAGCGCCGCCATGCACGTTGACCTTGTCGTGCGGCAGGCCCAGGTCGTGCATCGCCGCCATCGTCACCACGGCGAAGGCTTCGTTGATCTCGTAGAGATCCACATCGCCGACGCTCCAGCCAGCCTGGGCCAGCAGCTTGCGGATCGCCTCCACCGGCGCGGTGGTGAACCAGCCCGGCTCCTGAGCGTGGGTGGCGTGGCCAACGATGCGGGCCAGCGGCCGCAGGCCGCGGCTCGCCGCCTCCTCCGCCGTCATCAACACCAGCGCGGCGGCGCCGTCGGAAATGGAGCTGGCGTTGGCCGGCGTCACCGTGCCGTCCTTCTTGAACGCCGGCTTCAGCGTCGGAATCTTGTCGACATTGGCCTTCAAGGGCTGCTCGTCGGTGTCCACCACCTGCTCTCCCCCGCGGCCGCTAACCGTCACCGGCGCGATCTCGTCGCGGAACAGGCCGTCGCGGATCGCCGCCTGGGCACGGTTCAACGAGGCGATGGCGAAGGCGTCCTGGGCCTCGCGGCTGAAGCCGTACTTCTCCGCGCACCATTCGGCGAACACCCCCATCAGCTTGCCCTTGTCGTAAGCGTCCTCCAGGCCGTCCAGGAACATATGGTCCTTGATTTCGCCATGGCCCAGCCGCAAGCCGGCCCGCGCCTTGGTCATCAGATAGGGCGCGTTGCTCATGCTTTCCATACCGCCGGCCACCATCACCCGCGCGCTGCCGGCGCGCAAGAGATCATGGGCCAGCATCGTCGCCTTCATGCCGGAGCCGCACATCTTGTTGACCGTGGTACAGTTCACCGCCAGCGGCAGGCCGGCGCCCAACGCCGCCTGGCGCGCCGGCGCCTGGCCCTGGCCGGCCGGCAGCACGCAGCCGACGATGGCTTCGTTGATGTCCGCCGCAGGCACGCCCGCGCGCTCCACCGCGGCCTGGATCGCCGCCGCGCCCAGCTCCGCCGCCGTCTTGGCCGCCAAAGCGCCCTGGAAGCCGCCCATGGCGGTGCGCGCCATGCCCACGATCACGATGTCTTGCTGTTGCATTGCTTACTCCTCATGTCGATTGCCGGGCATCCGCGCCGCGCCTGTCCAGCGTTTTCTCGCACTGATGCCGTAATTGGGAAATTTCGCTCAATACCACCTTGATGTCTTCCATCTGCTCCAGCAACTGCTGTTCCTTGCGCTGCAGGATGCGGATGAATTCGTGCAGCTGAGGCGCGTCGTCGCTGGCCGCGTCGTACAGCGCGAAGAGCTCGCGGATTTCCTGCAAGGACAAGCCGATGCGCTTGCCGCGCAGGATCAGCATCAGCCGCACCCGGTCGCGCCGGCTGTAGATGCGGCGCTGCCCCGCCCGCAACGGCTCCAGCAGTTGCTGGTCTTCGTAAAAGCGGATGGTGCGCGTGGTCACGTCGAACTCCTGCGCCAACTCGGTAATGCTATAAGTCTGCTCCGCCATCTCCCTCTCCCGCCCTCCCCGGCGCCGCCGGACCATTCGCGCAACATTCGCCGTTGCGCTTGTCATTGTTGATTGACGTTAACGTAAACGTCAAGCTATCTTGAATACAGCATAGAGCAAATAGTCGAGGAAACAACATGCAAGCCAAAATCGCAGTGGTGGGCGCCGGCACCATGGGCAACGGCATCGCCCAGGTCTTCGCCGCCCACGGTTACGACGTGCGCCTGGCCGACGTCAGCCAGGCCGCCCTGGACAAGGGCCTGGCCGCCGTCGCCTCCAGCCTGGCGCGGCTGGTGAAGAAAGGCCAGTTGGCCGAAGCCGATGTCCCCGCCATTCTCGCCCGCATCCAGACCACCACCCGCCTGGCCGACCTGGCCGACCGCGATCTGGTGGTGGAAGCCGCCACCGAGAACGCCGCCGTCAAGGAAAGCATCTTCCGCCAACTGGCTGCCGTGGTGCGCCCGGACGCGGTGCTGGCGTCCAACACCTCGTCGATTTCGCTAACCCGCATCGCCAGCTGGGTCAGCCAGCCGGAACGCGTGGTGGGCATGCACTTCATGAACCCGGTGCCGGTGATGCAGCTGGTGGAGATCATCCGCGCGCTGCAAACCAGCGACGCCGCTTACCGGCTGGTCTATGAATTGAGCCAGGCCTTGGGCAAAACCCCGGTTACGGTCAAGGACGCCGCCGGCTTCGTCTCCAACCGGGTGCTGATGCCAATGATCAACGAGGCTGCTTTCACGCTATACGAAAACCTGGCCAGCGCCGAGGACATCGATACCGTGATGAAGTTGGGCATGAACCACCCCATCGGCCCGCTGGCGCTGGCGGACCTGATCGGCCTGGATACCTGCTTGTCCATCATGGACATCCTCTACACCGAATTCCGCGACAGCAAATACCGCGCCTGCCCGCTGCTGGCCCAGCTGGTGCAGGCCGGCCACCTCGGCCGCAAGAGCGGCAAGGGTTTTTACAGCTACGCCTGAGCCGGCGCCGCCGGCAACGGGCTTTCATCAAGATTAGACGGAGGCAGCACCATGACCCAGGCAGTCCCCACCATCAAATTGCTGATAGGCGGCGAATTCGTCGAATCCCATAGCGCCGAATGGCGGAACGTCGTCAACCCGGCCACCCAAGAGGTACTGGCGCGGGTGCCGATGGCCACCCAAGACGAAGTCGACGCCGCCGTCAGCGCCGCCAAGACGGCCTTCGCCAGTTGGAAGAAAACCGCCATCGGCGCGCGCGCGCGCATTTTCCTGAAGTATCAACAGTTGATCCGCGAGCACATGAAGGAACTGGCGGCGCTGCTGACCGCCGAGCAAGGCAAGACCCTGGCCGACGCCGAGGGCGACATCTTCCGCGGCCTGGAAGTGGTGGAGCACGCGTCCTCCATCGGCAATCTGCAACTGGGCGAATACGCGGAGAACGTCGCCGGCGGCGTGGACACCTACACCGTGCTGCAACCGCTGGGCGTCTGCGCAGGCATCACCCCGTTCAACTTCCCGGCGATGATTCCGTTGTGGATGTTCCCGATGGCCATCGCCACCGGCAACACCTTTGTGCTCAAACCCTCGGAACAAGACCCGATGGTGACCATGCGCCTGGTGGAGCTGGCGCTGGAAGCCGGCATCCCGCCCGGCGTGCTAAATGTGGTGCACGGCGGCGAACATGTGGTCAACGCCCTGTGCGACCACCGCGACATCAAGGCGGTGTCCTTCGTCGGCTCCACCAAGGTGGGCACCCATGTGCACCATCGCGCCAGCCTCAACGGCAAGCGCACCCAATGCATGATGGGCGCCAAGAACCACGCCATCGTGTTGCCGGACGCCAATAAGGAACAGGCGCTGAACCAGTTGGCCGGGGCCGCTTTCGGCGCCGCCGGCCAGCGCTGCATGGCGCTGTCGGTGGCGGTGCTGGTGGGCGAGGCCCAACAGTGGATTCCGGAACTGGTGGCCAAGGCGCGCGGCCTGAGAGTGGGCGCCGGTAAGGACAACCCGGACCTGGGCCCGCTGATCTCCTGCGCCGCCCGCGAGCGCGTGGCCGGCCTGATCGCCCGCGGCGTGGAAGAAGGCGCGCGTCTGGAGCTGGACGGCCGCGATATCCAGGTGGCCGGCTACGAGCGCGGCAACTTCGTCGGCCCCACCATCTTCTCCGGCGTCAAACCGGAAATGAGCATCTACCACCAGGAAATCTTCGGCCCGGTGCTGTGCCTGATGGCGGCGGACTCGCTGGACGACGCCATCGCCATCGTCAACGCCAACCCCAACGGCAACGGCACCGCGGTGTTCACTCAGAGCGGCGCGGCGGCGCGCAAATTCCAGGAGGAGATCGACGTCGGCCAGGTGGGCATCAACGTGCCCATCCCCGTTCCGGTGCCGCTGTTCAGCTTCACCGGTTCGCGCGGCTCCAAGCTGGGCGACCTCGGCCCTTACGGCAAGCAAGTCGTGCTGTTCTACACCCAGACCAAAACCGTCACCAGCCGCTGGTTCGACGACGCCGCCAGCGGCGGCAAGGTCAACACCACCATTTCGCTGCGCTGACAGGGAGCCCGCCATGGATTTCGCACTGACTGAAGAACAGATCGCTTTTCAGGACAGCGCCCGCGACTTCGCCGCCAGCGAACTCGCGCCGCGCGCCGCCGAATGGGACGAAGAGGAAATCTTTCCGCTGGAGGTGATCCGCCGCAGCGGCGAGATGGGCTTTCTCGGCCTGTACACCCCCGAAGCCTACGGCGGTCTGGGCCTGCCGCGGCTGGACTCCGCCATCATCTTTGAAGAGCTGGCCGCCGGCTGCACTTCCACCGCCGCCTATCTGACCATCCACAATATGGTGGCCTGGATGATAGCCAGCTTCGGCAGCCCGGAGCTGGCTCAGCGCTGGGTGCCGCGCATGGTCAGCGGCGAACTGCTGGGCAGCTACTGTCTGACCGAGCCCGGTGCCGGCTCCGACGCCGCCTCGCTGAAGACCCGCGCCGAGCGCAAGGGCGACCATTACGTGCTCAACGGCTCCAAGATGTTCATCTCCGGCGCCGGCAGCACCCAGGTGCTGGTGGTGATGGCGCGCACCGGCGGCCCCGGACCCAAAGGCGTGTCCGCCTTCGTGGTGCCGGCGGACGCGGCCGGGGTGCAATACGGCAAGAAAGAGAAAAAAATGGGCTGGAACAGCCAGCCCACCCGCGCCATCACCTTCGACAATGTGGAAATCCCCGCATCCAACCGGCTGGGCGAGGAAGGCCAAGGCTTCGCTTTCGCGATGAAGGGACTGGACGGCGGCCGCATCAACATCGCCACCTGCGCGGTGGGCACCGCTCAAGCCGCGCTGGCCGCCGCCCAGCGCTATGTGCAGGAGCGCCAGCAATTCGGCCAGCCGCTGGCCGAGCTGCAAAGCGTGCAGTTCCGGCTGGCGGACATGCTGACCGAACTGGTGGCCGCGCGGCAGATGGTGCGGCTGGCGGCGTGGAAACTGGACCAGGCCAGCCCGGACGCCAGCGCTTATTGCGCCATGGCAAAGCGGCTGGCCACCGATTTGAGTTTCAATGTGGCCAACAACGCGCTGCAACTGTTCGGCGGCTACGGCTATCTGAAGGACTTCCCGCTGGAACGCCACGTGCGCGATCTGCGCGTGCACCAGATCCTGGAAGGCACCAATGAAGTGATGCGGATGATCGTGGCGCGCAAACTATTGCAAGACGGCGCGCTGGAAACGCTGCGCTGAGCGAAACCGGAAAATCCAAGATGCGGCCTTGCGCCGCCTTGCCTCAGCCGCTTCGCTGGATTTTCCCGGCCTCGCTCAATCAAAACCGAATCCATAAAGGCAAACGCCATGAACAACTACGCCCACCTGAACGTGGAAAAACGCGGCCACACCGTCGTGGTCACCATAGACAATCCGCCGGCCAACACCTGGAACCGAGATAGCCTGAGCGCGCTGAAACGACTGGTGGCGGACCTGAACGCCGACCGCGACATCTACGCGCTGGTGATCACCGGCCAGGGAGAAAAATTCTTCTCCGCCGGCGCCGATCTCAATCTATTCGCGGACGGCGACAAAAAGGTGGCCACGGAAATGACCATGCTGTTCGGCGAGGCCTTCGAGGCGCTGTCCGCCTTCCGCGGCGTCAGCATCGCCGCCGTCAACGGCTATGCGATGGGCGGCGGCCTGGAATGCGCGCTGGCCTGCGACATCCGCATCGCCGAGGAGCAGGCGCAAATGGCGCTGCCTGAAGCCGGCGTCGGCCTGCTGCCCTGCGCCGGCGGCACCCAGAATCTGCCCTGGCTGGTCGGCGAAGGCTGGGCCAAACGCATGATTCTGTGCGGCGAGCGCATCGACGCGCGCACCGCCCAGCGCATCGGCCTGGTGGAAGAAGTGGTGGCCAAAGGTCAGGCGCTGGACGCCGCGCTCACGCTGGCGGCAAAAGTCGACCGCCAATCGCCGTCGTCGGTGGCTGTGTGCAAGCAGCTAGTGCAACGCGCGCGGCTGCAGCCGCCGGCTCACAATCTGATCCACGAACGCGAAGGCTTCATCAAGCTGTTCGACACGCAGGATCAGGGCGAAGGCACCCGCGCCTTCCTGGAAAAACGCGCGCCTCAGTGGAAGAACGCCTGATCTTCACCCAAGGACGAATCCGCCATGTCCCACCTGGTACTGTTTGAAGAACTGCCGGTCCGCGGCGGCCAGCGCATCGCCATCGCCACGCTGAACGCGGAAAAATCGCTGAACGCGCTGACGCTGGAGATGATACGGCTGCTGGACGCGCGCTTGAACGCCTGGGAGAACGACGACGCCGTGGTGGCCGTGCTGTTGCGCGGCGCCGGCGACAAAGCCTTCTGCGCCGGCGGCGACGTGCGCTCGCTGCGCGCCGCGCTGCTGGAAGACGGCGACGTCTATCCCAACCCGCACGCCGTCGCCTTCTTCAGCGAGGAATATCGGCTCGATTACCACATCCACCGCTACCGCAAGCCGCTGATCGTCTGGGGCGGCGGCATCGTGATGGGCGGCGGCCTCGGCCTGATGGCCGGCGCCAGCCACCGCGTGGCCACCCCGGCCACCCGCATCGCGATGCCGGAAATCACCATCGGCCTATACCCGGACGTGGCCGGCAGCTGGTTCCTGCAACGGATGCCGGCCAAGCTCGGCCTGTTCCTCGGCCTGACCGGCGCGCCGCTGAACGCCGGCGACGCGCTGCTGTGCAATCTGGCCGACCACGTGCTGCCGGCCGACGGCCAACCAGCCTTGCTGACGGCGCTGCGCGAACTGGCCTGGGAACAGCCGGCGGAACGCCACCACGGCCTGGTCAGCGCCTTACTCAACGAGATGGAGCGCGGCGTGGCGCAGCCGGAAGCCAACGCCGGCCGCAACCTGCTGGCGGTACACCAGTTGATGAACCGCGGCAGCCTGGACGCGGTGGCCGCCTCGCTGCGCGACACCGCCTTCGAAGACCCGTGGCTGGCCGCCGCCGCCAAGAGCTTCGGCCACGGCTGCCCGACATCCGCCGCCGTCTGCTGGGAAATCTTCCAGCGCGCCAAGCACCTGTCGCTGGCCGAGGTCCTGCGCATGGAGCTGGCGCTGTCGGTCAACTTCTGCGCCAAGCCGGACTTCCGCGAAGGCGTGCGCGCGCTACTGGTGGACAAGGACCGCGCGCCGCAATGGCATTGCCGCGAGCTGGCCGACATTCCGCCGGGCTGGGTGGACAGCCATTTCGATTCCCCGTGGACGGCGGCCGAACACCCGCTTGCCTCGCTCCAATAACAATAGAGGAGACAGAATATGCAAACCATCGCCTTCATCGGCCTGGGTAATATGGGCGGACCGATGGCCGCCAATCTGCTGAAACACGGTTATAAGCTGAACGTGTTCGACCTGTCCGCCGACGCGCTGGCCAAGCTGGCCGCCGCCGGCGCGCGCTCGGCCTCCTCCGCCGCCGACGCCGTTCGCGGCGCCGACGCGGTGATTTCCATGCTCCCGGCCGGCCGCCACGTGGAAGGCTTGTACTTGGGCGAGTCCGGCCTGTTCGCGCAACTGCCGGCCGGCACCCTGGTGGTGGACTGCAGCACCATAGACGCCGCCACCGCGCGCAAGGTGGCCGCCGCGGCCGACGCCGCCGGCCTCAAGATGCTGGACGCGCCGGTGTCCGGCGGCACCGCCGGCGCCGCCGCCGGCACGCTCACCTTCATCGTCGGCGGCGCCGCCGCCGAGCTGGAGCGGGCGCGGCCCTTGCTGCAAGCCATGGGCAAGAACATCTTCCATGCCGGCGCCGCCGGCGCCGGCCAGACCGCCAAGATCTGCAACAATATGCTGCTGGGCATCCTGATGGCCGGCACCGCCGAGGCGCTGGCGCTGGGCGTGAAGAACGGGCTGGACCCCAAGGTGCTGTCCGACATCATCAGTCAGAGCTCCGGCCGCAATTGGGCCACCGAGCTGTACAACCCCTGGCCCGGCGTGATGGAAAACGCGCCGGCCAGCAGAGGCTACAGCGGCGGCTTCATGACCGAACTGATGCTGAAAGACCTGGGTCTGGCCGAGGAAACCGCGCTACACAGCCACGCGGCCAATCCGCTGGGCTCCTTGGCGCGCAATCTGTACGAGGAGCACGCGCAAGCCGGCTTCGGCAAGCTGGATTTCTCCAGCATCCTCAAGCACTTCCACCCGCTGGATTGAGCGCCGTCGCGCGGCCCCGCCTTGGGGCCGCCTACCGCCTCCGCTCAGTGCTTGGCCAGGCCGAAGAAACGGCGGATCTTGTCCACCAGCTCCGCCCGCTGCGGCGAACCGTGACCTTCCTGCCAATCCTGCGGCAGCTTGCGGGTGCGCTCGGCCAGCCGTTCGGCCAGAATCGACGAGATCGCCTCCGCCAACTCCTTGCGCGAACTCAGAATGGACTGGAAGGACTCCTTGTCCAGCCGTAGGCACTCCACATTGGAACGCGCGATCACGGTGCCACTGCGCGCCTCGCCGGTCATCAAGCCCATTTCGCCGAAGAAGTTGCCGCCCTCCAGCACGTCCACCAGCTTGCGGCTGCCGTCCGGCAGATTCACCCACACTTCCACCTCCCCGTTGAGCATGATGTAGAGCCAGTGCGCCACTGCGCCCTGGTGCATGATGATGTCGCCAGTAACGAAGGGGGTGAACTTGAGTTGATCGGCCAGCACCACCAACTCCTCGTCGTTGAGGCTGGACAGCAGTTCCACCTTGCGCAGCGCCTGCACCCGCTCTTCCAGATGCTTCTTCATCCGCGCTTCCATGTACTTTTCATTGTCCTTGATGGTCAGCACATTGTAGTGCGGCGAGGACATCTTCAGATTGTGGCGGCGCAAGGCGGCATCGATATGGGTGCGCACCACGGAGTCAGTCAGGTCGTCGGCGGCGAGATCGGTCAGCCAGTAACGCACCGCGTACTTGCTGTAGCCGTTTTCGAAGCCCATCAGAATGCAGTTGGGCTCCGGCGACAGCGCCACGCCGGGCAATTGCGCCTCGCGCAGGGAACGCTCCACCACGGAAATGATCTGGTTGGGCAGCGTGTCCCAATTGATGTTGAACCACACCCAGCGCCGCCATTGCAGCGGCGCGCCCTGGTGCTTGCCCAGGATGGCGAACTGCCCCTTCATCAGCTGGCTGTTGGGAATCACCACGGTTTCCCAGTTGCGGGTTTCCACCAGCGTGGCCCGCCAATTGATTTCCACCACCCGGCCGGATAGCTCGCCGGACTTGATCCAATCGCCCACCTCCACCGAATTGTCCAGCTGCAGCGACAGGCCGGCCAGGATATTGCCCAGCGTGTCCTGCATCGAGAACGCCAGCACACCGGTGATCACCGCCGAGGTGGTGACGATGTGGCTCAGGTCCAGGCCGGCCAGGCGCAGCAGTACCAGCCCCCAGCCCACGCAGCCCAGCACCAGCAGAATGTCTTCCAGGATGCGCGGCGGATGCAGGCGCAGCAAGGGCAGGAACAGCCGCATCAGCATCATCGCCCACAGCCGGATCAGCGCCAGGCCCAGCACGATGATGGCCACCTGCTTGACCCACTCCGCTACCGCCTGCCCGTCCTGAGGCCCCAGATTGATCACCACCAGCGCAATGGCGGCGGCCAGCAAAGAGCGCAGCGTCGATTTTCGGGTTTCCGGCCGCAGTAGATAGAGCAAGGCGGCGCAGGCGGCGGTCAGCGCCACGAACAACGTCAGGCTGTCGTGCCACGCCTGAGGGATCAGCTTTTCCAGCCAGCTAACCGTCGGGGCCGTATCCATGCCGCCTCCGCGATGAAGTCTTGATGGGAAACCGCCGATGGCGGCGCCGCTGCGGCAGGGAACTAAAGAGGAAACAACAGTCCGGCCGCTTTTCATTGATAGTCCATCGCGGCGGATAAAAAAAATCCCTCCCGTATAGGGAGGGCTGCAAGGTATCGGGGAAGTGTAATCGCCGGAGCTGGGGAGCCGCCGGAATCACAGCGCCCTGCTATACCAGTGCAGCGCGCAATTGAATGCTACACATTCCCATAGCATTTAGATATGAGTACATTTACTTAGCAAGCATGTCTCGCAGTACAGGTTCCATTTCGTCCGGCCTGGTCAGCCTGCGGATGCGCTCAAACAAGGCGCCGGCCTCCGGCCAGGTTCGCTTCAGTTGCCCCAGCCATTGCTTGGTGCGCGCCACCGGGTAGCGTCCATCCTCGGACTGGACGCGGCACTGCAGAAACAAGTCCAGCACCCAGGGCTGCATCTCGTTCCAGGGCATGGGTTCGGCGCCGTCCTGGCGCTTGATGCGCAAAGCCAGGTCCGGGCAGGCCACCAGGCCTCGCCCTATCATCACCGTGTCGCAGCCGCTTTGCTCGCGGATAGCGCGGTAATCGTCCAGCGTCCACACTTCGCCGTTGGCCACCACAGGCACCGCCACGCTCTCGCGGATGCGGGCAATCCAGTCCCAGTGCGCCGGTGGGCGGTAGCCCTCCACCTTGGTGCGGCCATGCACCGCCAGTTCCTGCGCGCCGCCGGCCTCCAACGCCCGCGCGCACTCCAGCGCCCGGCTTTTGTCTTCATAGCCCAGCCGCATCTTGGCGGTAACCGGTATTTCGGCTGGCACCGCCGCGCGCACCGCCTGCACGATCTGGAACAGCAGTTCAGGGTCGTTAAGCAAAACGGCGCCGCCGCGATGGCGGTTGACAGTGGGAGCCGGACAGCCGAAATTCAGATCTATGCCCGGCGCGCCCAGGCTGGCGGCCTTGGCGGCGTTCTCGGCCAGGCAAACCGGGTCCGAACCCAGCAACTGCACTCGTACCGTAACGCCGGCGAGGGTCTTGCCGCCGCGCGCCAGCTCCGGCGCCAGCCGCATGAAGGTGCGCGTGGGCAGCAGCGCCGAGGTGACGCGGACAAACTCGGTCACGCACAGATCAATGCCGCCCACCCGGGTCAGCACATCGCGCATCGCCTCGTCCACCAGGCCCTCCATCGGGGCAAGAACCAATTTCATTGCAAACATCGCCGGAAAAAAGGCGAATATTGTACCGCAAAGCGGGGAAAGGCATTCAATGCAAATCGCTATTCGCCAGGCCGACGCGGAGTCCGTCGGCTCATGGCTGCCCTTATTTCTGGCCTATCTCGATTTTTATCGGACAACGCAGCCGGCTGAGGCCTGCGCCGCCTTTCTGGAACAGCGGCTGCGCAAGGGCGAAGCGGTGGTTTTCCTGGCCGAAGACGCGGCCGGCGTCCAAGGCTTCGCCCTGCTCTATCCTGGTTTCTCCTCGCTAGGCTTGCGTCCGCACTGGTTGCTGCACGACTTGTTCGTATCGCCGGCCTCTCGCGGAGGCGGCGTCGGCCAATTATTACTGGAACATTGCCAGCGCCATGTCGCCGCGCTGGGCGGCGGCGTCACACTGCAAACCGCGCACGACAACCTGAACGCACAGCGGCTGTATGAACGATCAGGGTTTAAACTGGATACCGAATTCCGGGTCTATGAATGGAGCGAGTCCTCGTCGTCAGCACCGGCCGCGCCTTGACGCGCCGCCAAGCGCTGCGGCATCCTTCGCCCCCTTGATGACATTGCCCAATGGAGCCGACATGAAACAGCACCGCGTCATTTTCGATACGGACCCCGGCCTGGACGATGCGGTCGCCATACTGTTCCTGCTGGGCGCGCGCGCTGACATCGAGCTATTGGGGATGACCACGGTGGCCGGCAACGTCGGCGTGGAACTAACCACCCGCAACGCCCGCATCGTCTGCGAATGGGCCGGACGCAGCGACGTGCCCGTTTACGCCGGCGCAGACCGGCCGCTGGTCCAGCCCTACCAGGGCGCCGAACATGTGCATGGTGCCAGCG
The DNA here is from genome assembly GCF_023507765.1 of Chromobacterium sp. IRSSSOUMB001. Lineage (NCBI taxonomy): Bacteria > Pseudomonadati > Pseudomonadota > Betaproteobacteria > Neisseriales > Chromobacteriaceae > Chromobacterium > Chromobacterium sp. IRSSSOUMB001. The sequence goes on from NZ_JALCYU010000012.1 coordinate 109,253, forward strand.
GCCTGGACGGCGCGCCGTTGCACGAACCCGTGATGCCGGTGCGCTCAGAGCATGCGGTGGACTTCATCATCGACACGCTGCGCCGCGAACCTCCGGGCAGCGTCACCCTTTGCCCGGTGGGGCCATTGAGCAATATTGCTCTGGCCCTGCGCCGGGCGCCGGACATCGCCGCGCGCATTGGCCGCATCGTGCTGATGGGCGGCGGCTATTTCGCCGGCGGCAACATGACTCCAGCGGCGGAGTTCAACATTCATACCGATCCGCACGCGGCGGACATTGTGTTGCGCAGCGGCGCGCCCATCGTCATGTTGCCGCTGGATGTCACCCACCAGGCAACCACCACTCCGGCGCGCGTGGCGCTGCTGCGCGACCTCCCCAACCGCTGCGGGCCGCTGGCGGCCTCGCTGCTGACGTCTCTGGAGCGCTACGACGTGCAAAAGCTGGGCCAGGACGGCGCGCCGGTGCACGACCCCTGCGTGATCGCCTACCTGCTGCGCCCCGATCTGTTCCGCGGCCGCACCGTCAACGTGGTAGTGGAACTAGCCGGCCACTACACCACCGGAGCCACCGTGGTGGACTGGCACGGCGAATCCGGCCGCGAGCCCAACGCGCTCTACCTGACCGAGGTGGACGCCGACGGCCTGTTCCAACTGATGGCCGAGGCCCTCGCCCATCTGCCGTAAACCCAAGGAGGCCCCATGAAAATCGCTCCCGGCATTTATCGCCATTACAAAGGACCGCTCTACGAAGTAGTGGGTACCGCCACCCACTCCGAAACCGGTGAACTGCTGGTGATGTACCGCGCGCTTTACGGCGAGTTCGGCCTGTGGGCGCGCCCGGCCGGCATGTTCGAGGAAAGCGTCGCTCACGAGGGCCAGACCCTGCCGCGTTTCGCCTTGGTCAAAGCCTTCTGAGCGCCGCGATGCGCATTTTCCGCACCGATCAATTTCCGCTGCCGCTGCCGCCCGGCCATCGCTTCCCCGCGCAAAAATACGCGCTGCTGGCGCAGGCGGTGGCGAGGTTCGCCGCCGAGGCAATGGACGCCGCGCCGGCTGCCAGCCGCTACGAGTTGGCGCAGGCCCACGACGACGCCTATCTGGACAAGGTGTTCAACGACGCGCTCAGCGCCGTCGAACAGCGCGAGATCGGCTTGCCCTGGAGCCCGCAACTGCTGGAACGCAGCCGCCGCTCGGTAGGCGCCACCATCGCCGCCGCCCGCTGGGCGCTGGCGCGCGGCTGCGGCGTCAACCTGGCCGGCGGCACCCACCACGCCGGCCGCGCGATGGGCAGCGGATTTTGCGTGTTCAACGACATCGCCGTGGCCGCGCGGCTGATGCTGGACGAAGGCCTGGCTCGGCGCGCGCTGGTAATAGACCTAGACGTGCACCAGGGCGACGGCACCGCCGCCATCACGCGCGGCGACGACCGCATCTTCACCTTCTCCATGCACGGCGCCGGCAACTTTCCCTTCCTCCGCGAAGCCAGCAACCTGGACATAGAACTGCCGGACGGCGCCGGCGACGAAACCTACCTCGCCATTCTGGCCGAGCAACTGCCGCGCCTGTTCGCCGCGGACCCGGACCTGGTGTTCTACCTGGCCGGCGCCGACCCCTACGCCGGCGACCGCCTGGGCAAGCTGGCGCTAAGCTTCAACGGCCTGGCCGCACGAGACCGCATGGTGCTGGAAGCCTGTCGCCAGGCCAAGGCCGCTGTCGCCGTTGTCATGGGCGGCGGCTACGCGGTGCCAATTGAGGACACCGTGGCGATCCAGACCGAAACCGTGCGCCTGGCTTGGCACATTTTCGGCGCCGAGGGACAGATCCCTCGCCCCGACACGACTCATACTCATCCCACCCGTCAATGGAGCCAAACATGAAAACCGCAACCTTCGCAGGCGGCTGCTTCTGGTGCATCGAAAGCGCCTACAACCGCTTGGCCGGCGTCCACAGCGCCATTTCCGGCTATACCGGCGGCCCCGGCGCCAACCCCAGTTACAAAGAAGTCTGCGGCGGCCGCAGCGGCCACGTGGAAGCGGTGCAGATCCGCTACGACCCGGCCCAGATCGATTACGACACCCTGCTGCGCGCCTTCTTCGCATTGCACGACCCCACCACCCTCAACCGCCAGGGCAACGACGTCGGCCCGCAATACGCGTCGGTGCTGTTTTACCACGACGAAGAACAGCGTCAGGCGGCGGAACGCATGCTGGCGGACCTGGCCGGCGACTACCCTGCTCCCATCGTCACCCGGCTGGAGGCCGCGGCGCCTTTTTATCCGGCCGAAGACTATCACCAGCAATACTTTGACCAACATGGCCACGAACCCTATTGCCAGATGGTCGTAGCGCCAAAATTGGCCAAATTTCAGCAATATTTTTCTGTTTACTTAAAGAAATAAGCCACACCCTGCCAGGGGCGAACCCAGCTCCCGGCTGGGTTCGCGCACCCCGGGCATCGCCGCTATAATCCGGCTCAGTAGCGGCGATGCCCAGATTGGCTGCGCGCCGGACGAACCCAATCTCCCCATGGCAGACAAGCACAGCATCATCACTGCATTCCGCACCGCCCTCACCCGTCACCTGGACCTGTTGCGCACCGCCTCCCCGCGCGGACGCCTGGCCTGCGCCGTGTTGTGGCTGCTCACCTTCGCCCTGCTGCTGGGCCAATCGGTGGCGCTGGACCTCAACCAGCAGCATCAAGAGCACCAGCAGGTGCACAGCCTGATCCTCTCCGGCCTACAGACCCGGCTGCAGGAAAGCGAGATGCTGCAGCAAAGCGTGGTCGACATCGTCGACCAGGAAAACAGCCTGCGCGAAGCGCGCATCCGCCTATTGGTGGAGTCTCTGGCGCGCGAACAGCCTCAGCTCTACTTCATCGGTTACCAGCCGCTGGTCAGCCACGCTTACCGCCGCGAATTTGAACGCATGCGCAGCCAGCTGCAAGGCCAGCCCTACCGCATCCGCGACTACCAGCACCAGCAGGACAACGCCTGGGACCAGCAACAAGCCTGGCGGCTGGCGGCTAAACGGCCGCGCTACCTGCCGCTTAGCATGGCCGAGCCCGGCCTGGCCTCCGACGATTGGCGCGAAATGGGCCTTGACCTGCTGGCCGACAGCGTGCTGGCGCCCACCGTCCACCGCGCGATGGGCCAGGGCGAGGCGGTGTCCCCGGTGCTGCGCCTCAACAACGGCAAGCAGGCCCTGGCCTTCTTCTCCGCCATCTACAACACCGAGGCCCCGTCGCCGGTGCCGCTGGTGCGCAGCGAGCAAACCGCGGGCATGGTGGTGCAGGTGCTGGCGCTGGACAAGCTGGTCAGCCTGACCCCCAATATGGCGACGCGCTACAGCGTGGTCTTACAGCGCAAGGACAGCGCTCCCAGCGGCTACGACCCGCTGATCTACCGCCATCAGCAACAGGACCAGCCCGGCTGGCTGGCGCAATGGCTGCTGCCCGCCCTGGAAATCCGCAAAAACCTGGACACCCCCTACCTGCCGTATGAGCTGACGGTGCGCCGCCAGCTCAGTTTCGACCGCACCGCTCCGCTGGAACTGCTGCTCAGCGCCGTCTTCTCCATGGTGCCGGCCTACCTGTTGCTCATCATCCTGGCGCTGCTGGCGCAAAACCGCCAGGCGCAGGAACAGGCGCAAGACAAGCTCCACCGCGAGCGCGAATACGCAATGGTGGCGCTCAGCGGCATCAGCGACGCGGTGGTCAGCATCGACATCGACCTGAGCATCCGCTACCTCAACCCTGCGGCGGAAACCCTGCTCGGTCTCAAGGCCCAAGACGCCGCGCAACGCAAGCTGCATCAAGTGGTTCGGCTCAACTACGAGTTTGCGCGCCAGGTGGAGGAAGACCCGGTGCACAAGGCCATCCAACGCCGCGAAACCGTGCTGCTGGCGCAAAACTGCTATCTGATGCGCAGCGACGGCGAAAAACTGCTGATCGAAGGCTCGGTGTCCCCGCTACCCGGCCGCAACGGCCAGCTGATGGGCGCGGTGCTGACCTTCCGCGACACCGCGCCGATCCGCCGCCGCATGCTGGCCGCGCTGGAGGCCAGCGAAACCCGGCTGCGTCAGCACGAAATGGAGCTGGCCCGCGTCGCCCGCATCAACACCATGGGCGAGATGGCCTCCGGCATCGCACACGAGATCAACCAACCGCTGTCCGCCATCATGAGCTACTGCCAGGCCGGCCTCAGCCTGCTGGAAGACGAAGAGCCGGACATGGCCATGCTGCGCCGCGCGCTGGATTCCTCCGTCACCCAGGCCAGCCGCGCCGGTCAAATCATCCAGCGCCTGCGCGAATTCGTGATCAAAAAAACCCAGCAATTCACCCCCATGGATCTGAACCAGGTGGTGGACAATGCGCTCAACCTGCTGGAATACGAACTAAAAACCCACGATATTCATATTGAGCAGAATATTTGCCATGATCTGCCCTTGGTCTACGCTGACAACATACAACTGGAACAAGTGGTGCTGAACCTGATGCGCAACGCGCTGGACGCCATGGAAACCGTCGCCCCCTGGGGGCGGCTCAGCATCGCCACTAGCCTGAACGGCCGCTGGATCCGGCTAAGCATAGGCGACAACGGCGCCGGCATCGCGCCGGAATTGCTGGATCGCATCTTCGCGCCCTTCTTCAGCACCAAAGCCAGCGGCATGGGATTGGGCCTGGCCATCTGCCAGACCGCCATAGAAGCGTTTGGCGGCAAGCTGAGCGCACGCAACAAATCAACCGGCGGCGCGGAATTCATCATTGAACTGCCGCAACGGGACGCGCCGCCGTCAACGGGGTAACCGGCAGGAGTCAAAAACACAATGCAAAACACCACGCCAACCGTCTACATCGTCGACGACGACCCAGCCGTGCTGGACTCGCTGGCCATGCTGATCGCCGCGCAAGGCATGCGCACCGTCACCTTTCCCAACGCGATGGAATTCCTCGCCCACTACGGCGGCAACGACATCGCCTGCCTGGTGCTGGACATCCGCATGCCGCAAATCACCGGCCTGGCGCTGCAAGAACAGCTGATCGACAAAAACGTGACCCTGCCCATCGTCTTCATCACCGGCCACGGCGACATCGAACAATGCCGCCGCGCCTTCCAGACCGGCGCCATCGACTTCCTGACCAAGCCGATAGACCAGGCCCGGCTGATCGAAAGCCTGCGCAAGGGCATACGCCTGAGCATCCTGCAACACCGCAAGGAAGAAGAAACCCAGGAAGTGATGGGCCTGCTCGCCCGCATAAGCGGCCGCGAGCGCGAAGTGCTGGAACTGGTGGCGGACGGCATGTCCAGCAAGGAAATCGCCCGGGTGCTGGACCTGTCACCGCGCACCATAGAAGTACATAGGGCCAACCTGTTCAACAAACTCGGTGTAGACTCTCTGGCGGACCTGGTGCGCTTCTACCTGAAAGCGCTGGAAGCCACCGGCAAGAAACCCAACGACGATAGTTTTTTGAACGATACGCCCACCCCTTACTGAAACAACGCCATGGAACGACTGTTCAAACACGTCTGCCTGGTGGCGCGGCACAGCAAGCCCGCCATCGTCGAATCCCTGCGCCGGCTGGCCGACCACCTGTCCGCCTCCGGCGCCACCGTGCTGATCGATAAAGACAGCGCCACCCAGCAAGAAGCCGGCCCGCACGCGCTGATAGACCGCAATGACATGGGCAAGCTGGCCGACATCGTCATTGTGCTGGGCGGCGACGGCACCATGCTGTCCATCGCCCGGCTGCTGGCCCCCTACCGGGTGCCGCTGATCGGCATCAACCAGGGCCGGCTTGGCTTCATGACCGATATCCCGCTGCACGAGATGCTGGACTCGGTGGACGCCATCCTGCGCGGCGACTTCGTGCCGGAAGACCGCATCCTGCTACAGGCCGCGGTGATACGCGAAGATGCCGAAGTGGCCAACGCGCTGGCCTTCAACGACGTGGTGTTCAGCCGCGGCGCGATGGGCTCGATGATAGAGTTCGAAGTCTTCATCGATAACCAGTTCGTCTACAGCCAACGCTCGGACGGCCTCATCGTCTCCACCCCCACCGGATCCACCGCCTACTCGCTGGCCTCCGGCGGCCCCATCCTGCACCCCACGCTGCAGGCCATCGCCTTGGTGCCCATCTGCCCCCAATCGCTGAGCAACCGCCCGATCGCGGTCAATGACTCCTGCGAAGTGGAATTCATGCTCACCCGCGGCCTCGACGCCCGCGTGCACTTCGACGGCCAATCCCATTGCGACCTGATGGAAATGGACCGCGTGCTGATCCGCCGCTACCGCAACCCGCTGCGTATCCTGCACCCGGTGGGTTACAACTACTACGACATGCTGCGCCACAAGCTCCACTGGGGCGAGCGCCTACTCTGACACCTGACGCGAACACCCATGCTCCTATCGCTGACCGTTAAAGACTTCGTCATCGTCGACAACATCTCGCTGGACTTCCAAGCTGGTTTCACCGTGCTCACCGGAGAAACCGGCGCCGGCAAGTCCATACTGCTGGACGCCTTGAGCCTGCTGCTGGGCGACCGCGCAGAAGGCGCCCAAGTGCGCGAAGGCGCCGAACGCGCCGAGATCACCGCCGAATTCGACACCCGCGGCCGCCCGGAAATCGACGCATGGCTGGAAGAAAACGGCCTCAACGGCGACGACGACGTGCTCCTGCTGCGCCGGCTGCTGGACAAATCCGGCCGTTCGCGCAGCTTCGTCAACGGCCAGGCCGCCACCCTCAGCCAGCTCAAGCAGCTGGGCGAATTTTTGGTCGACATCCACGGCCAGCATGCCCACCAGTCGCTGATGAAAGCCGACGCCCAGCGCCAGCTGCTGGATGCCTACGCCGGCTCCTCCGCGCTGGCCCGCGACGTGCACAAAGCCTGGCAGGACTGGCAAGCCGCCCGCCGCGCCCGCGCCGACGCCGAACGGCTGTCGCGCGAATCCGAAGTCGAGCGCGAACGGCTGAACTGGCAGATCAACGAACTGAGCGAACTCAATCTACAGCCGGATGAATGGAGCGCGTTGAACCAAAGCCATTCCCGACTGGCCAACGCCGCAGAACTGGCGCAAAGCGCCCAGCTGGCGGTGGAGACCCTGTCCGAGATGGACAACAGCTGCCTGACCATGCTGTCCCAGGTGCAAACCCGGCTCAGCAAGCTGGCCAACCTGGACCCGCGGCTGGCGGACACCCTATCGCTGTTGGACTCCGTGGACGCCGAACTGCGCGAAGTGGTCTACAGCCTGCGCGACTACGCCAGCGACATCGACGAAAACCCCGGCCAGCTGGCCGAAGTGGAAGGCCGGCTAGACGCGCTGATGAGCACCGCGCGCAAATACCGGGTGCAGCCGCAAGACCTGCAGGAAAAACTGGACGACTGGCAGCAACAGCTGCAAGCGCTGGAAGCCTCCGCCGACATCGAAGCGCTGTCCCTGGCGGAAACCTCCGCGCTAGCGCGCTACCGCACGCAGGCCGAAGCGCTGTCCGGCAAACGCCGCCAGGCCGCCAGCGAGTTGTCCGCGCGCATCGGCGCGGAAATGCAGCACCTGGCGATGAGCGGCGCGCGCTTCGCCATCGAACTGGCGCCCCTGTCCGAGCCCAGCGCCCACGGCCTGGAATCCATCGAATACCTGGTGGCGGCCAACGCCGGCACCAGCCTGCGCCCGCTAGCCAAAGTGGCCTCCGGCGGCGAACTGTCCCGCATCAGCCTGGCGATGCAGGTGGTGATCAGCCAAGTGGCCAGCGTGCCCACGCTGATCTTCGACGAAGTGGACGTCGGCATCGGCGGCCGCGTCGCCGAAGTCATCGGCCACATGCTGCGCCAGTTGGGCCAGCGCTACCAAGTGCTGTGCATCACCCACCTGCCGCAAGTGGCCTCCTGCGGCAGCCACCACTGGCAGGTCAGCAAGAGTGAGCACAAAGGCCGGGTCAAGAGCCGCATCGAGCCGCTGGACAGCGAACAGCGGGTGCTGGAAATCGCCCGCATGCTGGGCGGCGTGGAGCTGACCCAGACCACGCGCGAGCACGCGGCGGAAATGCTGGCGTCAAATGCGCCGGCCCTCTAGGCAAACCCCGCAAGACCCGCTAAAATTGCGCCCTCTTACCGAATCGGGAAGCGTGGCAGAGTGGTTTAATGCAACGGTCTTGAAAACCGTCGTGGGTGCGAGCCCACCGTGAGTTCGAATCTCACCGCTTCCGCCAAAAGAATGGCCCAAGCAAATGCTTGGGCCATTGCCGTTTTAGAACACAGCCTGCCGAGGCTTCGGCTTTTAAAAAGCAGACACAAACCTTAGTCATTACTGCGACTGGTCAGTCGACTGCGTTAGACCTTGATTCTTGCCATACTGATAACCTCCCAAGCCTGCAAACACTGCCGGGATCACAATTTTTACAATATCCTTTACCACTTCGTCCTTATTCAAATACAAGGCGACAGCGGCAAAAACCAGTATCAACAGAAACACAACCAGACTTCCGCCAGATCGTTGCTTCGCAATTTCCTGTTGATGTTTACGCTCATTCTCTCTGTCTCTTTCCTGGGCCTCCAACAAAGAAACTGCGTACTCTTTATTATGTAATAACTCTTGACTCCGCACCTCCAACTCTTGCCGCCTCACACCCAAATCAGCCGCCTGTACTTCAAGCATTCTTCGTACAGTGTCCTCAGATAACTGAGTCAGTTCAGCGGGAGGAGAGCTTCTGGCAGGCTCGCTTATTTGTTCAGTACCTTGCTAAATGGCAATGCGTACTCGACTCGCAGCCGGCCTCCAATGCTACGGCTACCCAAGTGGCCAGGCACAATACTGACACGCTTAATCTGCTCAGGGTGTTGCTCCGCAAGTTCCAAGAAAGTCTTTGCATCCAACTCCTCTGACGATACGGAAATCGCCTCTAAGGTCATGGTCGTGCGTTTCATAACAGGAGCCTTGTCTAAAAAGTGATTGGCATAAAACGTAGACAATATAGCCCGAGCGTGGTTGCAAGGCCAGCCAACACAGGCGACCTTGCGAACCAGGCCTACCCTCGCCTATTTGAGGCTCCCACCCTGCATCGAAGCAATCAGCAACTGCAGCCGCTCATACGCGCATTCCACGCTATACCTCGCCTCCAGCAGGCTCCACAAAACCTCCGGGGACAGTTCTACGATGAACGGCGTTTGACGCGGTGGTTGACGGGACATCTCCCGGCGCAGCGCCTCGGGCAATTGTTTGAAATGGGATTGGGCGGCACGAAGATGCCTGAGGGCGCGACGCGCCTCGCGGAGGGTGTCGATTTTGGCCATGGCGGCCTCCTGTATGTCGTTTTGAGTTCTGCCCCTTTTGAGAGGGCGGCCGGGTGCTCAAAACCGCATACAGACGGCGGGCGTATTCCCCTTGCGGGTATTGTATTAGCCGCACACCCGGCCATGGACGCGCATTGTCCCACAAGTGGGGGTTTGCCAAAACCATGGACGCAAAAAAACCGCGAATCTTACGGGTGCGGTAGCCGCTGTATGTTTGTTTGGTGTTTTGAGCACCGGGGACGACCATAGCCCGCTGGCACGGGCCATGTCAACGGCACATGGTCCGCTGTCGGCTACACTCAAGAGCACTGCCGTATTGGAGAATTCCATGTCCACGCCGCCACGCCACCTCAGCATCAGTATTGCCTGCCCTTTCGCCCGCGCCTACGCCTTGCTGGCGCCGCCGGAGAATTTTCCGCTATGGGCATCCGGCCTGGCCGGCGTGATGCGCCGCGACGGCGACGGCTGGTTGGCGGACACGCCTCACGGCGTGATGCCCTTGCGCTTTTCGCCGGCCAACGACTACGGCGTGCTGGATCACTGGGTGTCGCCGCCCGGTCAGGCTGAAGTCTACGTCCCCTTGCGTCTGCTGGCGCGGGACGAGGGTTGCGAGTTGCTGTTGACGCTGTTCCGCCAGCCAGGCGTCGACGACGCGCAATTCGAAGCCGACGCCGACTGGGTGGCGCGCGATCTGTCCGCGGCCAAAGCCTGGCTGGAGCGGGACTGAGCGGCCGCTTTCAGTGCGTCGCCCGCGCCGCTTCGGCGGTGAAGCAGTGCAGCACGTGCCGACCTATGCTGCCCGCCAGATATGTGCGCTCGGTACTCATAGCGGTCGGGACGGCGCTCCAGGCGGCGCGCCCACTCTGAAAACGTGTTTACGCTCGTGCGAGCAAGAGCGAGGCCTTGAACGGACTCTTGAATATTATTCGTAACGCATGCAATGCGCAGTCTGTTTTCAGAGCAGAGGGGCATGCAAAGTGAAGTTCCGGCGCAAAAAACACATGGACAGCCACGAAAAGCTACCTTTTAGCGGCTTTGATCGAATACATCAGTTCATCGCCCTCTGCCAGTAAGGCCTCGATGGAGAAATGGCGCTCCGCGTCCAGCTCGACAATGCCGGCGGAAAACGCCAGCGGATACGGCTGCCCGGAGCCGGCGTTGTAAGCGTCCAGATGGCGTTCGAATTTGGCCATCGCCGCCTGCGCCCGCTCCTGCCCGACATCGGACAGCAACACCACGAACTCGTCTCCGCCCAGCCGCGCCAGCAGGTCCGCGGATCGAAAAGAGCCGCGCATCAGCTCAGCGAAGGCCGCCAGCGCCTGGTCGCCGGCGGCGTGACCGAAGCAATCGTTGATCGCCTTGAACTTGTCCAGGTCCATAAAAGCCAGGCTGACCGGCAGGTTTTGCCGCGCGCAGAAATTGAGGCTGTACTGCGCCAGCAGCCGGAAACCTCGCCGGTTGGAAAGGCCGGTCAGTTCATCCGTAGTGGCGGCCTGGAAGGCAATCAGTTCCGCCTCCACCATGCGCGCCAGATCGTGCAGCGCCTGTGCGTCGTCGTGATCGAACTCCCGCGGCTGGACGTCGATCACACACAGAGTGCCCACCTTGGCGCCGTTGGCGGCATGCAGCGGACAACCGGCGTAGAAACGGATATGCGGCGCGCCCGTCACCAGCGGATTGTCGGCGAAACGTTCATCCGCCAAGGCGTCCGGGATGTAGAAGATGTCATCGCCCAGAATGGCGTGGCCGCAAAAGGAAATATCGCGCCCGGTTTCCACCGTCGACATGCCGACGCAGGACTTGAGCCACTGGCGGTTTTCGTCCACTAGGCTGACCAAGGCGATAGGCACCCGGAACAAGCGCTTGGCCATGCGGGTCAGCCGGTCGAAACGCTCCTCCGCCGCCGTGTCCAGCACGCCCAACGCGCGTAGGGTCGCCAAACGCTGCGGCTCGTCCGCCGGAATGTCCGGTGTCTTCATGCCCGCCTCCTGCACGTCGATTCGCCGCCGGGGCGGCCACACAATGATAATAGCATCACATAGCGCGAACCCAACGTCGGAGCCGGGCGGACCTGCGGCTTAGAGCCGCTAACAAAACCTCGCAGAGAACCTGAGCCAAGGCGCGCCGACGCAGGCAGTACAAGTAGTACGACAAGGAGGCGCAACGCAGGATCAGGGGTTTGGTTAGCGGGTCTTAACGCGGACGCCAGCCGCTTTCCCTCAGCGCGCTCAGCAAGCGCTCGGCCTTAAGTCCATGCGCCGCGTGACCGTGGTTGCCCGTCAGCTCTCCCGCCGCCAGCAAGGCGTTGACGATGGCCTCTTCCACCGCTTCCGCCGCCGCCTCGAACAAGGGCGACAGATGGTCCGCGTTCACCATTTCCACCGCGCAGGTCAACGCGCCCTTGCCGGCGTAATCGGTCATCGGCAAGCCCTGATTGCCCGTGGCAAAGGCCACGAAGATGTCGCCGCTGGAGTCCTCGGTGCCGCCGCCGGTTCGGGCGATGCCGATGCCGGCGCGCTGCGCCAGCCGCCTGCATTGATCCGGCAACAAGGGCGCGTCGGTGGCCAGCACCGCCACGATGGAGCCCATGCCGGGCTGCGGCAGCCGCCCGGTCTCAAACGGAGAGGGAATCTCCGCGCAACTCAGGCGGCGGCCCACCGGATAGCCCTCCACCAGCAAGGAGCCGCGCTTGCCGTGGTTGGCCTGCACCAGCGCGCCCACGGTCCAGCCGCCCGCCTCCGCCGGCAGCCGCCGCGAAGCAGTGCCGATGCCGCCCTTGAACTCGTGGCAGATCATGCCGCTGCCGCCGCCCACGCTGCCCTCGGCAGGCAAGCCGCCGCTGGCCGCCTTTTGCGCGGCGCGCGCGTGCTCCGCCGTCACGTGGAAGCCGTTGATGTCGTTGAGCAGGCCGTCAAAGGTTTCCAGCACCACCGGCATGGTCCAATACAGCTGAGGCTCTCCGGCCACCGCCTCGCGCTCGCTGGCGATCAAGGCGTCTCGCACCACGCCCACGCTGTGGGTATTGGTCAGCGCGATCGGCGTGCTCAGCACGCCGGCCTCGCGCAGCCACTCCAGCCCGGTGGCGTCGCCGTTGCCGTTCAAGACATGCACGCCGGCAAAGCACGGCCTGCGCCGCGCCAAACCCGGCCGCGGCTCAATCACCGTGACCCCCGTGCGTGCGCGGCGGCCGTCGTCGAAATCCGCCCAGGCGGCGGCATGCCCCACCCGCACGCCGGGCACGTCCGTAATCGCGTTCAAGGGGCCGGGCTCGCCCTGGCCGATGCGAATGCCCAATGCCCTGGCTCGTTTCAACATAATCACCTCTCTTTCTGTTCTTCAACGATCAATACCGCGACGGGCTGCTTACGGCCCGCCAGCAAGAGCCCGGTCAGCGCGATGCCGCCGATAATCCACCAGTCGCGCGCCGGCGCGTCCCGCAGCACCGCCCACAACAGGGCCAGGCTGCCAACCACAGCCAGCAAGGGCGGCCACGGCCAGCCCGGCATGCGGTAAGGGTGAGGGTGCAGGCCCAGGCGGCTGCGCAAGGCCGCCAGCGCCAGCAATAAGTAGTTCAGCATCAGGATGATTACGGTGAAGGAAGCCAGATCGCCCAAGCTGGAATGAAAGGTCAACAAGGCGGACGGGATGGCCAATGCCAGCGTGGCCACCCAGGGCGTGCCAAAGCGCGGATGGATGCGCTGCAGCGCCCGGCTCGCCGGCGCCGGCCACAAGCCGTCCCTGCCGCTGGAGTACAAAAAGCGGCCGCTTTGCACCACGATGGCGATGATGGCGTTGAACACCGATAAAAAGATGCCGCCGCTGATCACCCGCGCCAGCGTCGGACTGCTCAAATGACTCAGCACGTAGTTGATCGGGTCAGCCTGCCGGCTCATCTCAGCCAGCGACGGCGCGCCCAGGATCAAGGCGGTCACCGGTATCAACTCCACCAATACCACGATGGACAGCGCAGCCAGCACCGCCCGCGCCACCGGCCGGCCGCTTTCTCGCATGTCCTCGGCAAAGTACACCGCCCCGCCAAAACCGTTGTAAGCGAACACGGCCGTCCCCACCATGGCGAAGATCGTCGCGGCGGAGACCGCGCTCAGGCCGCCGTCGGCCGCCGCCTTTACCGGCTGCCACAGCACCGTCGCCGGCTGCTGCGCTTCGCTGAAACCCAGCCAGGCGATCAAGGCCAAGGCGGCCAGCTCCAGCAGCAGGAAGGAGCCGGTCAGCCAGGCGTTCAGCTTGATGTCCAGCACCGCGATGCCGAAACACAGCACGATCATGGCCAGCGCCACTTCGGCGCCGTCCAGCCGGGTGCCCAGCGCGGAGTTCAGATAGGGCGCGGCGCCGGTGGCCAGCACCGCGGGGATGAACAACAACAGGCATAAAATCAGCAGATACATTTGCAGGCTGAGCGCGCGGCCGAACACCCGCTCGATGATCACGTATTCTCCGCCGGCGTTGGGGTGGGCCGCGCCCAGCTCGGCGTAGCAAAGCGCGAACGCGACGGCCAGCGCCGCCGCCAGCGCGAAGGCCAAAAAAGCTCCGCTGCCGGCGCCTTGCAGCGCAAACGGTGCAATCACGAAAATGGAACTGGCCGGCGTCACGCCGGATACGGTAATCAACACGACATCCGTCACACTCAACGAGCGGCGCAATCCCGGACTGCTTGCTTCTTGGCTCATGCTGTTCTCCTCTTGTCGCTATGGTCTTGTAGTCAGACTTGCGGAAGACAGTGTATTTTGACGCGAGAAGGTGCCCAATCACCGTGATGGGTTACCCCAAGCGGGGATTGCCGGATGGAAGCTTTGTTGAAGGAACTGCCGCTGCACCATCATCTGGCTCAGCTGATGGCGCAAATCGGCCTGCCCGGGTTTTGGCGTCAGATGGTTTTGCTGTTGCGCGGCGGCGTGCCGCTGGACAATGCGCTGGCCGCTTGTTACCACTCGGATGCGCCGCCACGGATTCTGGAAGAGTGCGATTTTCAGCACCAGGCCGCGGCGTCGCCGATGGCGCTTTACTGCCAGGGGCTATACCTGCTGGACCCCTTCTATCAATACACGCAGCGCCCTTTTGTCGACGGCATCCACCACTTGCCCGACATCGCGCCGGACCACTTCCGTCAAAGCGAATATTTTCAACGTTACATGAGCGGCGAAGTCGGCGTGGACGAGGTTCAGGTGCTGTTGCGCGTCGATGCGGGACAGGTCTTGTCATTGTCGCTGGGCAAGGCCAGCGAGTTCGAGCCAGCCGACATCGGCAAGCTGCGCGTGATGCAGCCCTGGCTGCTGTCCGCGATGCGGCGTCACTGGCAGTTATGCTCCGCGCCCACCCCGCCTGCTGCCCGCCTGTCCGACCAGTTGACTCAAACGCTGAGTCATTTTGGCCACGGCAAGCTGTCAGAGCGCGAAGCCGAGGTGGCGCGGCTGACGCTGTGCGGCCTGTCCAGCAAGGCCATCGCCCAGCAATTGGCCATTTCGCCGGAAACGGTCAAGGTGCACCGCCGCAATCTGTATCTGAAGCTCGGCGTGGCCAGCCACGCCGAGCTGTTCAATTGCTATATCGAGCAACTGCGAGGCAGCGAAGCCTAGGCTAGATTTATTTCCCCAGCCACTTCGCCGACAGGCCGGCGAATTCGCCGTTTTGCAGGCTCTGGCTCAGCCATTGGTCCACCCAGGCTTTCCAGCGCCAGTCGTTGGGCAGCAGATAGGCTTTTTGCGAAAAGTCGAACGGCTTGTCCGGGTGCACCGCGCACAGCTCCGGGTGCAGCTTTTGCTGGTAACGGGTTTCCACCGCATCGGTCACCATCAGATCCGCCTTGCCGTCTATGATCTGCCGGAAAATGGTGACGTTGTCCGGATGCACGGTCAGCGTGGCCGCCGGCAGGCGGGCGCGAGCGAACTTTTCATTGGTGCCGCCCGGGTTGACGATCAGTTTGACCTGGGGCTGGTTGATCTGGGCGATGGTCTGGAAGCGCTGCGCGTTTTCGCAGCGGGTGATCGGCGTTTTGCCGTCGTTCAGATAAGGCAGCGAGTACAGCGCCCGCTTCTGCCGCTCCAGATTGATCGACACCCCGCTCATCGCGATGTCGAACTTGCCGGCAGCGTGGTCACGCATCAGCGTCGGCCAGCTGGTGGCCACCAGTTCCAGCTTGACGCCCAGCGCCCGCGCCAGGCTCTGGGCCATTTCGATATCCAGGCCGCGGTAGTCGCCTCCGGAATCGCGTTCGCTGAACGGGCGGTAGTCGCCGGTGGTGCCCACCCGCACGCTGCCGCGTTGCAGGATGTCGTCCAAGCGGTCCGCCAGCACCGGCTGGCCCGCCATCAGGCTGCCCACCAACAGGCAGCCCAGCATTTGTTTTTGCTTCATCATGGTCGTTTTTTCTTGTGATGTTTACTCGGCGGGCGCTGCCAGCACCCGGCTCGAGCTATCTGCTGACCCGCAGCAGATCATGAACAGATTCTCAATAAGCCAGAGGGAAGGCGAAGACTTCGCGCTGATAGGTTTCCACCACCACGCTGAACGGCGCGTTGTCGCTGCCGCGATACAGCACGGCGCGGTGTTGCAGCACTTGCTGGGCGATATCCAGCCCGGCGGCGGCGGTCTCCGAAGCAGCGGCTTTCATTTCCCAGCCAGCCGGCAACGGCGACCACAGCAGTTTGACCTCCTCAGTCTGCCTGCGGAAATTCAGCGCGGCTACCGCGCGGCCAAACGGCACATCGCTGCTGTCCAGCAGGCGGTTCATTTCCGCGCTCAGCTTGGAGGGCAGATACCAGTTATCGGCCTCGGACAGTACGTGTTCGCCGCAGGCCAATTGCACGCGGCGGTAGGCGATGCGTTCGCCAGGCCGCGCCTGCAACTGGGCGCGCACTTCCGCGCTGGCGTCCTTGTGGTCCGCCGGATTGCGCAAGGCGCGAATCTGGGCCGGCGACGCCATCCGGTGATCGGCGCACCACTGCTGCAAAGTGCGGGTGGCGCTGCTATTGCTCAGCAAGGTGGCGTTCAAGGTTTGCAACAGAGCCAGCGCCTTGACGCGGGTATCGCGGCCGTCCTGCCAGCCGGGATAGGACCAGGCCTCCGCCAAGACCGGTCCGGCGGTCAGCCACAAACAGCCTGCGGCCAGAAGCGTTTTTTTATGCATTGGGATTCCCAAGTCAATCATGGAGCGGAAAATAATAAAGCAAAAACTTTAAGTTTGATAGCAAGCGGTCGCTGAGCATTCTGTCTTCATTTGCGCGCAGCCCCGCCTGCTTCCCGGTGCGCTCCCGCCACCCGCAACTGGGCGAGAAAAGCCGGCGCTTCCCGTTGCCGTTCCAGTTCCGCCCAGATTCTGCCCGGCAGGCCCGGCTCGCGGTACGCCAATTGGCGAGACAGTATCAAAAAATAAGGTTTCTCTTCCAAAGGCAGCCGGCAGCGCTCTATCGCCTCCGCCAGCTCGGGATGGTCGTGCAGAATCTGCTCCGCGCGCGGCGTTTGCAGCGCCGCGCCGCTTAAGCGCCGCAAGCGCAACATTTGCAAGATGGCCAGCGGATCGCGGTTGCTGTCGTCTATCGCCACCTGCTGCTTGCGCAGGAAAACACCGATGGAAAAATCGGTCTGCATGCCTATCGGCGCCATGCCGCTGGACAGGCGCGCGCCGTCCCAGTCCACCGTGGTGCCCTTGAGCCGGTACAGGGAGTAAGTGGCGCTATGCAGACGCTGGCTGGCGTCCGGCGCGCCGTCCGACAACATGGGGTATACCCCCCATTGCAAGCGCTCCGGCACAAAGCTGGCGGCGAAGGCGCCGTCCATCTTGCCTTGGCGCAGCATATTGATGCAGCGCCGCCACGGCATTGGATGCAGGGACAGCTCCCGTTTCAACCCGCCCTGCAGGTGTTTGATCAGTTGAATGTCCAGCCCGCCGCCGCGGCCGTCCAGCCAGGGATAAGAGGCCTGGTCCTCGTAGCAGAGCAGCAAGGGCTCCGCCGCCGCCGCGCTCAGCGGCCAGGCCAGCGCCAACACCGCTCCCGCAAGACTTAATCCCCGCCTCTTCATTGCCTTGTCCATTAATGAGCGATGGTTCCTTTATCGCTCATGCCGCCGCCGCATGCCAAACCGCCTATTTCCGGGGCAGGGCCTGCTGGCGCTCCAGCAAGTCGAAGATGCCGGGGCGCGCCGGCTCCCCGTCGTAATACGGCGCGCTCTCCAGCCGCCCCACCTGCTTCAGATGGCGGACCAGCACCTTACCGCTGTCCGGATAGACGCAGACCTCGTGCGGGTCGTTGACACCGATGCCGAGGTAGACCAGGTCTTGATCGAAAGGATTAGCGATCTGATGCGCGACGCCGGTGCCCGCAGGGCAGGAAATACAGTCTCCCTGACCGATTTCCTGCAGGCTATCGCCCAGGCGCAGCACTCCGCGCCCGGACAACACATAGAAGATTTCATCCTCGCGGGCATGGGAGTGAAAGGGACAGCCCGCGCGCCCCGGCGGCAGACGGGTCAAATTGGCGCCCAGCCGGCCGGGCAAGGCGTCCAGCGCCGGCGTCAACGGCTGATAGCTGCCGCCCCACCCTTCCCCTTCCCGATAGTCCACGGCTTCCACCTGATCGATATTGACCACATGCGACGGCTTGCTCATTCTGCGCTCCTCATGACCCGCGGCCGGAAAATGCCAGAATCATCCTGCAAATCCGTTCCGCCAGACAAGCGTCAATCCAATCCGCGCAGCAAATCCGTCATGGCTCGCACGGTTTCGACACAGGTTTCCATTCTGTCATACTCGTCCATACCCGCCGCCCCCATGCTCACCCCGGCTTGGCGATGGCGCATCGCGCTGCTCACCCTGGCCCGAGCGGAGGCGTGGAATTCACGGCAGCCGGTGGCCCGCGCCAGCTCGGCCAGATTGTCCGGCCGCACGCCGCCGCCCGGCATCAGAATCAGCCGCGCCCCCGCCTGGCGGCGCAAACGGTTGATCAGGGCCGCGCCTTCCAGCGCGTCCGGCGCCTGGCCGGAGGTCAACACGCGTCGGCAGCCGCTGGCGATGACTTGCTCCAGCGCCTGTTCGGGCTCTCGCGCCATGTCGAAGGCGCGGTGAAAGGTGCAACTCATCGGCCCGGCCAGTTGGACCAGCTCGCGGCTGCGCTCCACGTCCACGTCGCCGTCCGCGGTCAGCAGGCCCAGCACCACGCCGTCCGCCCCCAGCTCGCGGCAGGCCAGCACGTCGCGGCGCATCACTTCGAATTCGTCGTCGGAATACAGAAAATCGCCGCCGCGCGGACGCACGATCACATGCAGGCCGATGTCCAGCCGCTGCCGCGCCAGCGCGATCATGCCCGGCGACGGCGTGACGCCGCCGGTTTCCAGGCTGGCGCACAACTCCACCCTGGCCGCGCCGCCCTGCGCGGCGGCCAGGCAGGACGCCAGCGAGCCGGCGCACACTTCCAACTGTCTATCTTGCGACAAAATATTCCCCTTGCTCGGCTGAATGCCTTGCGGATTTTGACCCGTTTCGCCGGCCGCGTTAAGCTGCGCGCTCGAGATGACGCAAACGTAAGTCGATATGCTCTATTTTGAAGATTTGAAAGCGGGACAATTGTTCCACAGCCCCACCCACGTACTGAGCGAGGAAGAGCTGATCGGCTTCGCACGGCAGTATGATCCGCAGCATTTCCATACCAACCCGCAAAGCGCCGCGGACAGCCTGTTCGGCGGCCTGGCCGCCAGCGGCTGGCAGACCAGCAGCCTGAGCATGCGGCTAGTGACCCAGACCGAGCTTGGGAAGATGGCCAACGGCCTGATCGGCATGCAGATCGACAAGATGCGCTGGCCGCAGCCCACCCGCGCCGGCGACGCCTTGCGAGTCGCCGTGGAGGTGCTGGACAAGCGCCGCTCCAACAGCCAGCCCGGCTTCGGCGTGGTGAAAGTGCGCTGGACCACCCTCAATCAACGCGACGAGGTGGCCATGCAACTGGAGTGCTCGATCTGGGCGCAATGCCGCGCCCAGCCTCAAGAAGACGCGCCCCGTCCGACGACGCAGCACGCCTGAGCCGAGCAGCCCGGATCAGCGGCGAACCTGGATCAGTTCAGCGTTGCGCAAGGCCTGCAAGGTGTTGCCGCCGGCGTAGCTGATCGACGACTGCAGGTCTTCCTTCAGTTCGCGCAACAGCTTGCCGATGCTGCCCTTGTACTCCACCAGGATTTTCTTGCCTTCGACGTTGACGTAGGCGCCCTTGTTGAACTGAGAGGCGCTGCCGAAGTATTCCTTGTAGTGTTTGCCGTTGATCTCGACGATCTCGCCGGCGGATTCGTCGTAACCGGCAAACAGCGAGCCCGCCATGACCATGCTGGCGCCGCAGGCCAGCGCCTTGGCGATATCGCCGTGCTCGACGATGCCGCCATCCGCGATCACCGGCACTTTGACCGCGGCCACGCAGTCCTGCACCGTGGAAATCATCGGACGATGGAAGCCGGTCTTGTTCTTGGTGATGCAGACGCGGCCGCCGGCGATGCCGGCCTTGATCGCATCGCAGCCCCAGCTTTCCAGATCGCGCGCGGCCTCGGCGGTGGCGATGTTGCCGCCGATCAGAAAAGTACCGGGGAAGAGCTGCTTGATGTGCTTGATCATGCGCTCCGCCTTCACGCACCAGGCGTTGGCGATGTCGAGCGTCATGTACTCAGGGGTGAGCCCCGCTTGCTTGAGCGCGTCCAGTTGTTCGTGGGTGTCTTCGTTGACGCCTACGCTGATGGAGGCGAACAGACCTTTTCCCTGCATGGCGCGGGTGAAAGCCACCGCGTCCACATTGAAGCGGTGCATGGTGTAGAACCAGTTCTGAGCGGCGAAGAGCTCACTGGTCTCGGCACTGACCACCGACTTCATATTCGACGCGTAGACCGGCATGTCGAAACGGCGCGGGCCGAACTGCACCGAGGTGTCGCATTCCTTGCGGCTGTCCACTACGGTTTTTTTCGGCACCAGATAAACGTCGCCGTAATTGAGTTCTGTCTTGATCATGCGTGTGCTCCCAAAGCGGAAATAGAGTCAAAAAACGAGGGGCCCCAAATATAAACGGGAGCCCCGACGGCTCCCGTTTACAGTGTCCCCTGCGACGCCTCGTTTGGCTCGCACGCACTTACCGGCACACCTTACGCCGCCGGTTTCTTCACGTCAAGCCATTTTATTTCAGATCAAGACAAAACATTTCACTTGTCGCACCAGCTTTCGTCTTCCTCGCCCAGCCAGTTCAGCAGCGGCTGCCAGGCTTCGCGGTCGCGCTGGGTGCGCGACACAGGCAGGTCGAACAGCGACAACCCGCTGGAAGCCGCCTGCACGTAAAGTTGGGTGTCGCGCAACCAGGTCAACACCGGCACTTCGTGATCCGCCAGAAATTTCTCCAGCTCGCGCGCGGAGCGAGTGCGAGGATCCACCCGCATGCCCACCACCGCCATGAAGGCCTTGTTCTTCCGGATGGCCTTCTCTTCCAGCAGTTGCTCGAAAAAAGCCTCGCTCGCCCACATATCGAACGGCGACGGCTGAATGGGCACCAGGATGCGGCTTACCCGGGACACCAGCGCCGCCAGCTTCTTGCCGTGCAGGCCCGCCGCGCTGTCCAACACCACCACCTCGGTGCCCTTGGGTGGCCGCGCCGCCTCGCCAGCCTTAACCTCCCAGCCCGCGATGGAGGGCAGCGCCGCGTCGCGTTGCGCCAGCCAGCCTAGCGAGGATTGCTGCCGGTCCACATCGCCCAGCATCACGCGTTTGCCGCGCGCGGCGTAATAGCCGGCCAGATTGGTCGCCAAGGTCGATTTGCCGCTGCCGCCCTTGGGGTTGGCCACCAATACCGATTGCACATCCGCCTCCTCTGCCGTTTACGATGGCCCACTATACCAGAGGGGGAGCGCTTGCCGCAGCCGGGCTATAGGGGTAAGGTCGAAGCCCGGAAAAGGAGCCCGCATGCCGCAAAACTATGACGCCATTCTGTTCGACATGGATGGCTTGATGATAGACACCGAAAGAATTTCCATGGAGTCCTGGCGCCGCGCCGCCGACGAGCTGGACATGCCGCTCAGCGATCAACTGCTGCTGGACATGGTGGGCCTGTCCATGCGCCGCTGCACCGAATTCCTCAGCGAGAGACTGGGCAGCCAGGACGGGGCCGTCGCGCTGCAAAACGTGGGCCGCCGCCATTACTGGCAGATGCTGGAGCATGAGGAGATTCCGCTGAAGACCGGCATCGAGGCCTTGCTGGACTGGGTCGACGCGCAAGCGCTGCCGCGCGCGGTGGCCACCTCCACCCAGCGCCAGCTGGCCGACATCAAGCTGGGCCGCACCGGGCTCTCGCGGTATTTCGACACCGTGGTGGCCGGTGACGAAGTGGCCCACACCAAGCCGGCGCCGGACGTCTATCTGGCCGCCGCGCGCAAGCTGGGCGTGGACCCGCTCCGCTGTGTGGTGCTGGAAGACTCGATCTACGGCCTGCACGCCGGCGTCGCCGCCGGCATGCGGGTGATCCTGGTGCCGGACCTGGTTACGCCGCCGGCGGACCAGACCCATCAAGCGCTGGCGGTGTGCAAGGACCTGCATCAGGCCCTGGACGTACTGCGCCAGCTGGCCTGACGTTTAGCGTCCGTCCAAGATCTATGCGCGGACTAGGGCTTGCTCTCAAGATCGTTAATGGTTGCCAGGGGCAGTTTTCTCAGCCGTGGCCGCGGATGCGCGCGATCAACTCATCGCGCACATCCTCGGCTTGGTCGTTGCCCACCTGGCAAGTGCCAGCCGCCTCGTGCCCCCCGCCACCGTACTGCAGCATCAGCGCGCCGACATTGGTGCGCGAAGTGCGGTTGATGATGGACTTGCCCACCGCGAACACCGTGTTCTGACGATTGACGCCCCACAACTGATGGATGGAGATATTGCAGTCTGGGAACAGCGCGTAAATCATGAAGCGGTTGGTCGGGTGAATCACATCTTCATGCAGCAGATTCAACACCACCAGGTTGCCATAAACGCGGGAACAGCGACGGATCTGCTCCTTGGCCAGCGCCTCGTGCTTGGCGTATAACTCCACGCGCTCCTGCACATCCGGCAGGGCCAGGATCTGATCGATGCTGTGATCTCGGCAATACCGGATCAAGTCCAGCATCAGCTGATAATTGCTGATGCGGAACTCCTTGAAGCGCCCCAGACCCGTGCGCGCGTCCATCAGGTAATTGAGCAGCACCCAGCCGGACGGGTGCAGCACTTCCTGCAGCGTGTACTGCGCGGAATCGGCCTTGTCCACCGCCTCCATCATCTCGTCGCTGATATTGGGAAACGCCTGCTTGCCGCCAAAGTGGTTGTACACCACCCGCGCCGCCGAGGGCGCCTTGGGGTCTATCACATAATTGTCCGCGCTGGAGTTGCGCAGGGTTTCGGAAAGATGATGGTCGATGACCAGATGCGCCGCCGCCACGTAAGGCAGGTTGGTGGTAATGTCGTTCTCGGTGATCTCCACCTTGCCGTCCTGCATGTCCTTGGGGTGGGCGAACTTGATCTCGTTGATCAGATTCAGCTCGTTGAGCAGCACCGCGCACACCAGTCCGTCGAAATCGCTGCGCGTCACCAGGCGATATTGCTGTTGCGACATGAGTTCCCTCTCTCCAGCTTGAAGGGCCGGCGCGGCCCCGCCCGCGCCGTACGGCGCCTCAGTCGACCGGCGACACCTCCAGCGCGCCGGCCATCCCGTCCGTCAACGCCGCCAACTGGGCCTCCGCCTCAGCGAGAGGCAAGCTCAGCCTCAAGCTCACCCGTTCGCCGTAACTGGGGGCCGACACCGGCACCCCCAACTCTTGGCATAAATGGCGCAGACGCGCCTCGCCGGCGAAATCCACCGTCGCATCGTAATCTCCGCGCGGCACCACCGCCACCAGGCAGGCCGCATCCATCGCGGCGTTAACAGCTTGAGTGTAGGCTCTGACCAAGCCGCCCGCACCCAATTTTATTCCTCCGAAATACCGCACCACCACCGCCAGCACATCGCAGACGCCCTTGTGCCTAAGCACGTTGTACATTGGCCGCGCAGCAGTGCCGGAAGGTTCGCCGTCGTCGTCCAGCATGGAATCCGCGCCGCATAGCAACACCGCGCAGTAATGACGCGCATCCGGCCATTGGGCGCGGATCTCCGCCAGCCGCGCCTGCGCCTCCTCCCGGCTGCTCACCGCTTGCACAATGCCGATGAAACGGCTCTTCTTGATTTCAACCTCGGCCTGCGCCAACGCTTGCAAATGGAACATTCCGTCCCTCTGGGTGTCTGAAGGGGTGGATTGTACCCCTATCACCGGCAAAGCGCCGGGGCAAGCACTACAATGAAAACGGGAATGCGCCTTGTTCACCCTAAAGGAGCCAAAGCCATGATCATCCTGCTCGTCGTGCTTGCTTCGCTGCTTGCCGTAGTCTGGGTCATGCTGGACAAATTCTGGCTGGATGACGAGGAAGAGGCTCGCCTGTCCCATTATCTGCCGGACAAAGATCATGTCTAAAGAACCGGTTTGATGTCCGCCGCGCTTCGGCAACGCGGCATTGAACCAACTCTTGAGAGCGCGTTCGTTTTTGAGGGGCGCGCTCCCGTTCGCTTGTCATTCCGCGGCGATGGCATGAAAATGAGCGCATTAATTTGACAAGGGCATCGTCTTGCCGCTAACCGCCATCTGGATTGCCAGCGCGCTGATCGCGCTGATCGCCGAGTTCTACTCAGGCACCTTTTACCTGCTGGTCGTCGCCGTCGCCATGTTGTGCGGCGGCGTGTCCGCCTGGCTGGGCGCGCCCGAAGCCAGCCAATACGTGATCGCCAGCATCGCCGGCGTGGCCGGCGTGGCGCTGGTCTACGGCTACAAACGCCGACATCCGCCCCTCCCCGCCCAGCCGCGGGCCGACGACCCGGATCTCGGTCAGCCGGTGCAAATTCTCCACGCCCCCGCCTCCGGCCACGCCCGCGTGCAATACCGCGGCGCAGCCTGGGACGCCGCCCCGGTCGACGGCGCGCCGCTGGAAACCGGCGCCACCGCCTACATCGTCGGCCGCGACGGCAATCTGCTCAAAATCAGTTCAACCCAACCGGAACAATAAGACCCATGGAACTCCTGCCCCTGATCCTGCTCGCCGCTGTCATCGTCTTCGTGTTCAAATCACTGGCCGTGGTGCCGCAGCAGAACGCTTACATCGTCGAGCGCCTCGGCCGCTACCACGGCACACTGGCGCCTGGCCTCAACATCATCGTTCCCTTCATCGACCGCATCGCCTACAAGCACAGCCTGAAGGAAGTGCCGCTGGACGTGCCCAGCCAGGTCTGCATCACCCGCGACAACACTCAGTTGAAAGTGGACGGCATCCTCTACTTTCAGGTAACCGACGCCCAGCGCGCCTCCTACGGCACCAGCAACTTCATCATCGCCATCACCCAGCTGTCGCAAACCACGTTGCGCTCGGTGATCGGCAAGATGGAGCTGGACAAAACCTTTGAGGAACGCGACGAGATCAACCAGACCGTGGTGGCCGCGCTGGACGAAGCCGCCGTCAACTGGGGCGTGAAAGTGCTGCGCTACGAGATCAAGGACCTGGTACCCCCGCAGGACATCCTGCACGCGATGCAGGCGCAAATCACCGCGGAGCGGGAAAAGCGCGCGCGCATCGCCCAGTCCGAAGGCTTGAAGATGGAGCAGATCAACCTGGCCAACGGCTCGCGCGAAGCGGCGATCCAGAAATCCCAAGGCGAGATGCAAGCCACCATCAACAATTCCGAGGGCGACAAACAGGCCGCCATCAACAAAGCGCTGGGCGAAGCCGAAGCGCTGCGCCTAGTGGCGGATGCCACTGCCGACGCGATCAAGCGCGTGGCCAGTTCCATCCACACCGAGGGCGGGCTGGAAGCGGTCAACCTGAAAGTGGCCGAGCAATACGTGGCCGCCTTCGGCAAACTGGCCAAGGAAAACAACACCATCATCCTGCCGGCCAACGTGGCCGACGTAAGCTCGCTAGTGGCCAGCGCGATGAGCGTGGTCAAGCAAACCCAGCGCTGACGCTGCCTTGCAACAGGCTCGCCCTGCGCGCAAACGCCCGGCGAGCCTCCGTTTCGCATTGAACTCTTCAACCCTTGCCCGGCTTGAATATCCGCCGGGCCGCCCCCATAATCGTGCGCATGAAATTCTTCACTGACCTGTTTCCCGTCGTCCTGTTCTTCGCCACTTACTGGCTGAGCCGCGACATGTTCATCGCCACCGGCGTCGCCATCGTCGCCACCACCTTGCTGGTGGGCTGGACTTGGCTGCGCCACCGCAAGGTGGACACCATGCAGTGGGTCAGCCTTGGCCTGATCGTGGTGCTGGGCGGAGCCACCCTGCTGCTGCACGACAAGCACTTCATCATGTGGAAGCCCACCGTGCTGTACTGGGTGATGGGCGCCGGCCTACTGATCAGCGACTTCCTGGGCAAAAACGGCCTGAAGCTGATGATGGGCCAACAGTTGCAGCTCCCCGCGCCGGTATGGCGCAAGCTGACCTGGGCCTGGGTGGGCTTCTTCGCCTTTATGGGCGCGCTCAATCTATTTGTTGCCTATCGCTTCAGCGAAGACGTATGGGTCAATTTCAAACTGTTTGGCGGCCTGGGCCTGATGCTGGCCTTCGTCATCGCCCAAAGCCTGTTCCTCTCCAAATACATTGAGGAAAAGAAATAATGCTTTACGCCATCATCGGCCAAGATCATGAAGACTCGCTGCCGCGCCGGCTGGAAGCCCGCCCGGCCCACCTTGCCCGCTTGCAGGCGTTGCAGGACGCCGGCCGCCTTGTGCTGGCCGGCCCCTGTCCCGCCATTGACAGCGCCTGCCCCGGCCCCGCCGGTTTCAGCGGCAGCCTGATCGTCGCCGAGTTCGAATCACTGGACGCCGCCCAGGTCTGGGCCGACGCGGATCCCTATGTGGCGGCCGGCGTCTACGCCGGCGTCAGTGTCAAACCCTTCCTCAAGGTATTGCCGCAATGAGCGCCACGGTTGAACTCCTCCGTTCCGCCTTGCAAGCCTTAACGCCGGAACACCTGGATATTCAGGACGACAGCGCGCTGCACGCCGGCCACGCCGGCGCGCGCGACGGCGGCGGGCATTACACACTCACCATTGTCAGCGCCCGCTTTCAGGGGCTGAGCCGCGTGCATCGCCACCGGCTGATCTACGAAACGCTGGGCGACTTGATGCAAACCAAGGTGCACGCTCTGGCCATCAGAGCGTTCACGCCTGAAGAAATCTGACTTGATTCCATCCAAGGGGTACCCCATGAAGCTTTCCCGCATCGCCGCCGTCGTGCTGGCCGCCACCATCGCCCTGCCCGCCGCCGCGGAATCCATCGCCGTGGTCAACGGCGTAGCCATCGACAAGAAAGAACTGGACGCCGCAGTCGCCAACATCGTGCAAAGCAGCGGCGGCAAGGCTCAGGACAATCCGGAATTGCGCGAGCAGTTGAAAACCTCGCTGATCACCCGCGAAGTCATCCTGCAGGAAGCGCGCAAGCGCCAGTTGGACAAGCAGCCGCTGTTCACCCAGCGCCTGGATGACATCCGCAATGAAATGCTGCGAGAAGCGCTGTTCGCCGACATCGCCAAACAAGCGCCGGTGAGCGACGCCCAGATCAAGAGCGTCTACGACAAGCTCGCCGCCCAACAGACCGGCAGCAAGGAGATCCACGCGCGCCAGATCACGCTGAAGAGCGAGGCCGACGCGCAGAAAGTGATCGCCGATCTGAAAAAAGGCGCCAAGTTCGACGAACTGGTGAAAACCCGCTCCATCGACCCCAACGCCAAGCAAAGCAACGGCGAAATGGGCTGGGGCAACCTCAACCGCATGGACCCGCCGCTGGCCGCCGCGCTGAAAGACATCCGCAAAGGCCAGACCAGCAGCAAACCGTACCAGTCCCCGCTGGGCTGGCACGTGTTCAAGGTGGAAGACATTCGTGACGCCAAGCTTCCGTCGCTGGATGAGGCCAAGCCGCAAATCGGCCGCCAACTGCAAGAAGAAGCCATCGCCAAGGCAGTGGAAGACCTGCGCGCCAAGGCCAAGATCCAATAAACCAAACCTTCAGGACACCTAAGAATATGCGTAAACTCCTGCTGACCAGCGCCCTCGTCGCCGCCTTCGCCGGCAGCGCCATCGTGGTTGCCGGCCCGGTCGTCAACGGCCAGGCCATTTCCGACGCCCGCATCGACGCCGTGGTCAAGATGATGGAAGCCCAGGGCCAGCCGGCCAACCCGCAAGCGCGCGACATGGTCAAGGATCAACTGGTCACCGCCGAAGTGCTGCGCCAGGAAGCCGTAAAGAAGGGTCTGGACAAATCGCCGGAATTCGCCGCCGAACTGGCCAATATGCAAGCAATGGCGCTGGCCAACCGCCTGATCAAGGACTATGAAAAGTCCAACCCGGTCAGCGACGCCGACCTGAAAGCCGAATACGACAAGCTGGTGGCCAGCGTGCCGGAAACCAAGCAATACCACGCTCGCCACATCTTGGTGAAAACCGAAGCCGAAGCCAAGGCGGTGATCGACGCGCTGAAGAAAGGCAAGTCCTTCGACAAGCTGGCCAAGGAGAAATCCCAGGATCCGGGCAGCAAGGACAAGGGCGGCGACCTGGACTGGCAGGAAGCCGGCACCTTCGTAGCGCCGTTCTCCGAAGCCATGACCAAGCTGTCCAAGGGCGAAGTGACCGCCAAACCGGTGAAAACCGAGTTCGGCTGGCATGTGATCAAGCTGGACGACGCCCGCGTGCAACGCAATGTGCCGGCGCTAGACGACATCCGCCCGCAACTGACCCAGCGTATCATGGGCGGCCGCGTGGAAAAGCTGATCGCCGAACTCAAAGCCAAGGCGCAAATCCAGAAGTAAGCCGCGCGCCGCGGCAAAGCAGACCAAGCGGACCCCGGTCCGCTTTTTTCATACCTATCGCATAAGCCACGTCGCCAGGCCGCCCCCCTGCCCGCCTTGCCATCGCCCCGTCTCATGCCCATGGTTTTTCCGCAGAATCGCAAAAACGTCTCCAAAAATTTTATCCGCTGTCCTATAAGTAATTATTCACTTTTTGATCACTTCATAAATATATTAAATTGGAAGCACCACAATAAAGTCACCACGGGACAAACTGATGAAAAACCTGCGCATTGGACAAAGACTCGCCCTCGCCTTCGGCGCGCTGATCGCCCTGGTGCTGATCATGAGTGTGGTCATGCTCAACGGGCTCTCCTCCATCAGCGACAGCATGGAGGACATCACCGACAACCGCCTGGAATCCCTGCTGATCGTCGCGCAGCTGGATCACCACCTGCAACAACAGCGCATCGGCGCGCGCGACCTGATCATTGAAACCGACCCGGCCAAGATGGCCGAGATCAAGGCACAGACCGACCAGACCATCAAGGCCTTCAACAACGCCGAAAAAGCATTGGAAGACCATTTTGCCAAGTTCCCGCCGATACCGGCCACCGCCGCCCTGCTCAAAGACGTGGGCCAGGCCCAGGCCGCGCTGGACGCGCCCACGCAAAAGCTGATGGCCTTCGCGCTGGCCAACCAGAACAAAGAAGCTGAAGCCTTCATGGTCAACCAGCACCGCCCGCTGATCCACCAGTTGGAACAAAAGGTGGAAGCACTGGGCAAGGCATTGGCGGACCGCGCCCAGGACAGCCGCAAAGATGCCGAAACCAGCGCCACCGCCGTGCGCGCCACCTCGCTGACCATCACCGCCATCTGTCTGGCCGCGGCCGCGCTGATAGGCTGGCTGCTGACCCGCTCCATCACCCGCCCGCTGAACAGCGCGGTGGAAGCCGCGCGCGAAGTGGCCGCCGGCAATCTGCGCATCGAGCTGACACCGGACGGCAAGGACGAGCCGGCCCAGGTCATCGCCGCGCTGGCCGATATGCGCGAGCAGTTGGTGCAAGCCATCGGCAACGTCCAGCAAGGCGCGGAAGAAGCCAATAGCGTGGCCAGCCAATTGTCTGAATCCGCCGAACAAGTGTTGACCGCCTCCCACCAGCAAAGTCAGGCCGCCGCCAGCTCCGCCGCCGCCGTGGAGGAACTGACCGTCAGCATCAGCCACGTGGCCGAGGCCGCTCAGGAAGTACGCGAACACGCTCAAACCAGCCTGGTCACCGCCAAGAACGGCACCGCCCAACTCAGCTTGCTGATCAAGGAAGTCAACAATGTCGAAAAAGCCGTCAACGGCATTGCCGAAGCGGTGAAGAACTTCGTCGCCAACACCCGTAAGATCACCAGCATGACCAGCCAGGTGCGCGACATCGCCGATCAAACCAACTTGCTTGCGCTCAACGCCGCCATCGAAGCCGCGCGCGCCGGCGAACTGGGCCGCGGCTTTGCTGTGGTGGCCGACGAAGTGCGCGTACTGGCCGAGCGCTCGGCTGAATCCGCTAAGGAAATCGACCAGGTCACTCACGTTCTGGGCACCCAGTCGGTGGAACTGGAAGACGCCATCACCACCAGCCTTGCTTCGCTAAGCAGCAGCCAGTCCTTTGTCTCCACCGTGGAAAACGCCTTGCAGGAAGGCGAACAAGCGGTGGCCAAGTCCACCGACAGCACCGGCACCATCGTCAGCGCCGTGCAGGAGCAGAAGCTGGCCAGTACCGAGATCGCGCAGAATATGGAAAAAGTGGCGCAGATGGCCGAGGAAAACACCGCCATCGTCAGCAATGTGGCGGACAGCTCACACTCCATGTCCGACATTGCCCAGCGCTTGCATCAAGCGGTGCGCTTCTTCCGCATCTGAACCGCCTCACCCTCCATGTCGAAGCCGCCCTTCCGGGCGGCTTTTTCATTTGCGCGCGCTCAGCCGGCCCTCAGAGTCTCAGAACCTGTTCAAAATCTCGCGAGCTAAGGCGAGACAAGGCGAAAACGAGCGAAAAAGCGGAATGTACTCGTGGTACATGAGCATTTTGAGCTTGTACTCGCCGTGTAACGCTTCACGACGCGCAGCAGATCGTAAACAGGTTCTCAGATATTTTCGTCGAAACTGAACACCGGTGTGCCCTTCTTCAGCACCTCGCCGCGGAAGAAGGCCGGATATTTACGATACATGTACAGCATGACCAGCAAGCCCGTCAGCGCCACCGTCACGCCCAAAATGAACACCAGGCCCAGGCCGCCGATATGAGAACCGCTGCCAAAGGCCGGGTCCATGCTGTCCAGCGTGGTGCGGATCAGCGCGACGAACAGCAGGATGCCGCCCAAGCCCGGGCACAGGCCGCGCAACAGGAAATGGCGCGCCGAAGTCAGCGCCTGTTTGCGGAAATACCAGACGCAGGCAAAGGCCGTCAGGCCGTAATAGAAGCACACCATCATGCCCAGAGCGGTAATGGTGTCGGACAGCACGTTCTCGCTGACCACCCGCATCACCGCGTAAAACACAGAGGCCACCAGCGCGGACACCACGGTGGCGTAAGCCGGCGCCTTGAAGCGGGACTCCACCACCGCGTACTTGGCCGGCAGAGCTTGATAATGGCCCATCGCCAGCATGGTGCGCGCCGGCGACATAAAGGTGGATTGCAAGGACGCGGCGGAGCTGGACATCACCGCCAGCGACAGCAAGATGGCCGCCGGCCCCATCACCGGCCCCGCCAGCGCGGTGAACACATTGGCCGCGATGGCCGGGTTTGCTAGGCCCGTGGCGTCGGTGCCCACGCCGGCGAAAGACACCACCGCCGCGCTGATCAGCACGTAAGAGCCCACCAGCAGCACCATCACCAGCGTGGCGGCCTTGCCGGACAGATTTGCGCGTTTGTCGCCCGTGGTTTCCTCGCTGATGGTCACCACCGTGTCCCAGCCCCAATAGGCGAAGATGGACACCGCCACCCCGGCGGCGAATTGGGAAAAGCTCTCCACCGCGAAGGGATTGAACCAGCTCCACTCCACCGGTATGGAATACGGATGACCGCCGTCGGCGGCGGCGCTGAACGCCGCCCAAGCGAACCAGGCCAGCACCAATACCTGGAACGACACCAACACATATTGCACCCGCTTGGTGGATTGCAAACCGCGACAGGAAATCCAAGTGGCCACCGCCATGAAGCCGAGGCAGGAGGCGATGTTCACCACCGCGTCGTCAGGCAGCGCCGCGATGTCCGGCCGCTCCAAGGCCTGGCCCAGCGCCAGATACATGAAGTCCACCGCCACCGCGGCGGTGTTGGACAGAACCAGCACCGTGGACACCACCAGCCCCCAGCCGGCGATCCAGCCTATCCATGGCCCAAAGGCCCGCGTGGCCCAGGTGAAGGACGTCCCTGCGTCCGGCATCTCGCGGTTCAGCTCGCGGTAACCTATGGCCACCAACAGCATGGGAATGAAGCTGACGAAAAACACCGCCGGCATCTGCTTGCCCACCTGGGTGGCAGCCGGCCCCAGGGACGCGGTCAGCGTGTACGCCGGCGCGCATACGGAAATCCCGATCACCACCAGCCCGAGAATGCCGATGGAGCCGGCGGGCAAGCCCTTTGCGCTCAAGCCTCCCCCGTCCGGGGCCGGCAAAGCGTTGTCAACATTACGCATGGTGCATCTCCTTTGCTCCGGGACCGCGTCGCTACGTCGGCCCTCGCCTTGTTGTCTTTATGTCCGCGTCGGCGCGCAAGCCCCGGCGCGAATGCGCGCGTCCCGCCGTGTCCGCCGGCCGGCCCCGCTTATGGCAGGACCGCGCGCGTCAGGCGTGGTTGCATGGAGTACGCAGATAATTAACACAAAAACATCAAATGGCAAAAATAATAGACGCCACCCGCTTGGGGAGATATGCTGGCTCGGCAAGATCCGGCCCGCGCCGGCGCCTTGCGCTAGAGCCGGGCCTACCGGCCACACGCATCGCAAGAACCACGCAAAGAGAGAGAAGGAAGAGAATATGAACACTTGGAAGCACGGTCTGCTCGCGCTCGGCCTGACCGGCGCCGGCCTCGCTCAGGCCAATACCGTCAACGTCTACAACTGGTCCGACTACATCGCCCCCACCACCGTGCCAGGCTTTAGCAAGCAAACCGGCGTCAAGGTCAATTACAACGTCTACGACAGCATGGAAACCCTCAACGCCAAGCTGATGACCGGCCGCTCCGGCTTCGACCTAGTGGTGCCGTCCAACAATGTGCTGGGCCTGGGCATCAAGGCCGGCCTGTTTCAGCCGCTGGACAAGAGCAAGCTCCCCAATTACAAGAACATCGACCCGGCGCTGCTGAAAATGATGGAAGTGTCCGATCCGGGCAACAAATACGCGGTGCCGTATTTCTGGGGCGTGATCACCCTGGGCATCAATGAGGAAAAAGTGAAAAAGGCGCTGGGCGGCAAATTGCCGGCCAATGAATGGGACCTGCTGTTCAAACCGGAATACGTATCCAAGCTCAAATCCTGCGGTGTCAGCATCCTGGACTCCCCGTCCGAATTCTTCCCGATGGCGCTGCACTACTTCGGCAAGGATCCGGGTAGCACCAAGGAAGCCGATTATCGCGCCATCATGCCGCAGCTCAACGCCATTCGCGCCAGCGTGACCCGCATTTCCTCTTCGGGCTACATCAACGATATGGCCAGCGGCGAAGTCTGTCTGGCCATGGGATACGGCGGCGACCTCAACATCGCCAAGCGCCGCGCCGTGGACGCCAAGAACGGCGTCAAAGTGGTGCCGCTGATGCCCAAACAGGGCGTGGCCATCTGGGTGGACAGCATGGCCATCCCCAAAGACGCCAAGAACGTGGCCAATGCGCTGTCCTTCATCAACTACAGCCTGGATCCCAAGATCGCCGCGGACAACGCCAACACCGTGACCTTCGCCCCCGGCAGCCTGCCGGCGCGGCAGTTCGTCAACAAGCAGTACTTGAACGACCGCTCCATCTTCCCCAACGCCGAAGACTTGAAAAATAGTTTCATCCAAAAGAGCGTGGGTCAGGAAACCCTGCGCATCTACGGCCGCTTGTGGCAAAACTTCAAGCTGGGCCGCAGCTGAATCCGCGCTGCGCCACCAATGAACAACAGCCGCTTTGAGCGGCTGTTGTTCATTAAGCGCCGTTCAAAATACGGCGCTCAGGCCAGCAACTGCCTCAACACATAAGGCAGGATGCCGCCGTGTTGGTAGTAATCCACCTCCACCGGCGTGTCGATGCGCAGCAGCAAGGGCAGTTCACGTTCGCCCCCGGCTGCGTCGCGGATCAGCAGGCGCACCCGCTGCCGCGGCTCGATACCGTCCTCCAGCCCGCGCAGCTCGAAGGTTTCGTCGCCCTTGAGGCCGGCGGCGCTGTCGCCGTCCAGGAACTGCAGCGGCAACACCCCCATGCCCACCAGATTGGAGCGGTGGATGCGCTCGAAGCTCTTGGCCACCACCGCGCGCACGCCCAGCAGCCGCGTGCCCTTGGCCGCCCAATCGCGGCTGGAGCCGGTGCCGTACTCCTCGCCGGCGAAGATCAGCGTCGGCGTGCCGGCGCGCACATAGGTCATCGCCGCATCGTAAATCGACATCTGCTCGCCGTCCGGCTGCAACAGGGTCAGGCCGCCTTCCACCGGCTTGCCGTCCGCATCCGGCGCAAGCATCAGGTTGCGGATGCGCACGTTGGCGAATGTGCCGCGCATCATCACCTCGTGATGGCCTCGGCGCGAGCCGTAACTGTTGAAATCGCCGGGCGTGATGCCCTGCGCCTGCAGATACAGGCCGGCCGGCGAGCTGGGCTTGATCGAGCCGGCCGGGCTGATGTGGTCTGTGGTCACCGAATCGCCGAAGATCGCCAAGGCGCGCGCGCCGCGGATAGGCGGCTGCGCCGTGGGCTGCATCGCGAAATCCTGGAAGAACGGGGGCTCCGCGATATAGCTGGACGGCTCCCAACCGTAGACCTCGCCCACGCTGGCGGCAATGTCGTTCCACAAGGGGTTGCCGCTGGCAAAATCCTGGTACAGCCGGCGGTAAGTCGCCGCGTCCGTAGCTTGCAGCAAAGCCTCTCCCACTTCCTGCTGGCTGGGCCAGATATCGCGCAGGTACACCGGCTTGCCATCCACGCCAACGCCCAGCGGCTCATGTTCTAGATCGATGTCCACCCGGCCGGCGATGGCGAAGGCCACCACCAGCGGCGGACTCATCAGGAAGTTGGCTTTGATTGCCGGATGGATGCGCGCCTCGAAGTTGCGGTTGCCGGACAAGACCGAAGCGCAGATCAAATCCTGACCGCTGACCTCGTTCTCCAATTCCGGATCCAGCGGGCCGGCGTTGCCGATGCAAGTGGTGCAGCCGTAGGCGGCCACGCGGAAACCCAGTTGCTCCAGCGGCGCCAGCAAATGCGCCTTGCCCAGGTAGTCCGTCACCACCCGCGAGCCGGGAGCCAGCGAGGTCTTGATATGGCTGGCCACGCTCAGCCCTCGCGCCACCGCCTTTTGCGCCAGCAAGCCGGCGGCCAGCATCACCCCCGGGTTGGAGGTGTTGGTGCAGGAGGTGATAGCCGCGATCAGCACCGAGCCGTGCCGCAGCTTGCCGCTGAAACCGCCAGCCTCGTTCTTGCCGTAGCCGCCGGCCTTGGCCGGCTGATGCAAGAGCTCGGTGAAGCGCGGCTTCAGCTCCGGCAAGGCGATGCGGTCCTGCGGACGGCGCGGCCCGGCCACGCTGGGCACCACCATGGCCAGGTCCAGTTCCAACACGCTGCTGTAATCGATCTCGCCCTCTTGCGGCATGCCGAACATCTGCTGCGCCTCGAAATAGCGGCGGAACGCGTCCACCTCCGCTTCGCTGCGTCCGGTGGCGGTCAGATAGGCGGCGGTCTGCTCGTCCGGCGGGAAGAAACCCATGGTGGCGCCGTACTCCGGCGCCATATTCGCCAGCGTAGCCCGGTCCTGCAAGGTCAACGAGGCCGCGCCTGCGCCGTAGAACTCCACGAACTTGCCCACCACCTGCGCCTTGCGCAGCAGCTCGGTGACGGTCAGCACCAAGTCGGTGGCGGTCACGCCCTCGCGCAGCCTGCCCTTCAAATGCACGCCCACCACGTCCGGCGTCAGGAAATACACCGGCTGACCCAACATGCCGGCTTCCGCCTCGATGCCGCCCACGCCCCAGCCCACCACGCCCAGGCCGTTGATCATGGTGGTGTGCGAATCCGTGCCCACCAGGCTGTCCGGGTAATACACGCCGTCCTTGCTCAATACCCCGCGCGCCAGATATTCCAGGTTCACCTGGTGCACAATGCCGATGCCCGGCGGCACCACCTTGAAGGTGTCGAAGGCCTGCATTCCCCATTTGATGAAACGGTAGCGCTCCGCGTTGCGGCGGAATTCCAGTTTCATGTTAAGGTCCAAAGCGTTGTTCTCGCGGAAGTGGTCGACTTGCACCGAGTGGTCCACCACCAGATCCACCGGCACCAGCGGCTCGATGCGCTTGGGCGGCTTGCCGAAGCGCTCGGCCACCGAGCGCATCGCCGCCAGATCGCACAGCAGCGGCACTCCGGTGAAATCCTGCAACACGATGCGCGCCACCACAAAGGGGATCTCCTCGCTGCGCGGCGCCTGCGGCCGCCAGCCCGCCAATTGGCGCACATGTTCCTCGCCGACGTGCTGGCCGTCCAGATGGCGCAGCAAGGACTCCAGCACGATGCGCAGCGACACCGGCAGCCGGCTGACATCGCCGATACCCAGCTCCGCCAGGGCCGGCAGCGAATGAAATTGACAGGACTGGCCCGAGGCCAGGGTAAAGGAACGCAAAGTGGATTCGGAACGAAGCGACATGGTGGACTCCTGTTGAAAGCCAAGATGCAAGCCAAGAACCTGTTTACGATCTGCTGCGATTCGTCAGACGCGACACGGTGAGTACAGTGTCGAAATGCTCATGTACCCCATGTACGTGCCGCTTTCTCCGCTGTTTTCGTCTTGTCTCGCTTTTTCTCGCGAGATCGTTAACACACTCTCAAAGGCCAAAACGATGGGAACACCTCGAAAAGCGGCCAGTCCGAGGTGCTCCGCCTCGTATACAGACCCTGAAACAGGTCAATGGTTCAGCCCTTGCCTTGCATTTGGCATACAATCGAAACCTCATTCCCGTGCGAAAGGCATGCCATGACACACAGAATAGAACACGATTCCTTCGGCGACATCGAAGTCCCAGCCAATGCGCTGTGGGGCGCGCAAACCCAGCGCTCGCTCGGCCACTTCGCCATATCCAACGAAACCATGCCGCAGGAACTGATCCTGGCGCTGGCCCAAGTCAAGCGCGCCGCCGCGTTGACCAACCGCGAGCTGGGCAAGCTGCCTGCGAACAAGGCCGACGCCGTCGTCGCCGCCGCCGACGAAGTGCTGGCCGGCAAACACCCGGACGCCTTCCCTCTGTCGGTATGGCAAACCGGCTCCGGCACTCAAACCAATATGAACATGAACGAGGTGCTGGCCAACCGCGCCTCGGAACTGCTGGGCGGCGAGCGCGGCCCCGGTCGGCTCGTCCACCCCAACGACGACGTCAACCGCGGCCAATCCTCCAACGATATTTATCCCACCGCCATGCACGTGGCCGCCGCACGCGCGGTGCATGACCGGCTGCTACCGGCGCTGAGCCGGCTGCGCGCCGCGCTGGTGGACAAAGCGGCCGCTTTCGCCGACATCGTCAAGATCGGCCGCACCCATTTGCAGGACGCCACTCCGCTGACTTTGGGCCAGGAGCTGTCAGGCTGGGTGGATCAACTGGAGCAAGCGGAACACGCCGTCCGCGCCGCGTTGCCCGGCCTCTACCAACTGGCCGTGGGGGGCACTGCCGTGGGCACCGGCCTCAATACCCACACGGAGTTCGGCCCGCGCGTTGCGGCCGAACTCAACCGCGCTTGCGGCCTGCCCTTTGTCAGCGCCGGCAATAAATTCGCCGCGCTGGCCGGGCACGACGCGCTGGTGCACTCGCACGGCGCGCTCAAGCAACTGGCCACCGCCTTGATCAAGATCGCCAACGACATCCGCTGGCTGGCGTCCGGCCCGCGCAGCGGCCTGGGCGAACTGCTGATTCCGGAAAACGAACCAGGCAGCTCCATCATGCCGGGCAAGGTCAACCCCACCCAGTGCGAGGCGGTGACCATGCTGTGCTGCCAAGTGCTGGGCAATGACGTGGCGCTATCCATCGGCGCCGCTTCCGGCAACTTCGAATTGAACGTGTTCAAGCCGCTGATCGCGCACAACTTCCAGCAAAGCGTGCGCCTGCTCGCCGACGGCATGGACAGCCTCAACCATCATTGCGTGCGCGGCATGCAGGCAAACCGCCCTCGCATCGAGCAATTGCTGGAGCAATCGCTCATGCTGGTCACCGCGCTCAATCCGCACATCGGCTACGACAAGGCCGCCGCCATCGCCAAGCTGGCCCACACCAACGGAGGCACCCTCAAGCAAGCGGCGCTGGAACTGGGTTATGTGACGGCGGAGCAGTTTGACCAGTGGGTGGATCCGAAGGCGATGATCTAAAAACCGGTTCACGCTCTTCCTCGTGATTCACAAGGCAAAGAGGAAGAGCATGAACGACCGCCGACGCTCAGTCGAACAAACCCAATGTACGCGGCAGCGGCTGAGGCGCCGGCTTAGGCCCGCCCTGGCGCGGCGCCAGCGGCGCGTCCTCGGCGCGCATCTCCTCCGCCGGAAACAGCCGCAGCAAGCGATGCGCGTTGTCAGGGCGGCGCGCCGTCAGCCAGACCAGGTAATCCTCCGGCCGCACAATCACCAGCGAACGCTTTTCGTCCTCCGGCTTATGCGTGCGGCGCATCAGCGCGTGCGCCTCGGCGTTTACCGTCAACTGAGTGAAAGCGTGGCTGATTGAGCCATCCGGCTCCGACCACGCCCGCCACAACCCGGCCACCGCGAACGGAGCATCGTCGGCCAGGCCGATTCGCCAGCGCACCGCGCGGCCGGTTTCATACGAAGGTTCGAAGAAGGCCCGCATCGGCACCAGGCAACGCTGACCGGCCCGCCACGGGTAGCGGAAGTTTTTCAGCTCGGCCACGGTTTCCGAGCGCGCGTTGGTGGTGGACAACCGCAGGCCGTCCGGTTGATGGCGTTTGGGCACCAGCCCGTAATTGCCCAGCCGCAGCTCCAGGCCCTGGCGGCCGGCCACGATGAAGGGAGCGGCGTAGTCCTGCCAGGCCTCTTCCTGCCAAACCAGCCCGCCAGGCTCTACGCCGAACAGCGGTAGTTGATCGGGATGGGGACATAGATAGTTGACGCACATCGGCGCAGTTTACCGGATATTGCGGCGGCCGGCCCGCCTCCGCGGTTTGACAAGCAAGCCTCAAGCGGCGACCATAAGCCCACTATGCGCCGTTTCGTCCCCTATGCCAGCCAAGATTGGATTAACGCCCGTTTCGGGGCGGGTTAGCACGCGGCCAGACGAAGCCCGGCAACCCGCCCACACGGCGGGTTTTTTCATATGAGCCACCACCAGGAGACTGCCATGCCAAGCAATGAACAATCCAAAGACACGGCCGCGGCGACGCTGCATCTGGTTTGCGGCAAGATCGCCGCGGGCAAGTCCACCTTGACCCGCAACCTGGCCAAACAAGCTCGCACCGTACTGATCAGCGAGGACGAATGGCTGGCCCAGCTTTACCCTGGCGAGATCCGTACCATGACCGACTACGTGCGCCGCTCGCAGTCGCTCAAACAGGCGCTGACCGCCCACATCGCCGCCCTGCTGCGCCAAGGCCTGTCCGTGGTGCTGGACATGCCGGCCAATACACTGGACAGCCGCCGCTGGATGCGCGAGCTGATCGACGCCAGCGGCGCGGCGCACCAGCTGCACCTGCTGGACGTCAGCGACGAAGCCTGCAAAGCGCGGCTGCGTCAGCGCAACGCCAAGGGCGCCCACCCGTTCAGCGTCAGCGAAGCGGAGTTCGACCACATCACTCGCTACTTCGTGCCGCCCAGCCCGCAGGAAGGCTTCAACGTAGTCGCCCACAGCAACGCGGAGGCCTGAACCGGCCCCTGGCCGTCTCAGCGGAAAACGCCGGCTTGCCGGCGTTTTTTCATTGACAAGATGGCCGCTTACCCGCCGGCGCCCTGCCTTGCCGCGCTATTAGACCCAGCCGCCCAGCATCAGCGCTCCGCACAGGGCGATGCCGCCGCCGACAACGCGGCCCAGCCGTTCGCCCAGCGCAAAGCGCGCTTCCGTTTGTCCCAACAACAAGCCGGCCGCGTGCAATAGGCCGGAAGCCAGCACGAAACCGGCGGCGTAAGCCAAGCCGGAGGCGTCGTGCGGCATCTCCTGACCATGGGCGATGCCATGCAGCAAGGCGAAACCGGCAATCGCCGTCAAGGCCAGCCCCCGTCGCGGCTGCAAGGCGAAGGCCAGCAGCAAGCCCAGCGCGATCACGCTGGCGGCGATGCCGCTTTCCAGCGCCGCCGTGCTCACGCCCAGCCAACCCAGGACGCCGCCAACGGCCAGCAAAGCCATGAAGGTCAGCGGTCCTTGCCATCGGACCGCGCCGCCCAGCCGCCACGACCACAAGCCCACCGCCAGCATGGCCAAGAGGTGGTCCAGCCCGCCAAGCGGATGCGCCAGGCCGCTGGAGAAACCGGCGACGGCGTGACCGGGGTGAGCCTGGGCCAGCCCGCTGACCAGCAATATGGCCAGCGCGGCCGACAGAGGTTTACGCAAGAGAGTCATTTTCGGCTCCTGAGACGTTGAGTTGCAGCATGCCCTGGGTTTCGACAAAGGCGATGATGTCGGCCAAACCCTGACCAAGCTTGAGATTGGAAAAAACGAAGGGCCGCTCGCCGCGCATGCGGCCGGCGTCGCGCGCCATCACGTCCAGCGAGGCCCCCACCAACGGCGCCAGATCGATCTTGTTGATCACCAGCAGGTCCGACTTGCAGATGCCCGGCCCCCCCTTGCGCGGAATCTTGTCGCCGGCGGACACGTCGATCACGTACAGCGTCAGATCGGACAACTCCGGGCTGAAAGTGGCGGCCAGGTTGTCGCCGCCGCTTTCGATGAAGATGATATCCAGGCCGGGATGACGGGCGTTCAGCCGCGCCACCGCCTCCAGGTTGATCGACGCGTCCTCACGGATGGCGGTGTGCGGGCAGCCGCCGGTTTCCACGCCGATGATGCGGTCCGCCTCCAGCGCTTGATGCTGGACTAGGAATTGCGCGTCTTCTTGGGTGTAGATGTCGTTGGTCACGGCGGCGACATTGTATTTATCGCGCAGCGCCGCGCACAGCGCCCAGGTCAGGTGGGTCTTGCCGGAGCCCACCGGCCCGCCTATGCCCACCCGCAACGGCCCGCGGCCCTTGGCGAGTCCTGTTGTGTTCATCGCTTTCTCCTTGAGATCGCGGCCGCCGGCTCAAGACCGGAACAGCCTGCTGTACTGGGTTTCATGCTTCATCGCCGCCCAGGCGAGGCCAGGGGCGAAATTGCTCAGTTGTTCCGCCGGCATCCGTCTCGCCTCCGCGCCGGCCGCGGCCACGGCCGGCAACAGCGCCGACAACAATTGCTGGCCGGCCGTCTGCCCCATCGGCATCGCCTTGAGCAGAACCGTGACCTGGTTTTCCAGCCAGCCCCATAGATACGCGTCCACCGTGCCGGCCTCGTCCACGCCCAAGGCGCGCGCCGCCTGCGCCCATACCGCCGGCAGCGCCAACTCCGGCTGCTCCAGGCCGGCCGGCCACGGCAAAGCGGCGCACTCCGGCAGCGCTTGCAGCAAGCGGCGCAGCGAATACCCCATCTGCACGGTTTCCTGCCTCAATTCGCGGCTGTCTCGGCTGGCCAGCAATTGCTGATTGATCCGCGCCAGCGCCGGTTGATCGTCGGCGGCCAGCGCGCGCCAGGCCTGAGCCAGCAGAGCGGCTTCAAAACGGGCCAGCGGTCCTTGCAACACATCGCCCAGCCAGGCGGCGGCGCTGGCGGCGTCATGCACCAGGCCCAGCTCCAGCGCGCTCTCCAGCCCTTGCGAGTAGCTATACGCGCCGATAGGCAGGCCCGGACTGGCCAGCCGCAGCAGTTGCAGCCGCGACAGCGCGCTCATGCCGCGCCGTACTGATGCAGCCGCGGCGGATATTGGAAGGCCGCCTCTTTGCCGTGGGAGTGATGATGGCCGCCACCGTAAGCGCCGGCCTCCGGCTGAAACGGCGCGTCGATTTTTCGCACCTGCGCGCCCATCTGCTCCAGCATCCGCGCCAGCACCTCGTCGTCCAGCAGCCGCAGCCACCCATCGCCCACTTGCAGATGCACATGGCGGTTGCCCAGGTGGTAAGCAGCGCGGGTCAAGGCCATGGCGTCGGCGCAACTGACATGCAGCAAGGCTTCCGGCGCGGCCACTACCCGCACCCGGCGACCATCCTCTGCCTGCAGCACTTCGCCGTCGGCCAGCGGCGGCCCCGGCTCCAGAAACAGCCCGCAGTCTTCTCCGGCGGCGCTGCGGGTGCGTAGCCGGCGCTTGCCGCGCAGTTCGCAACTCATCAGCAGCTCATCGTCCCAGGCGCTCGCATCATCGGCGCGGCGTGTCAGCAGCAACATGGCATCCTCTCAAAACAAGAAATAGCGCTGCGCCAGCGGCAGGCGCTCGGCCGGTTCGCACCACAGCAGTTGGCCGTCGGCGCGCACCTGATAGTTTTGCGGGTCCACCTCGATATGCGGCAGATAATCGTTGTGGATCAGGTCCGTCTTGCGCAGATGGCGGCAGCCGCGCACCGCCACCAAGCGCTTGTGCAGGCCCAGTTCCGCGCCGATGCCGGCCTGCAGCGCCGCCTGCGATACAAAGGTGACGCTGCCGCGCGCCACCGCCGCGCCGCAGCTGCCGAACATCGGCCGGTAGTGCACCGGCTGCGGCGTTGGAATGCTGGCGTTGGGGTCTCCCATCGCGGCGGCGGCGATCACGCCGCCCTTGAGGATCAGACTGGGCTTGACCGCGAAGAAGGCAGGCCGCCACAGCACCAAATCCGCCAGCTTGCCGGGCTCGACGCTGCCCACCTCATGGGCGATGCCGTGGGTCAACGCCGGGTTGATGGTGTACTTGGCCAGATAGCGCTTGACCCGGAAGTTGCTGTGGCCGGGGCCGTCGCCCGGCAAGGGGCCGCGCTGGCGCAGCATCTTGTCCGCGGTCTGCCAGCAGCGCAGTATGGTTTCCCCCACCCGCCCCATCGCCTGGCTGTCCGAGGACATCATCGCGAAGGCGCCCAGGTCGTGCAGGATGTCCTCTGCGGCGATGGTCTCGCGCCGGATGCGGCTTTCGGCGAAGGCCACGTCCTCCGCGATGCCCGGGTCCAGGTGATGACACACCATCAACATGTCCAGGTGCTCGTCTATGGTGTTGACGGTGAACGGCCGGGTGGGGTTGGTGGAGCTGGGCAGCACATTGGCGTAGCCGCAGGCTTTTATGATGTCCGGCGCGTGGCCGCCGCCGGCGCCCTCGGTGTGATAGGTGTGGATGGCGCGGCCCTTGAACGCGGCCAGCGTGGCTTCGACGAAGCCGGATTCGTTCAGGGTGTCGGTATGGATCGCCACTTGCACGTCCATCTCGTCCGCCACCGTCAGGCAGTTGTCTATCGCCGCCGGGGTGCTCCCCCAGTCTTCGTGCAGCTTGAGGCCGATGGCGCCGGCGCTCACTTGCTCCCGCAGCGGCTCCGGCAGGCTGGCGTTGCCCTTGCCGGTGAAGCCCAGGTTCATCGGAAAGGCCTCCGCCGCTTCCAGCATCCGCGCCAGATGCCATGGCCCCGGCGTGCAGGTGGTGGCGTTGCTGCCGGTGGCCGGCCCGGTGCCGCCGCCTATCATGGTGGTGACGCCGGACATCAAGGCTTCTTCGATCTGCTGCGGGCAGATGAAATGAATGTGGCTGTCGATGCCGCCGGCGGTGACGATCATGCCTTCGGCGGCGATGATTTCAGTAGCGGCGCCGATGACGATGTCGACGCCGGGCTGAATATCCGGGTTGCCGGCCTTGCCGATGGCGGCGATGCGGCCGTCCTTGAGGCCGATGTCGGCCTTGACGATGCCCCAGTGATCCAGGATCAGCGCATTGGTCAGCACGGTGTCGGCCACCTCCGCCGCCAGCCCCTGCCCTTGACCC
The DNA here is from genome assembly GCF_023507765.1 of Chromobacterium sp. IRSSSOUMB001. Taxonomy (NCBI): domain Bacteria; kingdom Pseudomonadati; phylum Pseudomonadota; class Betaproteobacteria; order Neisseriales; family Chromobacteriaceae; genus Chromobacterium; species Chromobacterium sp. IRSSSOUMB001. Next base: position 152,551 of record NZ_JALCYU010000012.1, read on the forward strand.
ATGCCGTCGCGGATCACCTTGCCGCCGCCAAACTTCACCTCCTCGCCGTACACGGTGTAGTCGCGCTCCACCTCCACCCACAATTCGGTGTCGGCCAAGCGCACCCGGTCCCCGACGGTGGGGCCGAACATCTCGGCATACGCCTGCCTGCTGATTTTCATAAGCCCCCCATTACCCGGCCCTGAAAGCCGAACACCCGCCTCAGGCCGGCCAGCTCCACCAGTTCCACGCTGCGGGTCTGTCCCGGTTCAAAGCGCACCGCGGTGCCGGCCGCGATGTTCAGCCGGCAGCCGCGGGCGGCGGCGCGGTCGAACTGCAAGGCGTCGTTGGTTTCGGCAAAGTGATAGTGCGAGCCCACCTGGATAGGCCGGTCGCCGGTATTGGCCACCGTCAGCGTCACGGTGCGGCGGCCGGCGTTGAGTTCGATCTCGCCTTCGGCGGCCTGGATCTGTCCCGGAATCATCGCGGCGTCCTCATACAATGGGCTGGTGGACGGTGACCAGCTTGGTGCCGTCCGGGAAAGTGGCTTCCACCTGAATATCGGCGATCATCTCGGCCACGCCGTCCATCACCTCCTCGCGGCCCAGCAGCGTGGCGCCGTAATGCATCAGCTCCGCCACGCTCCTGCCGTCGCGCGCGCCCTCCATGATGGCGGCGCTGATGTAAGCCACCGCCTCCGGATAGTTCAGCTTCAGGCCGCGTGCGCGGCGGCGCTCCGCCAGCAGGCCGGCGGTGAAGATCAGCAGCTTGTCTTTTTCTCTGGGCGTCAATTCCATCGTGAAGTCCCATTTCTCATTGAAGGGTCAAGTCGCCCAGATGCGCGGCTCCTGCGCCGCGCGGCCATGGGTGAACGGGTAAAGCAAACGCCGGGCCCGCCGCAGCCAATGATGGGCGGCTTCGGCGCTGTCCCCGATGAAGCGCGCCAGCCAGACATCCGGCAACTGGCTGGCGGCGGCGCGGCCCGTCAGCGGCAGTTCCAAGATCGCCTGGTGCAAGGCCGCCGGCAGCGCCGGCCCGGCCCACAGCAGCAGGCCGGCCACGGTCTGGCCGCCCATCCCCGCCGCCGCGTCCAGCATGCGGTCCCCGCCGGCCAAGGCGGCGCGCTCGCACCAAATCAGCCGGCCGTCGCGTTCAATGTCCAGGCTTTGCCGCCAGCGGCCGCGGTCGAAACGCTCGCCGCAGGCCGGACGCCCCAGGCAGAGCACATCGCCGTACAGCAGCGCGGCGTCGCCCTGCAGCCGGACGCGGCCTTGCAAGCTCACCTCCGCGCCGGCGAACAGAATGGTTTCCAGCGGCAGCCATTCCAGCCGCGCGCCGGGGGCCAAGCTCAGCTCCAGCCGCTGGCTGGCCGGGCGGCCGAATCCGTCGTACCACTTGGCGGCGCCGGGGCTGGTCAGCAGCGCGTCCGCGCCCTCCTCCAAACTCACCGCCAGATTCAGGCTGTCGCCGCCCGCCATGCCCCCCGGCGGGTGCACGATGATGTGCTGGCACTGGCCGGCGGCGTCGATGAAGTGGCGTTGCACCCTCAAAGGGCCGCAATGCCGGCGCCGCACCGGAATGGTGCGCCCGTCGCGGCGCTGGTAAGCCAGTTCCAGTTCGGCGGCCCAGGGCGGCGGCAGGCCGACAGCGGCGGAGTCGCGGCGCATCGCTCAGATCGCCAGCAGTCCGCGCACGCCGTCCGCCTGCATGTCCCCGCCCAGGCCGCTGCGCACCACTTCGCCGCGCGCCATCACCAGATAGCGGTCCGCCAGCGCTTCGGCAAAGTCGTAATACTGCTCCACCAGCAAAATGGCCATCTCGCGTCCAGCCGCCAGTTGACGGATCGCCGCGCCGATCTGCTTGATGATGGAGGGCTGAATGCCCTCGGTCGGCTCGTCCAGCATCAGCAGCGACGGCCGCCCTACCAGCGCGCGGCCAATCGCCAATTGCTGCTGCTGGCCGCCGGACAGGTCGCCGCCCCGGCGGCCGCGCATCTCGTCAAGCACCGGAAACATCTCGAACACGCTGTCCGGCAAGCGCCGCCCCGCCCCGCCGGAGAAGCGAGCCAGCCCCAAACGCAGGTTTTCCTCCACCGTCAGCCTCGGAAAGATTTCGCGCCCCTGCGGCACATAGGCGATGCCGCGCGCCGCGCGCTGATGCGGGGCCAGCGCGGCGATGTCCTCGCCGCGCCAGAGCATGCGCCCGCCGCGTATCGGCAATTGCCCGCTCAGGCATTTGAGCAGCGTGCTCTTGCCCGCGCCGTTGCGCCCCAGCAGGCAGGTGATCTGCCCAGTCTCGGCGCGCAGGCTGATACCGCGCAGGATGCGGCTGCCGCCGTAATACTGTTCCAGTCCGTCGATTTCCAGCATGTCAGCGCCCCAGATACACTTCGATCACCCGCTCGTCCGCCTGCACCTGCCGCAGCGTCCCCTCCGCCAGCACCGCGCCTTCGGCCAGCACCGTCACCTTGCCGCCCAGGCTGGCGACGAAATCCATATCGTGCTCCACCACCATCAGGGAGTGCTCGCCCTTCAGGCTCAGCAGCAGCTCCGCGGTCTGCTCGGTTTCGGCGTCGCTCATGCCGGCCACCGGCTCGTCCAGCAAGAGCAGCTTGGGTTGCTGAGCAAGCAGCATGCCAATCTCCAGCCATTGCTTTTGGCCGTGCGACAGCAGGCCGGCCAGCCGGCCGCGCTGATCTTGCAGCCGCACCCGTTCCAGCAGCTCGTCGATGCGGCGGCGCGGAGCCGCGCCCAGCCGCGCGCGCAGGCTGGCGCGCACCGATCGGTCCCCGGCCAGCGCCAGCTCCAGGTTGTCCGTCACCGTCATCGCCTCGAATACCGTGGGCTTCTGGAATTTGCGCCCTATCCCCAGTTGGGCGATTTCGGCCTCGTCGTGCCGGCGCAGGTCTATGGTCTGGCCGAAGAACACGCTACCGGCGTCGGGCCGGGTCTTGCCGGTGATCACATCCATCATCGTGGTCTTGCCGGCGCCGTTGGGGCCGATCACCACCCGCAATTCGCCGACGGCGATCGACAGCGTCAAGCGGTTCAAGGCGCGGTAACCGTCGAAATCAACTATGACATCGTCAAGATATAATATCTGTCCGTGCCGGATGTCCAGTCCCGGCGTCAATGGACGGGACAAGCCCACCGCCTCGCCCTCCCACTGTCCGCGCGGAGCAGGATTTTCGCTTGTTGCATTCATGTCGCATATCCGGAAAATAAATAAGCGCGCGGCGGTTTCACGCGCCGCGGCCTCGCGCCAGCAAACCCATCAAGCCGCGCGGCAGCAACAGGGTGCCGGCAATGAATAAGCCGCCCAGAAAGAACAGCCAGTACTCCGGCAAGGCCACGGTAAACCAGCTCTTGGCCGCATTGACCAGCACCGCGCCCAGCACCGGGCCAATCAAGGTGCCGCGGCCGCCCACCGCCACCCAGACGGCGGCCTCTATCGAGTTGCCCGGCGACATCTCGCCCGGATTGATGATGCCGGCCTGCGGCACGTACAAGGCGCCGGCCAGCCCGCACAGCATGGCGGACAACACCCATATCGCCAGCTTGTAATCCTGCGGCCGATAACCGCAGAACATCAGCCGCGATTCGGCGTCGCGCACCGCGGTGAGAATGCGGCCGAACTTGCCGCGCATCAGCCAGAACGCCCCCAGCAAAGACAGCGACAGCAGTAGCGCGCTGAGGATGAACAGCCAGGCGCGGGTGGCCGGCTCGGCAATGCCGAAGCCCAGGATGCGCTTGAAACCGGTAAAGCCGTTATTGCCGCCAAAACCGGTCTCATTGCGGAAGAACAGCAGCATCGCCGCGTAGGTCAGCGCCTGGGTGATGATGGAAAAATACACACCGCGAATGCGGGAACGGAAAGCCAGCCAGCCAAAGCCCAGCGCCAGCAGCCCGGGCGCGCCCACCGCCAGGCACAAGGCCCAGCCCAGGTGCTCGCTGCCCTGCCAGAACCACGGCAGCGCCCGCCAGTCCAGCGACACCATGAAATCCGGCAGCGTGCTCTGATAGACGCCATCGTTGCCGATCTGCCGCATCAGATACATGCCCATGCCGTAGCCGCCCAGCGCGAAGAACAAGCCGTGGCCCAGGCTGAGCAAGCCGGCATAGCCCCAGACCAGGTCCAAAGCCAGCGCCAGCACCGCGTAGCACAGAATCTTGCCAGCCAGGGTCAGAACATAAGCCGACACCCGCCAGCCGCTGTCCGCCGGCGCGAACACATGCAGCAAGGGCAGCGCCAGCAAGCCGAGCCAGACCAGGGCCAACGCCGCCGCGCCCCAGCGCCTGCGGCTCAGGCCGGACAAGAGCCCCAAAGAGTAAGGAAGATGCATGGCGGCTCCTAATCCACGGCCCGGCCCTTGAGGGCGAACAGGCCTTGCGGACGTTTTTGGATGAACAGAATGATGCCGGCCAGGATCAGAATCTTGCCCAGCACCGCGCCCAGCGCCGGTTCCAGCAGCTTGTTGGCCACGCCCAGGCCCAGCGCGCCCCACGCCGCGCCGGCCAACTGGCCCACGCCGCCCAGCACCACCACCATGAAACTGTCGACGATATAGCCTTGGCCCAAGTCCGGGCCGACATTGCCTATCTGGCTCAGCGCCACCCCGCCCAGGCCGGCGATGCCGCTGCCCAGGCCGAAGGCCAGCATGTCCACCCGCCCGGTCGCCACGCCCAGGCTGTCCGCCATGCTCCGGTTCTGGGTCACCGCGCGCACAAACAGACCCAGCCGGCTGCGGTTCAGCGCCAGCCAGACCAGGCCCAGCGTCAGCGCGGAGAACACAATGACGGCGATGCGGTTGTAGGGCAGCGTCAGCGCCGGGCTCAAGACCCAGCCGCCGGTCAACCAGCCGGGATTGGCCACCGCCACGTTCTGCGCGCCGAACAGCGTTCGCACCAACTGCATCAGCGCCAAGCTGATACCCCAGGTGGCCAGCAGCGTTTCCAGCGGCCGGCCGTAGAGATGGCGGATCACCAGCCGTTCCAGCGCCATGCCCACACCGGCGGTGAACAGGAAGGCCGCCGGCAACGCCAGCGCCAGATAGGCGTCGGCGGCGGCCGGCCAGCGGCTTTGAAACAGGCTTTGCGCCGCATAAGAGACATAGGCCCCCAGCATCAGCATCTCGCCGTGCGCCATATTGATCACGCCCAGCAAGCCATAAGTGATGGCCAAGCCCAACGCCGCCAGCAGCAGCACCGAGCCCAGGCTGAGGCCGGCGAAGGCCGCTCCCAGTAAATTGTCCACCTGCATGCTGGCGCGGATGGCCGCTTGCGCACTCGTCGCGGCGTCGCGCACCCCGGCGTCGCTTTCGCTGGCGGCGTCGGTCAAGGGCGCCAGCAAGGCCAAGGCGGCCGGATCGCCGCTGTCCGCCAGCGCCGCGGCGGCGGCTCTCCGCTGCGCCGGGTCCGGGCTGGCCAGCGACAAGCGGGCGCACGCTTGCTCCAACGCGCGCCGCAACTCGGCGTCGCTCTCCCGCGCCAGCCGGTTCCGCAACAAGGGCAGCAAGGCCGGGTTGGCGCTGTCCGCCAGCACACGGACCGCGGCCAGCCGCCGGACAGCATCCGCAGCGGCCAGTTCGTCGACCGCGTGAAACACCGCCAAAGCGCCGCGCAGCCGGTTGTTCAGCGGCAGCGGCTCCAGACTGGCGGCGTCGCCCGCCGCCGGCTGGCCGGACACCGCATCGCCGAGCGCGCCGTCCGGCCGCAGCCACAACACGCGCCGGCCATCGGCGGACTGTAACAGCCGGCCCTCCTCCAACGCGGCCACCGCCGCGCGGCGCTCCGCGTCCGGACGCGGCGCCCAGCTTTCAATCAAGCCGGCGCGCTCGGCCGGATCGGCGCCGGCCAGGTCGGCCAAGGGGCCGGCGCCGGCCGCCGCGCACCACAGCGCCAGCGCCCAAGACAAGGCTTTACACCAGGACATCGCGGACTCCTTCTCGGCTCACTTGCTCTTCACCGGGGCATCCGGCCGTTTGTCGTTGCCTGGGAGGTACGGACTCCACGGCTGTGCGCGCACCACGCTCCGGCTTTTCCACACCACCGAGAACTGCCCGTTGGGCTGAATCTCGCCAATCATCACCGGCTTGCGCAAATGGTGGTTGCGGGCATCCATCTCCAGCGGATAGCCCGACGGCGCGTCCAGGCGCATCCCGGCCAGGGCCTTGCTCACGGCGGCCACATCGGTGCTGCCGGCCTTGCGCGCCGCTTGCGCCCATAGCCGGATGCCGACGTAGGTCGCCTCCATCGGATCGTTGGTCACCAGCTTGTCCGCCCCGGCAATGCCCTTCTTGCGCGCCCAGGCGCGGTAGTCCGCCGTCCATTTGGCATTGACCGGGTTCTTAACGCTCATGAAGTAATTCCAGGCCGCCAGATGGCCGGCCAAGGGCTTGGCGTCCATGCCCTTGAGCTCCTCCTCTCCCACCGAGAACGCCATCACCGGCACCTCGGCCGCTTTCAGACCCTGATTGCCCAGCTCTTTGTAGAACGGCACATTGGAGTCGCCGTTGATGGTGGACACCACCGCGGTCTTGCCGCCGGCGGCGAACTTCTTGATATTGGCGACGATGGTCTGGTAGTCGTTATGGCCAAACGGGGTGTAGGCCTCTTGGATGTCCGCGTCCTTGACCCCCTTGGTTTTGAGGAAGGCCCGCAGAATCTTGTTGGTGGTGCGCGGGTAGACATAATCGGTGCCCAGCAGGAAGAAGCGCCGCGCGCCGCCGCCCTCCTTGCTCATCAGGTACTCCACCGCCGGAATCGCCTGCTGATTGGGCGCCGCGCCGGTGTAGAACACGTTGGGCGACATCTCCTCGCCCTCGTACTGCACCGGGTAGAACAGCAAGCCGTTCAACTCCTCGAACACCGGCAGCACCGATTTGCGCGACACCGAAGTCCAACAGCCGAAGGTCACCACCACCTTGTCTCGGCTCAGCAATTGGCGCGCCTTCTCCGCAAACAACGGCCAGTTGGAAGCCGGGTCCACCACCACCGGCTCCAGCTTTTTGCCCAGCACCCCGCCATCGGCGTTGATCTGGTCGATGGCGAACAGCGCCATATTCTTGAGCGAGGTTTCGGAAATGGCCATAGTGCCGGACAGGGAGTGCAGCACCCCCACCTTGATGGTGCCGGCGGCAAGGGCCGGCGCGGCGCCGAGGCCGCCCAGCGCCAGGCTCAGCGCAAGGGTAGGCAAGACATGAGGGCGAATGAACATGGGAAGCTCCTGGGACGATCCTGAAACGCCGGGAGGCCGTCTGGCCGGCCCGGCTGGAAATTGTTGCACTGCAGGATCAGACTAAGCCCCGGCCCGCCCGGCCGAAATACGTTACATGACGTATGCCCTCTCACCCGCCTCCGGCGCTGCGCAAAGCCAGCGCCGCGGCCGAGGTGCGGGTTTCCACCCCCAGGCGGGCGAACACATGCTCCAGATGCTTGTTGACGGTGCGCGGACTCATGCCGAGGATGTCGCCGATGTCGCGGTTGGTCTTGCCCAGGCTCAGCCAATGCAGGACCTCGGCCTGACGCGGAGTCAGCCCCAGCGCCCGCATCAGGCGCTGCGGCGCCGCGGCTTCGCCCCCCTCGCTCAAGGCCAGCAAGCACTCGTCCCCGGCCAAGCGCTTCGCCAGCAAGCCCGAGCCGTCGCCCCCCTCCAACGCCAGGCTCGCGCCCGCCTCGGCCTGCCCCAGCCAAAGCCGCCAGCGCTCCGCCAGCGCCGCCTCGGACCAGCCGTGAGCGCGCAGCAGGCCGCGCGCGCGCTCGGTCAACCACAGCGGCCGTCCGCTGGCCGGGTCCGCCGCCAGCAAGGCCTGGCCCGACGCCTCCAGCGCCTGCCGCGCCCGGCACAGCTGACGCGCGCTGCCGATATGGGCGGCCAGCCGCGCCAACACCTCCGCCGGCCGCAGCGGCTTGACCACGTAATCCGCGCCGCCGGCGGAAAACGCCGCCAGCACGTGCTCGCTGTCGCTCAGCCCGGTCATGAACACGATGGGGATCGCCTGCGTTTCCGCCTCCGCCTTCAAACGCCGCGCCGTCTCGAAGCCGTCCATGCCCGGCATTACCGCGTCCAGCAGAATGATGTCCGGCCGGCATTCGGCGGCGCGTCGCAAGGCCGCCGCGCCGTCCGTGGCCAGCAAGACCCGGTAGCCGGCAGAATCCAGCGCATCGTGCAGCAAGGCCAGGTTTTCCGGCTGATCGTCAACAATCAGCGCCGTCGCCCGCTCCGCCCAGGGCGCGCTCATGCCGGCGCTCCCGGCAGCCATTGCAGCAGCTCGTCCAGCCGGCAGCCGTCCAGCAGGCTTCGCGCCCGTGCGAGGAATGGCCGGTAAGCCGGGTCCGCGCCCAGCGCGCCCACCTCCAGCCGCAACAGGGCGGCGCGCGCGCCGCGCAAATACCCGCGCCGCAATGCCTGCCGCAGTTCGTCCAGCGCCTCCTCCGGCGGCCAGCGCAGCGCCGGCTCCGCGCCGCTCAGCCACTCCAGCTCCAAGCGCTGGCCTATCCAGTCCAGCAGGCGCTCTACCCGGATGGGCTTGACGAAGAAATCCTCGGCGCGGATGCCCGCGTCGTTGTCCTGCCCCTGCTCGAAGGCATTGGCGGAAATCACCGCCAACGCCGGCGCATCGCCGTGCCGACGGCGGATACGCCTCAAGGTTTCCCAGCCGTCCAGGCCCGGCATCGCCAGATCCATACACACCAGGTCCGGCAGCGTCGCCGCCTGCTCCAGCCAGTCCAGGCAAGCCTGGCCGCTGGCGGCCTGCTCCACCTCGAAACCCAAAGGCAGCAAGGCGCTGGCCAGCATCTCCCGGTCCTGCGCATGGTTGTCCACCAGCAGCACCCGCCGCCGCCGGCCCTGATAGCCGACGCGCGCCGACAAGGGCGGCGCCGGCGCGGCGCCCAATCGCGGCAGGAACAAGCGCAGCGTAAACACGCAGCCCCCGCCCGGCCGGCTGTCCAGCCTCAACTCGCCCCCCATCAGCGAGGTCAACATCCCCGCAATGGTCAGGCCCAGCCCGCTGCCGCCCTGGCCGGCGGCCCCGCCGCCGCGCTCAAACGGCTCGAACACGCGCTCGGCCTCCTCCGGCGCGATGCCGGGGCCGGTGTCGGCAATCTCGAAACACGCCACCTCGCCCTGATAACGCAAGCCCAGGCTGACCTCGCCATGCGCGGTGAACTTGACCGCGTTGCCCAGCAAATTGATCAGGACCTGTCGCAGCCGGCGTTCGTCGGCGCGCACCATGGCCGGCCATTCCCCTTGCGGCAGGAAGCGGAAGCCCAGCCCCTTCTCCCGCGCCTGCAACTGGAACATCGCCGTCAATTGGCGGATGAACTCAGCGAAATCCAGCGGCCGCGGCTCCAGATTAAGCCGGCCGCTCTCGATCCGCGCCAGATCCAGCGTGCCCTCGATCACCGACAGCAGGTGATCGCCGCTGCGACGGATCACCGCCAGCGCCGGCCGCTTCGACGGCGGAATCTCAGGGTCCCCGTCCAGGATCTGCGCATAGCCCAACATGCTGTTCAGCGGCGTGCGCAGCTCATGGCTGAGCGTGCTCACATAACGGCTCTTGGCCTGGTTGGCCTGTTCCGCGGCCCGGCGCGCCTTTTGCAGTAGCGTGTCGGTGCGGCGGTGGGACGCGATCTCCCGCAACAAGCGCTGGGTCTGCCGCTTGGACTCCTGCCTCGCCACCTGCCGGCTCTGGCGCAGCAAAACCAGCCACCACGCCAGCACGCTGCCGCCCAACAGCAGGCCCGCGCCCAATTGCGGCAGCCGCGCCGCCAGCGCGTCCAAGCCCGGTCGGCTCCGCGCCAGGTAAAACAAGCCGCCCAACAACAGGCCCAAGCCAGCCAGCAACAGCGTCATCAGCAGCAAATAATCGGCCAGGCCTCGTTGCAGATACGGCCGGCAAGCGCTCGGCAACAGCCGGCTCAGCCATGCTCGCCATTGCTCGTCCAGCCGCGCCTTGGGCTTGCAGCGGTCATCGCAACGCGCGTCCAGCGTGCAGCACAAGGAGCAGATCCAACCGCGATACGCCGGGCAGCTCACCATGTCCGGCGGCTCGTACTGGCGGCGGCACAATACGCAGCGCTGCGGCGGGGCCGGCGGCAACGCCGGCCGGCGCGCCAGGTAATAACGGCCGCCGCTGAGCCAGGCCAGCGCCGGCGTGGCCAGCAAGGCGGTCAGCAAAGACAGGAAGGGCGCCAGCGGCTGCATCTGCTCGCCCAACGCCCCCAGATGCGCCGACACCGAAACCGCCGAGGCCAAGACCAGCGAACCCAGCCCCACCGGATTGACGTCGTAGAGATAGCCCCGGCGGAACTCTATGCCCGGCGGGCTCAGCCCCAGCGGCTTGTTGATGGCCAAATCCGCCGCCACGGTGACCATCCAGGCGATCGCCAGATTGGCGAACAGCGCCAGCACATGCGCCAGCGCCTGGAAAACCTCCAGCTCCATCAGCAATAGCGCGATCAAGAGATTAAAAACCACCCACACCACCCGTCCCGGATGGCTGTGGGTCAGCCGCGCAAAGAAATTGGACCAGGCCAGCGAACCGGCGTAGGCATTCGTGACATTGATCTTCAGCTGCGACAGCAGCACAAACAGCACCGTCGCCGCCAGCGCCAGCCGGCCGTCGCCCCATCCCTGGACATAGCCGAACCAATACAGGCGAGCCGGATCCGGCGCCGGCCCATCCGTCTGGCCGTGATCCAAGGCCAGCCAGGCCAGCAGCGCGCCGCCCAGCATCTTCAGCATGCCCGGCAACACCCATCCCGGGCCGCCGGCCAGACAGGCCAACCACCAGCGGCGGCGCTGGCCGGCGGCGGGCGGCGGCATGAAGCGCAGATAGTCCGCCTGCTCCCCCATCTGCGCGATCAAGGCGATCCCGATGCCGAAGGCCGCACCAAAACGGCGCAGATCGAAACCGCCCGCCCCGCCTTCGGCCCCGGCATAGTGCCAGAAGCCGCTCAGCGCCTCCGGCTGGCGCGTCAGCACGAAGCCGTAAGGCAACAGCAACAAGCCCAGCCACAGCGGCTGGGTCCAGGCTTGCAGCCGGCTGATGGCGGTGACCCCGTGAGCCACCAGCGGCAGCACCGCCACTGTGCACAGCAGATAGCCCCAGGCCGGCGGCAGACCAAACCCCAACTCCAGCGCATACGCCATGATGGCGGCTTCCAGCGCGAAGAAAATAAAGGTGAAGGCGGCGTACAGCAAAGAGGTGACGGTGGAGCCCAGATAACCGAAACCGGCGCCGCGGGTCAGCAAATCCATGTCCACGCCATAGCGGGCGGCGTAGACGCTGATCGGCAGGCCAACCAGCAAAATCACCAGCCCCACCGCCAGAATGGCCCAGGCCGCGTTGACGAAGCCTCCCGCCGTCAGCATCGCCGCGCCCACCGCCTCCAACACCAGAAAGGCGGCGGCGCCGCCCAGCGCGGTGTGCGCCACTCGCCACGGCGACCAGCGCCGGAAGCTGTGCGGGGTATAACGCAGCGCAAAATCCTCCAGCGACTCGCGCGCTACCCAGCTGTTGTAATCGCGACGGACTTTCACCGCGTAAAGCGGCGCGGGATCGGAGGCGGACATGGCGGCGGCCTTGAGCGTATGCTAACAACAGCTTCAATGCAAAAAGCTTGCCAAGGGCCGCCGCGCGCCGCAAAGCGCGGCCGGCTCGACATCGCGTCCGGCCGCGCCCTTTTATACGATACGAATTGCAAATGTACTGATTGAGCGACGAATTTCGCTCCACCGCCTGCAAACAAGCTATTCACACAACATTAAGCAAGCGCTAATATTGATTGGCAACCACCACCCAGGCCGGCCCCGCCGGCCCGCCACATTAAGGACTTTCCGATGGATACCCTGTTGTTTCTGCTGCTAGCCGCCTCCCTGCTGGCCCTGATTCTGCGCAAGCGCCAATGGGCCTACGCCTGCTGGGGCCTGGCCTTCGCGCTCACGCTCTACTGGTTCAAGTTCCACGCCACCAGCACATTGCCCATTTCCCTGTGAGGAACCCGACATGACGCAAAACCTCACCGGCAAACTAAACCAGCTGGGCCTGCTGCTAATCAACCTGATGCTGCTCGTCGCCTTCTACTTCCAGTTCGCCCAGCATGAACTGCCCTGCCCGCTCTGCCTGCTGCAACGGGTGGCTTTGTGCGCGATAGCGGTGGCGCTGGCCGCCAACGTGCTGCTGGGCGACAAACCCGGTCATTACGGCATGATGCTGCTGGCCGCCGCCGCCGGCTTCGCCGTGGCCGGCCGCCAAGTGCTGCTGCACATCGCTCCCGGCGACGCCGGCTTCGGCCCGCCCGTCCTGGGCCTGCACTTCTACACCTGGGCCGCCATCGCCTTCTTCGCCGTCTTCATCGGCAGCGGGCTGCTGCTGATGCTGTGCCAGCGAGAACACAGCTTCGACCGCCAGCCCCCTGCGCAACTGAGCCGGCTGGCCAAAGCCGGCGTGGCCCTGACCATGCTGCTGCTCTTGGGCAACGCCCTGTCCGTGTTCCTGGAATGCGGCCTGGCGGCCTGCGGAGAAAGCCCGATCAACTACCTGCTGCTCAACTAAACCCGCACCGCGCCGCCGCTAGATCGACCAATCCTCGTCCGGCGCGGCGGCGCGCGCCGCCGGCGCTTCCGGCCGCAGCACCAGCCACAGCGCCAGCGCGATCAAACCTCCGCCCAAAGCCTGGGACAGCGTCGCCGTCTCGCCCAGCGCCAGCCAACTCCAGAAAATGCCGAAGGGCGGAATCAAAAACGTCACCGTCAGCGCCTTCAGCGGGCCGACGTCGGCTATCAAGCGGAAGTACAAGACATAGGCCAGCGAAGTACACAGCAGGCCCAAGGCCAGCATGGCCAGCCACACCTCCGCTCCCGCCGCCGGCCACCTCAAGGGCTGTGCGCTTGCCTGCCACGCCATGAACGGCAACAGCAACACCACCGCGCCCAGTTGGCTGCCCAAAGCCACCACGCGGCTATCCAGGCCGCCCCGGTCCGCTATCCAGCGCTTGGTCAGAAACCCCGCCAGCCCATAGCAGGCGGTGGCCGTCAGACAAGCCGCCACGCCCCACAGCGCCTCCGGCCCCGCGGCCGGCCCCGTCCGCGTCAACACCGCCACGCCCGCCAGGCCAATCAACACGCCGGCCAGCTTGTTGGCGGTAATACGTTCTCCAAACGCCGCCGCGCCGATCAACACCCCCATCAGCGGCGTGCTGGCGTTCAAGATCGCGCTATAACCGGCCGGCAACACCCGGGCCGCCAGCGCGAACAGCAGAAAAGGCAGGCCGGAATTGATCACTCCCAGCATCATGGCGGCGGCCAGCTTGCCCTTGAAAGACAAACGCACCCGCAGCAAAGCGATCAACCCCAACAGACCCGCCGCCCCCAACGCCACCCGGCCAAACGCCGTGGGCAACGCGCCCAGCGCCGGCGCGGCGATGCGCATGAACAAAAAACTGCCGCCCCACAAGGCCGCCAACAGCAGCAAACGACTCAAGCTCGCCATCCCCATGATGCCTCTCCCTTCGCCTTGTATTTAACTTTGCTAAACCAGATACTGAAATCATCAACCGCAAAGATGTCGCGAACAAACGATTTTTCCTGCTTGATGATTTAGAAAATCTAAACCGTATGCCCAAACCGCCGCTGGACTCCCTCCGCTTCTTTGAAGCCGCCGCAAGACGACTCAGCGTCAAGCAAGCCGCCGAAGAACTCCACGTCACGCCCGGCGCCGTCTCCCAACAACTGCGCAAACTTGAAAGCTTCCTCGGCCAGCCCCTGTTTGAACGCCGCGCGCGCGGCCTGGCGCTCAACGCCGCCGGCCGCGACTACCTGGACGCCTGCCGCCAAGCGCTAGACCTGATAGACCACGCCACCGCGCGGCTGACCGACGCTCGCCGGGTGATCCTGCTCAGTTGCACCCCATCGTTCGGCGCTCAATGGCTGCTGCCTCGGCTACAGGGCTTCATGCGCGAGCACCCGCGCATCGACGTCCACGTCAGCACCGGCAACCGCGTGGTCGACCTCGCTTCGGAAAACATCCACTTCGCCGTGCGCCACGGCCTGGGCGACTACCCCGGCCTCAGCGCATGCAAGCTGCTGGACGACGAACTGACGCCGGTATGCGCGCCCACGCTGCCGGCGCGGCTGGACGCCCTCAGCGGGGAACGGCTGTTGCACGACGAACACCGCGGCGACTGGCGGCTATGGAGCCGCGCCGCCGGCCTGGAACTGGACTGCGACCAAGGCGTGGTCTGCGTGGACTCCAACGCCGCCATCGAAGCCGCGCTGGCCGGCCGCGGCTACGCGCTGGCGCGACGCTCCTTGCTGCAAGCCGAACTGGCCGCCGGCCGGCTGCGCGAACTCCCCGCGCCGCCGCTGCGAAGCGACCTCGCTTATTACCTGATACACCGTCCGGACCTCCTGCGCGACCCGGAAATGGGCGTCTTCAAACAATGGCTGCTGGAACAAGCCGCGGCCGCCCAAAACAAAAGCCCGCCGGGCGGCGGGCTTGTTGCGCAACAGCGTCTTGCCTAGCAGTTTACAGACGCACGTTCTCGATGCGAGTCACATGCGGCGGCTTGCCGCCCAGCGGCTGATAGATGTACACCGCCACCAGATGCGGCGTCGCCGGCCCTGCCGCGCGCCCATGAAAAAAGCCCCGCGCGGGGGCTTCTGCATATCAGCGCATATATCCATGCTGACCTAACACTCCTTGACACACACTGAGCGCAAGCCGACCTGTCTTATCTAGCTTTGTTGCTCTCCTCTTTAGGTTCTAGGCCTGTTTTCTCCGCATCACGTCGGATCGTCTTCAAGTACTTGTAGAGCGCCGCACGCGAAATACCCAGTTTCTCCGCTACTACTGACGGCGCGTTGCGTACATTGAGCAAGCCTCCAGTCTCCAGCCGGCGGATGAACTGTATTCTTTGCTCGGCATCCATGGCTTTAATGGGCCTCCCGAAACTTGACTCCTGCTCCTCAACGGCCCGGTCCAATGCTTGATGCCAGTTGTCATGGAAAAACGGAGCGTGCGGCTCAAGCGAGCCGGGCAGAAATGCAAGAGTCTTAATCTGGTCCGCAATATTCTCGAGCTGCGAGACGTCAAAGTTGATACACATGACGGCGACAGGTTTGCCCTTGGCATCGCGTATTACCGCCGACATAGACCGGAGGTTGCGACCATCGCGATTCACCTTCCGGTATGGGCCAATCACGTCTGCTTCCAATTCCGCCTTTGGGAATTGATCACCAAGAGACGAGTCGCCCATTTTCCGCTTCGAGATTGGATTGGCAATGAAGGCAATTCTTTCAGTCTTAAGATCGTGGATCACGACTTCCACTTGCGGATGAAACAATCCACTGATCGCCGTGGCGATTGGGTAATAGGATCTCAAGCGGTTGTCCACGTCGGCATCGTTCCTGCTCATCTTTTCACCTCGAAGGAATCTGGAATCGGAGCCGCAATGGACGCCAGCGTGGGCAGATCCAGGTTTCCACCTGTCACCATAATGACCGCCGTTTGTCCTCGAACAAGTTCCGGCCGCGACAATGCCAGCGCCAAGGCGGCTGCGCCGCCTGGTTCGACAACGAGCTTGAGGTCCTGAAGCGCAACGCGCATTGCCTCACGGATCTCATCATCGCTTACCGTATAGCCGGGGCCCAGGAGACGCTTGTTGATCTCAAAGGGGATTTCGCCCGGTTTAATCGTCATCAGCGCGTCGCATATCGAAGCTGCCGCCGGATTGTTGGACACTAGTCGTCCTGCGGCTAGCGAACGGCCCATGTCGTCATAGCCTACGGGCTCCACGGCGTGCATGCGGATGTCCATTCCGGAGCCTTCGGCGCTTAGCGCGCAACCTGCGATCAAGCCGCCGCCTCCCGTGCCACACAGCAGCATCGTCGGCGTTTCACCAACGACCTGGGCATCCCGAATGGCCTCGAGAAATGCAGTACCTTGCCCAGCGATGACGTCGGGATCATCGAAAGGCGGCACGATGACCAAGCCGTTTTGCAGAGCAAGATCCTGGCCAATTTGTTCTCGACTCTCGGTGAGCCGGTCATACAACACGACTTTAGCCCCCCACCGCTCCGTACCCGAAATCTTTGCGCGTGGCGCATCCGAAGGCATGACGATCGTCACCGCGACCCCGAGACATTGTCCGGCATACGCCAGCGCCTGGCCGTGATTGCCCGCAGACCAGGCTACGACGCCCGCTTTGCGCTCGCTTTCAGACATTATCAGAAGGCGATTGAAAGCCCCTCTGACTTTGAAAGAGCCGGTGAGCTGGAGACATTCGGCCTTGATGAGAAGTCGTGCTCCAAGCCGCCGATCCAGTACCGGGTTGCGAAGCAATGGCGTATGGGCGATATATGGGCGCAATCTGGATGCCGCGGCCTCAATATCGGCAAAAGTGGGGATTCTCATTTCAACACTCCCTGGACTTGATGACTGCCCGGAACCTGTTCAAGAAATCCAATCGGACTCACCAACTTCAGTTCCAAAGCTCGTTTTAGCGCAAGCGCTCCTATGGCAAGGTCTTGCAAACCGATACCCGAACTGTCGAAGATCGTGATGTCATCGCGTCCGGCGCGGCCTTTTGCGCTTCCATCGATAACGGCGCCAAGTGTGACGATATCCTCTTGCCTTATGAGGCCTTCTTTGATGGCCGCCTCAAATTCGCCCAGCGAAACGGACTGCTCAAGCAAATCGGTGAACAATCGCGCAGAGGCGACCAGAGAAGCATCGAGTTCCTGTTTGCCGGGCGCGTCGGACCCCATTGCACTGATATGCGTGCCAGGCTGCACCCATTCGCGCGACACCAAGGGTTGCCGTGCCGCAGTGACGGTAATGACGATATCCGCAGCCTTGACCGTGCTCTCAAGATCAGACGCCGCTGCATCCTGAATGCCGAGCTCGTGCCGGACTCGCTCAGCCAATCGCTCGGCCTCCGGCATATTGCGATTCCATATGCGCACGCAATCGACTGGCCGCACCGCAATAGCGGCTTGCAGTTCAAACCATGCTTGATGACCGGCGCCCACGAGACCCACGCTGTGGCTGTCTTCCCGCGCCAGATGGCGTATGGCGGCGCCATTGGCAGCAGCCGTCCTTAGCGATGTCAGGTAGGTAGCGGCGATGAGGGCCTTGGGAAAACCCGTTTCCGCGTCGAGCAGGAGCGTTGACGACGCATGCGCAGGAAGTCCCGAATAGCGATTGCCGGGCCAGTAACTGCCTAGCTTTGCGCCATAAATGGCGCCATTGTCCAGCGCGCCGCATTTCACGCCGAATAGCTCGGCCATGCTCGGACCCTTTGCCATGACCGCTGGATACGCCCTCGCTTCGCCTCGAAAGAGCTGGCGGAATACATCTTCAACCACCTCGATTGCATCCAATATGCCAACAACGCGGGCCGCAATTGCTTCACTGACGAAAAACATCTTGATGTTCCTCCGGCGTCTCTACGCAGCTAACTGTTTTTAATTCTAAGAATGCGTATTCAAACTGTCAACCGTAGACTATTTGTCTAGATATTCGCTGGATGTCGTGCCGCGCACTGCGTCGCGAACGCGCATTAGCCTCCGCCCTAACCCTCATTCGTCTTAAGAACCTGTACATAGTCTGCTGCGCATCGCG
Source organism: Chromobacterium sp. IRSSSOUMB001 (assembly GCF_023507765.1). Taxonomy (NCBI): domain Bacteria; kingdom Pseudomonadati; phylum Pseudomonadota; class Betaproteobacteria; order Neisseriales; family Chromobacteriaceae; genus Chromobacterium; species Chromobacterium sp. IRSSSOUMB001. The sequence goes on from NZ_JALCYU010000012.1 coordinate 170,156, forward strand.
CGATACGGCGTTGAAACCCGCTTCGAAATACTCATGTACCACATATACATTCCGCTTTCTCAGCCGCTTTCGCCTTGTCTCGCCCTTACTGGCGAGACTTTGAACAGGCCCTAGCTCCATCCAACAAAACGCGTTCCAAGCCATTAGTGCTTGCAATTTGACAACCAGTTGTCAATAATGGCAACCAGTTGTCAAATAGGAGCGCCGCATGCCATCAAAACCAAACCATCGCCCACAGCGCATCACCGATCTGATGCTGCTGATCTTCCGCCTGAACGGCACCCTGCTGGACAGAGGCGACCAACTAGTAGCCCACCTGGGCATCAATAGCGCGCGCTGGCAAGTGCTGGGCGCGGCGGGCCTGGCGGGCGAAGCGCAAACCGCGCCTCAAATCGCCGCCCGCATGGGCATCAGCCGCCAAGGCGCGCAAAAGCAACTGCACAAGCTGGTGGAGGAAGGCTATTTCGAAGTGCTGCCCAATCCCCAGCACGCCCGCTCCCCGCTGTACCAGCTGAGCGCCAAGGGCGAACGCACCGTGGCCGGCACCCAGCGCAGCCAGGCGCAATGGACGGAGCAACTGGCGCGGCACCTGCCCGACGCGGATTTCGAGGCCGCCTGCCACACCCTGCAACAACTGCTGAGCACGCTGGACACGCTCAGCCCCCCAATTGGAGAAGAGTCATGAACCGCACGCTCAAACTGATTCACTTCATTGCGCTGGCCTTGTTCTTGGGCAGCATCCTGGCCTGGGTCGTGCTGTCCGAAACCGGCCCGGCCACCCCGGCCCTGCTGGCGCAAACACGGCAGTACATCCATATCGGCACCTGGGCGCTGACCGTGCCCGGCCTGTGGCTGATGCTAATCAGCGGCCTGCTACTGGGCTACCGGCGCTACGGCCCGCGCAACCGCTTCTTCCAGCTCAAGCTGGGCCTGACGCTGCTGATCCTGCTCAACGCCTCTTTCGTGGTGGTGCCGGCGGTGGACCAAGCCAATCAACTGGCCCAAGCCGCGCTGCTGAATGGAGCGCTGGGCGCGGACTTCCACGCCGCGACTTTGCGCGAAGCCATAGGCGGCGGGCTCAACATCCTGCTGATCGTGGCCACCGCCGCCGTCGGGGTTTGGCGACCCGGCGTTCGCGCTCGCGCGGCGGGAAGCATCCCGTCAGTTGGCTGAGGGAGGCTTGGGCATGAAGCCATATGAGCGGCTCCGCTCACACCTGTTCTTTTTCAATAAAATGCCCCGCCAGCGTCAGCAGGCGGGGCATTTTACAATCAGCTCAAGCGCGGTTTGACCCAGGCCAAGCCGCGCTTAAACCCGCTCAACGCCTACGCTTGCGCTCCAGCCACGCCATCAGATCCCGGCTGCGCTGCAACTGGTGCATCGCCTCCACGTGGCGATACAAGTTCAACTGCCGCCCGGCCACGCACAGCAAGGTCTCCAGATAGTTGAAAAAGCCGCGGCGCAAGCCGTTGCGGTGGCTGTGGTCGCTGTGATCCATATCCCTGGCAATGCGCAACAGCAAGCCGCGGCCGGCGTCCAGCTCATTGCTTTTCAGCCACTGCGCCAAGTGCGCGGCGTACTGGCGGCCCAGCATGCAGGCCTCGGCGTAATCCTCGGGTTCGGCCGGTTGCCAGTAATGCGGATGATTTCGCCCCGGAATAAAGCGGACAAAAGGCAGACGGGTTGCCTTGATTTCCACGGAAGCACAGCGGTACTGCGAGCGCCGCAGCGCCGGCTGTTGCGGAGAAACGCTGTCCTGCTGGACGGCGGGGTCCTTGGAATGGGATGGAGTGGATTCGATGTTGGGCATCGGACGGACTGGCTTCGCCATTGCAACCTCCTTGAATGAGAGGGCCTGGCCGCTAGACGCGGCAAGGCGGGCACATGACAAGGTTAGTCTCACCGGCATCCCAGCCCCGGCGCGCCCATGGGCGCCCCTGCCATGGCCCGCCCGGATTTTAGGCAAAGCAATAGCAACCGGACACGAAAATGCCGCTTTCGCGGCGTGTCCGCTGGGATGAATGGCAGGAGACTAATCCTGGCGCTGTTTGTGCGGCAGCGCGGGGGCCATTGTTGGCTAGATGGAGGGGGGAGTCAAGCGAAAAAAAACGACACCATTACCTAACAAATTTCAACAAAATTTATAGAGTGCATCAACACAGGCATAAGACACATAACAGAAGCAACCCAAAATGCAATTACAATATAACAAAACCACTAAACTCATCTTCCAAAAACAGAAAACAAAACTACAAATCGGCATCCACTTCTCTATCCACTCTTTTTTTATGCAAATCGTTAATAAACAAAATATTTGCCATCATCACATGAAAAACCGCTTCCGCTTGCACAAGCGAAATCACAACCAAGCATGAAAGAGCAATACTACTAAACCACGTGTGATATGGAACAAAAAATCCAATCTTTATAAAAACCAATCGAATCAAAAACAAAAACAAAACAATCAAAACAACGAATGCCGAGCCAAGAATACTACCAATAAGAAACTCCAACCTTCTGGTATCATTTTTGGCTTCAGAAAAATCTGCCAGCAAGACCTTCTTCTCATCGACTATTTTACTTAATGCACTCGGATACAGCAAGGCCACCCAAATACCCATAACAGTAAAAACAGCACCAGCCACACTCATCAAAAAACCTGCATAATCCTTTGCCCCCTCATAATCACACCCCACACCAAAATATAAAAACACTATAGACAGGACTATAAAAGCGCAAAAATATAGAAAGAATTTCATTACATTGCAACCTCAAAAACACTGTCACCACCAGTGCCTTTTTCTTCAAGAATAGATTGCAAGTACATTTGCCTAGACGCATCAAGCAATGAAAAAAACTTTTTAGCCCCAATAACCATTTCTGACGAACTAACATTAATAGTACTTCTCAACCTATACTTGTTTACCCATGCAATTCCTTTATCCGTTTTAAAACCAACATTATCCCACTTATTCTCGTCACCACCTAAGTTGGAATTAATAATATCCTTCAATTCCTCGGCAGTAGGATTTGCCTCAAAAAATATTTCCACCTGCCTTGATTTTGATTTTGGTGGCGCTTCAACAAATTTAATCTTTTCAGACAAAAATTTCAACCATGCCGCTCTCTCATCATTATGCCCATTCGCACTAACTTGAATTGTTTCTCGCTTAATAATGTGTGTAACCTTTTTCGCAAGTTCTTCAAGCTTTGCATTTTTTGTACAAAGGCTTCTCAGCCTAGCTTCAAACCTATAAGAAAACCTCCCTAGCTGCCCATTGTCCGAAAACTCGATACGAACATATCCCGCATCTGTTGTTGTTTTCACCTTACCGGGATGATCAACACGATTATTTATGCATGACAGTACCCAATCCTCAAACATTTGAGAATCACAAACTGAATGATCAAATTTTACTGACACCACAGTATTTAGACTTGGAACAACCCAATAATAAGCAGGCCTTCCCCAGATAACTTTTTTCTTTGTATCAGCTTTAAACTCCACCACTCCTTCAGTTCCATAACCACCATCTTCTTCAACCCCCCACATTTCCCCCTTTGAGTCAACATCTGATGACTTCCATAAAACAAAAAAATAATCTCCTGTTTTTTCGTCAAAATAAAAGTCTTTACAATAACAGTTGGGCCTACCTGATCGTAAAACATTCGGATCCCAGGGAATCGTGGCATGAAAAGCCCGACCATTTAACCATTTCACAATTAAAGAAAATGTTTCTGCTGGATCACACCCATACACCTTATCGTTTCCAACCCGGTAGAGTCCGCATTTTTTTATTTCAAAAAAATTCATATTCCCAATAGGATTTTTCATTTTTTACCCAAAAATAAATTCCAAAAGCATATATTATCACAAAAAAAATCCCACGCTACTGCGTGGGACTTTCTCTTAACCCAACTTAGCCAACTGCACCTTGATCTTGTCCAGCTTGTCGTTCAACTCGGCCAACTGCGCCTTGTCGCGCTCCACCAGATGGGCCGGGGCTTTGTCTACATAGCCCGGCTTTTCCAGCTTGGCGGTGAGCTTGGCCAGTTCGGCTTCCGCCTTGCCCTGCTCCTTGGTCAGACGCGCGGTTTCCGCGGCCTTGTCCACTTCCACCTTCAGCATCAGGCGGGCGTCGCCGGAGATGGCCACCGGGGCGTCGTCTTCCGGCAGCGCGGCAACGATGGAGCCTTCGGTCAGCCGCGCCAGCAGCTTCAGGTAGGGCACGAAGTCCGCCACCGAGGCGTCGCCGGTTTCGATGAACAGCGGGGCTTTGACGGCCGGGCCGATGCCCATTTCGCCACGCAGATTGCGCACGGCGTTGACCATGTCTTTGAACGCGTCCATGCGGGTGTTGGCGGCGGCGTTGATCTTGCCGGCGTCCGCCACCGGCCACGGGGCCAGCATGATGGACGGGGCGCTCTTGGCGTTGGCCAGCGGGGCCACGGTCTGCCACAGCTCTTCGGTGATGAAGGGCATCAGCGGGTGGGTCAGGCGCAGCGCCACTTCCAGTACGCGGACGATGGTGCGGCGGGTGGCGCGCTGCTGGGCTTCGTTGCCGGTTTGCAGCTGCACCTTGGCCAGTTCCACATACCAGTCGCAGTACTCGTTCCAGATGAATTCGTAAATGGTCTGGGCGGCGATGTCGAAGCGGTAGGTTTCCAGCGCGTTGGTGACGTCGATTTCGGCCTGTTGCAGGCGGCCGATGATCCACTGGTCAACAAAGGAGAACTCCAACGGCAGGCTTTCGTCCTGGCCGCAGTCCTTGCCTTCCACGTTCATCATTACGAAGCGGGTGGCGTTCCACAGCTTGTTGCAGAAGTTGCGGTAGCCTTCGGCGCGTTTGAAGTCGAAGTTGACGCTGCGGCCCAGGGTGGCGTAGCTGGCCATGGTGAAGCGCAATGCGTCGGTGCCGTAAGCCGGGATGCCTTCCGGGAACAGCTTTTCCGTGGCCTTGGCGATGGCCGGGGCTTTTTCCGGGCGGCGCAGGCCGGTGGTGCGCTTGGTCACCAGCGGTTCCAGCGCGATGCCGTCGATCAGGTCCACCGGGTCGATGACGTTGCCCTCGGACTTGGACATCTTCTTGCCTTCGTGGTCTCGCACCATGCCGTGGATGTACACGTCGCGGAACGGCACCTTGCCGGTGAAGTGCTTGGTCATCATGATCATCCGGGCAACCCAGAAGAAGATGATTTCGTAGCCGGTCACCAGCACGTTGGAGGTGAGGAAGGCGCGCAGGTCCGGGGTGTCGTTGGGCCAGCCCAGGGTGGAGAACGGCACCAGGGCGGCGCTGAACCAGGTGTCCAGCACGTCTTGTTCGCGACGCAGGGTCTTGCCCGGCGCTTGCGCCTGGGCGTCGGCCTCGCTGCGGGCCACGTAGATGTTGCCGTCTTCGTCGTACCAGGCCGGGATTTGGTGGCCCCACCACAGCTGGCGGCTGATACACCAGTCCTGGATGTTTTTCATCCATTGGTTGTAGGTGTTGACCCAGTTTTCCGGGATGAAGCGCACTTCGCCGCTTTCCACGGCTTCAATGGCTTTGGCGGCGATGGATTGGCCGGTGGGGTCCGGATTGCCGTCTTTGTCCACCGCCACTTTGTCCATGGCGACGAACCATTGGTCGGTCAGCAGCGGTTCGATCACGGTGCCGGTGCGGTCGCCGCGCGGCACCATCAGTTTGTGCGGTTTGGTGTCCAGCAGGTAGCCTTGGGCTTGCAGGTCCGCCAGCATGGCTTTGCGCGCGTCCTGGGTGCTGAGGCCGGCATAGGCGGCCGGCAGTTCGATCACGCCTTGGGCGCTGCCGTCGAAGCCGAAGATTTGCGCCTTGGCCAGGATTTTGGCTTCCAGGCTCATCACGTTGATGAGCTGGGTGCTGTGGCGCTTGCCCACTTGGTAGTCGTTGAAGTCGTGCGCCGGGGTGATTTTGACGAAGCCGGTGCCAAACTCTTTGTCCACGTATTCGTCCGCGATCACCGGGATCTGGCGGCCGGTGAGCGGCAGTTCCAGCTGCTTGCCCAGCAGGTGCTGATAGCGCTCGTCGTCCGGGGCGATGGCCACGGCCACGTCGCCCAGCAGGGTTTCCGGACGGGTGGTGGCGACGGTGACGAATTCGTCGCTTCCCACCACCGGGTATTTGATGTGCCACATGTGGCCGTCTTCTTCCTCGGAGATCACTTCGAGGTCGGAGATGGCGGTGCCCAGCTTGGAGTCCCAGTTGGACAGGCGCTTGCCGCGGTAGATCAGGCCTTGTTCAAACAGGCGGACGAAGACTTCGGTCACCACTTCGGCGCGGGTGTCGTCCATGGTGAAGTATTCACGGCCCCAGTCCACGGAGCAGCCCACGCGGCGCATCTGGCTGGTGATGGTGCCGCCGGATTGTTCTTTCCATTCCCACACTTTGGCGGTGAAGGCGTCGCGGCCCAGGTCGTGGCGGTTGACGCCCTGCTCGGCCAGTTGGCGCTCCACCACGATTTGGGTGGCGATGCCGGCGTGGTCCGTGCCGGGAATCCACACGGTGTTGTCGCCCTTCATCCGGTAATACCGGGTCAGACCGTCCATAATAGTCTGATTAAAGGCGTGGCCCATGTGCAGGGTGCCGGTGACGTTGGGCGGCGGCAGTTGGATGGCGAAGGACGGTTTGGCGGTGTCCATGCTGGGCTTGAAGTAGCCGGCCTGTTCCCACTGCGCGTACCAGCGACGTTCGATGTCGCCGGGTTCAAAGCTTTTGGCAAGTTCCATGGTGATGAATCGTAGTTCTTCTAGAATGGAAAAAATGGGTCGATTATACCCGGTTTTGGAGTGTTCTCCGAGAGCCGGCGCGGGCGGATCAGGCGGTAGGCAAGGGATAAGCGGACGATGAGCGAAGAAACGCGCGTTTTGGTGATTGAAGACAGCATGGTGTTGATCCGCCCCTTGTGCCGCATGGTGGAGGAAATCGGCCTATCGCCGCTACCGGTGTGCTCGCTGCCGGAGGTGCGCGAGGCGCTGACGTCCGGTCAGCATTTCCTGGCCGCGGTGGCGGATTACAACTTGCCGGATTCGCCCGCCGGCGAGCATTTGCCGCTGTTGTTCCAGCAGGCCATTCCCACCATCGTGCTGACTTCGCGCAACGACGGCGAGGTGCGCGACCGCATCTTGCAACTGCCGGTGGTGGATTACGTGAGCAAGGAAAGCCCGGCGGCCTTTGATTATGTGATGCGGATGCTGACCCGTATTCGCAAGAACCCGGGCATCAAGGTGCTGGTGGTGGACGATTCCGCGTCTTACCGCCAGTTTCTGCGCGAGAACCTGGAGCGCCACCGTTATCAGGTGCTGGAGGCGGAGGACGCCAAGCAGGCGCTGGAGATTTTGCACCGCGACAAGCACATCAAGCTGGTGCTGAGCGACAACGATATGCCGGGCATGGACGGGGTGCGCATGACCAGCACGATACGCCGCTTTCTGGATCACGACCGCCTGGCCATCATCGGCATTTCCGGCAACCAGGACCCCACCATGACCACGCGCTTCATCAAGGCGGGGGCGGACGACTTTCTGCAAAAGCCGTTTAATTTTGAGGAGTTTTTCTGCCGCGTCACTCGCAATGTGGAGTTTGTGGAAAACCTGGAATCACTGAAGGAAACCGCGGACCGCGACCCGCTGACCAATTTATCCAACCGCCGGCATTTTTTTGAGCAGGTGATGCAGTTGAAGAACGGCTACGGGGTGGCGGTGCTGGATATCGACCACTTCAAGCGGGTGAACGATCAGTACGGCCACGATGTGGGCGATCAGGTGATCTGCAACACCGCGCGGCTGATGGAGCAGTTTTTCCCGGACGGCATTGTGGCGCGCTTTGGCGGCGAGGAGTTTGTGATTCTCAGCCCCAGCCCCATTGAGCTGGACATGGTGTGCCGGCTGGAGAGCCTGCGCCTGGCGATAGAGGGCTGTATCCTGACCACCGCCAAGGGCGGGCTGCGCTATACGGTGAGCATTGGCGTGGCGGCGTCGGACATGCCGGAGGTCAGCCGGCTGCTGAAGCTGGCGGACGAGCGGCTGTATCACGCCAAGCAACACGGCCGCAATCAGGTGTGCGGCGGCTGAGAACCTGTTCAAAGTCTTTTGAGTAAGAGCCCCAAGAAGGCCAGATGGATGAACTGCAAGCTGGTATTGAGC
>NZ_JALCYU010000013.1:0-167122 GCF_023507765.1 Chromobacterium sp. IRSSSOUMB001
GGCATGCCGAACGCCTCCGTTCCTTATGGCAAGACGACAAACCGTCCACGCCGCGCCATCGAAAGCGTGGCCGCGCGAGACCGTCTCTCCCGGCCTCAGCGCGACAGCAAGGCGGCCACGCGCCTGGCGACGGCCTTGGCCGACTGCGGGTTTTGTCCTGTCACCAGGCGGCCGTCCGCCACCACTTTGGAGATGAAGGGCAACCAGGCTTTCTCATACAGCGCGCCGCGCCGCCGCATCTCCTCCTCGGCGTTGTAAGGCACTTTGCCGGCTACGCCGGCCAGCGCCTCTTCCCGCCATGAAAAGCCGGTGAGCCGGCGCCCCGCCACCAGCAACGCGCCGTCGGACAACCGGGTGTTCAGCAGCCCGCAATAACCGTGGCATACAGAGGAAACCACCCCGCCGTGCTCGTAGATCTCTCGGGTGAGCCGCTGCAACCCGGCGTGATCCGGGAAATCCCACATCACCGCGTGGCCGCCGGTGAAATAGATCGCGTCGAAGGTCGCCGGGTCGACATCCTCCGGCCTGGCGGTCTCCGCCAACAAGGCCCGCTTGTCGGCGCTGGCCAGCCAGGCCCGTGCGGAGGCGTCGATGTTTGGCCATTTCAGCGAGCGCGGCTCCAACGGGGAGACGCCGCCCAGCGGGCTGACCAACTGCTGGTCCCAGCCTTGCGCGGCGAACAGCTCGTAAGCGTGGGTCAGCTCCGACAACCACAGGCCGGTGGCTTCCGACGGGTCGACGTAGTGAGCGACATTGCTCACCACATGCAGAATGCGCTTGCTCATGACGGCTTATCCTTGTCGAAGTGCCGCAGGGGTTTGGGAGCGGTTCACGCCGCGCGGCGGGATTGGACCGGCGCTTGACCTGTCGCAGCATAAGTTACAAGTCAAGTGGATGGTCAAGACATTTTCGCCTGTCCCATCCGGCGCTTAGAACCTGTTCATAGTCTGCTGCGCTTCGTGAAGCGTTGTACGGTGAGTACAAACTCAAAATGCTCATGTGCCACTTGTACATTCCGCTTTTTCGCTTGCTTTCGCCTTGTCTCGCTCTTGCTCGCGAGACTTTGAACAGACTCTTAAAACCTCAAAGTCTGCAGCGCGTCGATAGGATGCTCGGACAAGAGCGTTGAAACCGTCTTAAAACGCTCATGCCCCCTCTAACGGCCTCGCCGCGCTCACAACGAGACGCTGAGCCGGCTGCCTCAAACGCCCTGAAGCGTGGTCAGAAAGCGCGCCAGCGCCGGATTGCCCGCGTCCAGGCGGCTGACGAAGGTCAGCGGCATCGGCAAGGACAGGTCCCGCAGCCGGAAGAAACGCGCCTGAGCCGGCGGCCGGCCCAGGTTGGCGGAGTTGACGATGGCGGCGCCGATGCCGGCGCAGACCAGGGACAGGATCGCCGTCTCGGTGCCCGCTTCCTGCGCCACCTTGAGATGCACGCCTTGTTGCTGACACGCGCCGATCAAGCGATCGTAATAGCCGGGATACGCTTCTCGCGGCAACATGACAAAGGGCCGGTCAGCCAGGCTGCTCAGCGCGACGGGGAGGTTTTCGTCGTGGCCGGTGTCCCAGCAACGCGGCAGCGCCAACACCACGTCGTGTTCCAGCAAGGGGATGCCGGCGACGCCTTCCGGCAAGGGCTCGTATTGGTAGATGAAGCCGCCGTCCAGCGTGCCCTCCGCCAATGCGCCCAGTTGCCGCGGCGTGTTCAACACACTCAGTTCCAGCGCCACCTCCGGCGCCTCCGCCTGGAAGCGGCTGAACGCCTGGGGCACCAATCCGTCCCAGCCGGCGTTCTCCACGCAGCCCAGCCGCAGCCGGCCCAACAGCCCGGCGGCCACGCGCCGCGCGCCCTCGGCCGCGTCGTCCAGAACGGCCATCGCTTTGCGCACGTCGCGCAGATAACTTGCGCCGGCGGCGGTCAGCTTGAGGCCGCGCGGCGCACGTTCAAACAAGGGCAAGCCCAATTCTTGTTCCAGGTCCTGGATTTGCCGCGACACCGCCGGCTGAGTGATGTGCAGGCGCTCTGAGGCCAGGCGCACGCTTTGGTGCTCGGCCACGGCGATGAAGTAACGGAGATGGCGCAATTCCATGCAGAGTCTTTCGGCTTGGCTATGCTTTAAAGTTATCATGAATTAATAATTCGGCATTGGAAAGCATTGATGATTTCCGCGATAGTGGCGGTCAAGCAGCCGACGACGCCGGCGTCCCCCCTACCCGCAGAGACCGATATGAGCACCATCAGCCCCACTTACCAGCTTGGCGACGCAAAAATCACCCGCGTGACGGACACGCTGCTGCACGGCCTGGCCCCCTCCTTCCTCTACCGCGACTGGAGCGACACGCTGCTGGAGCGGCGGCCCGGCCTGCGCGGCTTGTTGGATGCGGAAGGCGCGAGCCTCACCCTCAGCGTGCACAGCTGGGCGGTGGAATGGGCCGGCCAGGTGTTCTTGATCGATACCGGCATCGGCAATGACAAGGAGCGCGCGTTCAACCCGCTGTTCCACCGGCTGCAAACGCCCTTTCTGGAACGCCTGGCCCAACTGGGCATCCAGCCCGCGGATGTCGACCACGTGCTGCTGACCCATTTGCACGCGGACCACGTGGGCTGGAACACGCGGCTGATCAAGGACCAGTGGACGCCCACCTTCCCCAAGGCCCTCTATGCTTTGCCGCAGGGCGATCTGGACTTCTTCGCCACGCCGGAGGCGGACAGCCGGCGCATGGTGTTCGACGACAGCGTGGCGCCGGTAATCGCCTCCGGTCAGGCCCGCGTCATCGGCCGGGACGGCGGCGACTACCAGGACGGTTTCCGCTTCCACCCCACGCCCGGCCATTGCGCCGGACACATGTCCATTTCACTGAGTTCCCGCGGCGAGACGGCGCTGTTCTGCGGCGATGTGATGCACACGCCGATGCAGGTCTACCGTCCGGAGTGGAATTCCGTCTTCTGCCGGGAGCAGGACGAGGCGCGTAAATCGAGGCGCTGGCTGCTGGACTTCGCCGCCGAGCGCAGCGCCCTCGTGTTCAGCGCGCATTTCTCGGGCTCCTCGGCCGGCCGGGTCACGCGCCGGGACGGCGGCGATTTTGACTGGCAATTCCTTTGAGAACGTGTTTACGATCTCGCGAGCTAAGTGGAGCGCCCTAGCCCGCGCAACTTTGATCCGTTGCCGACAAGCTGCTCTAATGCCTGCTGTGCAGTGCGAGACCTTGCACGGACCCCAACCCCAGGAGCTTCCCATGCCCCTTCCCATCCTGGCGCCGCAGGCCGTGGCCGCCCAGGCCCAGGCCGCCGGCCTCAGCCTTGATCCCGAGCGCCTGGAGGCCGTTGCCGCCGCCCTGGCCTTCATCCGCGCGGAAATCGCTAAGCTGGACCAGCCCTGCCTTGCCGACGCGCGCTTTGCCCAACCCTTCGATCCAGACTGGAGGTCAGCGCCGTGCAAGCTTATCAATTGAACATCATGGACGCCGCCCGGCTGATTGAGAGCGGCCAGCTGTCTCCGGTGGAACTGACCCGCTCGGTGCTGGAACGGGCGCAACAGCGGGAAGACCAGTTGTCCGCCTACGTCGCGCTCGCCGCGGACCAGGCCATGGCCGACGCGCGGCAGGCCGAACTGGACATCCGCCGCGGCGATTACCGCGGCGTTTTGCACGGCATCCCCTATACGCTGAAAGACTTGATAGACGCGGCCGGCCTGCCCACCACCGCCAGTTCGCGCGTGCGCCGGCATCACCTCGCCGCAGCCGACAGCGCGGTGGCGGCCCGGCTCAGGCAAGCCGGCATGATTTTGACCGGCAAGACGCACACTCATGAGTTCGCGTTTGGCCTGACCACGCCGCAAAGCAACAACCCCTGGGCGCCGGAGCGCTCCCCGGGCGGCTCCAGCGGCGGTTCCGCCTCCGCGGTCGCCTACGGCGGCGCGCTGGCGGCGCTGGGCACCGACACCGGCGGCTCAATCCGGGTGCCGGCGGCGCTGTGCGGACTGGTGGGCCTTAAACCCACTTACGATCTGGTGCCCCGCCAAGGCGTGGTGCCGCTGTCCGGATCGCTGGACCATGTCGGCCCCATCGCCCGCACCGTGGCCGACGCCGCGGCGCTTTTGGACGCCATCGCAATCCGGCAGCCCGCGTCGGCCGACAGCTACCGCCAGGGTCTGGACCAAGGGGTGGAGGGCCTGCGCGTCGGCGTGCCCGGCAATTATTTCAACGATCGCATCGCGCCGGAAATCCAAGCCTCGCTGCGGGAGCAGCAAGCCGAGTTGCTTGCGGCCGGCGCGGTGCTGGTGGATGTCGACATCCCGCTGGCCGACCTCATCATGCCCACCCAATGGGGCTTGGTGGCGCCGGAAGCCGCCGCCAATCACAGGGACGAGCTACGACGCGTTCCGCAGTTGTATGGCGAGGAAGTTAGGACGCTGCTGGAAGCCTGCTCGCTGGTGCCGGACAGCGATTATGTCCAGGCCCAGCGCGCCCGGATCGCGCTGCAGACCGCTTGGCGGCGAATGTTCGCCGACATCGACCTGTTGCTGGCTCCCACGGTGCCGCATACCGCGCCGCTGCACGGACAAGACAGCTTCGTCTGGCCGGACGGCGTCGAGGAGAGCGTGGTTTCCGCCTATATTCGACTGAGCATGCCCGCCAATGTGTTGGGCCTGCCGGCGCTGACGGTGCCGGTGGGGCTGGACCAGGCCGGACTGCCGTTTGGCGCGCAACTGATAGGCCGGCCTTTTGACGAACGCGCAGTGCTGCGCGCCGGCCAGGTGTTAGAGGACCGCTGCCACACCCGGTTTGACCTGCCGCGGGCCTAATAACCTGTTTACGATCTGCCGCGCTTCGTGAAGCGTTGCACGGTGAGTACAAGCTCAAAATGCTCATGTACCCCTCGTACATTCCGTTTTTTCGCTCGTTTTCGCCTTGTCTCGCCTTAGCTCGAGAGATCGTAAACACGCTCTAAAAGCCTATTCTCGCTCTGCCTCGCACCGGCTCACAAACCGCCCAGCGAGCCGTCACTCAGGCTCTTGGCCATGGTTTTAGACGTGTGCAGAAAAGCCGCCACCGCCGGGCTGACGTGCTTCCGGCTGGGCACCGCCAGACCCACCGCGCGCCTCACCTTCGGCGCCAGCGGCTTTTTCACCACCCCGGGACACAAGGCCAGCAAGGGCGCCGGCACCGCGAGATCGGCGACGATGGACACCCCGGCCCCGTTTTCCACCATTTTGACGATGGTGATGATCTGGGCGTAGCGGTGCTTGACCATGGGCCGCAGGCCGGCGTTTTCAAACAGTCTCTCAATCAACGTGGTGTTGCCCGCCAGGGTCATGATGAAAGGCATGTCGCACAAATCCGCCAGTTCCACAGCCGGCTGGCCGGCCAGCGGATGGCCGGACGGAATCAGGGCCACAAATTGGTCCTCCACCAGCGGCAAGGTGTCGAAACGCTCGTCCGGCAGCACCACAAAGCCCACATCCACCCGGCGCTCGCTAACCCACTGCGCCACTTCGTCGTCCTCGCCCTCTTCCACGAACACGTCGATTTCCGGATAAGCAGCGCGGAACTGTTCGAGAATGCGCGGCAACAACAGCAGCGACGATGTCGTGCCGAAGGAACCGATGCGCAGCACGCCGCGGTTCAAGCCCCGCGCCGCCGACGCTTCCTGACGGATCGCCTCGGCCACGCCCAGCAGCTCGCGCACGCGCAACAATAGGCTGTTTCCGGCCTCGGTGGCTTCTATGCCGGCCTGGCCGCGCGTCAGCAGCGTCAGCCCCCACTCCTTCTCCAACTGCTTGATCGCGTGCGATACCGCCGATTGGCTAATGCCCAATTTGTCCGCCGCCGCAGTGAAGCCGCCCAGCTCCGCCACCAGCGCAAAAATTTCCAACTGCGTAAAGGTCATGACCGTCTCGCCCACTCATGAGCAAAAGCTCATTTTTCCATGAATTGAAACAATCAATAGTATATACGCACCCACATAGCATCAGGAGGCCGGACCTCTTGCCCGGCGCCCACCATGACTCACCCAAGCTCCATCGCCATCGCCGCGCAGCCGGCGCGCGCGCACGCCGCTCTCAGGCCGGCCCTGACTTTCAAACTGGCGCTGACCGCGCTGTTCTGGGGCGGCACCTTCATCGCCGGCAGAGTGTTGGCGCAGTCCATGCCCTTGATGACCGCCGCCTTCGGCCGCTTTCTGGTGGCCGCTCTGCTGCTGGTGCTGGTGGCCTGCCGGTTGGAAGGCGGGCTGCCGCGGCTGAACCGCTCTCAGATCGCCGTCACCGCGTTTTTGGGCTTCACCGGCATCTTTCTCTACAACGTCTGTTTTTTCGGGGCGCTGGCGCGCATACCCGCCGGCCGCACCGCCTTGTTCGTCAGCCTCAACCCCATCATGACCGCGCTGGCCGCCAGCCTGATTTTCCGGGAGCGTCTGGGCCTGCGCCGCTGGACCGGCATCGGCGTGGCCTTGCTCGGCGCCATGGTGGTCATCACCCGCGGCGATCTTGCCGGCACAGTCCACGATTTCAGCCAATCCTTCGGCGCCGGCGAAGCCCTGATGAGCCTGGCGGTGCTGAGCTGGGCGGCCTACACGCTGGGTTCGCGCAAAGCGATGGAAACCCTGCGCCCCATAGCGGCCACCACCTACGCCACCCTGTGGGGGCTGGCCTTCCTGTCCCTGGGCGCGGCCGGCGAAATCGGCTCCGTTCCGTGGGCCTCCTTTGGATGGCGGATCTGGCTGTCCATGCTTTACTTGGGGGCCATAGGCACCGTGGTGGGTTTCATCTGGTATTACCAGGGCATCCGGGAAATCGGCCCGTCGCGCGCAGCCGTGTTCACCAATCTGGTGCCCGCCTTCGGCGTGATCTTGTCCGCGGGGCTGCTGGGGGAACCCATCTTGGCGTCCATGTTGGCGGGCGGCGCGCTGGCGGCGGCGGGCGTGTCCTTGACCAATCGAAAATGAGCGCCCGGCCGCCTCCGTTCATGCCGGGCGCGGCCATCGGGCAAATCCTTAGTACGAATACCTAAACCAAGGCATTTGATTTGCAAAACGAATAAAATCGCATTGACAGTCAAAGTCGCGCTGCTAGGCTTCAATTCCCAAACCCCTTAGGGAGAAGCCCCATGGCCAGCCCGCTCACCCTGCTGATGCCGGTCGTCCCCGGCACCAGCTTGCAAGCCATCGCCGCCACCTTGGCGGAATACCAGCCGAAGTTGCATGAGGCGCTGACCTCCATCGGCACAGTCCATTACGCGCGCACTCTGCTGCTGGACCGCTCCGCCGCCAATTTGCAGCCCACCGGCCAAGCCGGCGACAACTACGTCATCGCGGTGATCACCGAGTACGACGGCAGCTTCAACGCCTACATCAACGACTTCGTCGCCCAGGTGGGCAACGTCTTCGACGCCTTGCTGCAATTCGTGGTGGGCGGCAAAGCGCTGATTCCGGTGGCCAATAATGTGGCGGCCTTCCAGGCCTTCGTCACCAAGAACGACGCCTCCCAGCAACCACCCAACAACGGCGACGGCACTCAGAACGACAACGGTTTGTACCAGGCCTACCCATACACTGTGCAGACCATACTCGCCGCGCTCGGATAACCCACCTTCGCCAGGCGCGGGCGGCCCCCGCTTGCGCCGCGCGCGGCCCGGTCCACGCCCGCCCTTGCTGAAAGGCCCGCCATGAACAGCCCCGTTCTCCAATACGACGATATCCAAGGCACGATTTTGCGCGGCTACCGCGTGGACTTGGCCCGGCACTTCGTCCTGAGCATTCGCGATCCGGCCGCCGCCGGCCGCTTCATCCGCAAACTCGTGACCGGACAGGACGGCCTGCCGCGCGTCACCACCGCGGAACGCTGGCTGAAAAAACCCGGCTGCTTTCTGAACATCGGCTTCACCTGTCCCGGGCTGGCCGCGCTGGGCGTCAACGCGGAACAGTTGGCCAGCTTCGATCCGGCCTTCCAGTTGGGCGCCACCAGCGCGGCCTCCGCCAGCGCCGTCGGCGACGTGGGCGACAGCGCGCCGGCACAGTGGATAGGAGGCCTGGCCGATGGCGGCCGGGTGCATGTTTTGCTAAGCCTGTGGGTGGCCAAGGACCCGGCGCTGCTGGAAAGCCTCAGCGCGCGCCTGCGCCAGAGCTTCGCCGACGGTTTCAGCGAGCTGTCCGCTCACGACGCGCAAGCGCTGCCGGACAACCAAGTGCACTTCGGCTATCGCGACAGCATTGCCCAGCCCACCATCGCCGGCGCGCCGGCGCGCAAACGCCAAGCTCCGGATGATCAGGAGGTCGTCGCCACCGGGGAATTTCTGCTGGGCTACCTCAACCAAAGCGGCGGCGTGTACTCGGTCAAGCCCGAACAGCTCAGCCGCAACGGCAGCTACGCCGCCTTCCGCATCCTGGAACAGGACGTGGCCGGCTTCGACGCGTTTCTGAACGAGTACGCGGCCAAGGCGGGCATAGACCCCGAGCTGCTGGCGGCCAAGGTCTGCGGACGCTGGCGCAACGGCAACCCGCTGACGCTGCGGCCGGATGAGGCCGGCGCCACCTTGCCCGCCGACCAATTAAACGACTTCAACTACG
Source organism: Chromobacterium sp. IRSSSOUMB001 (assembly GCF_023507765.1). NCBI lineage: Bacteria > Pseudomonadati > Pseudomonadota > Betaproteobacteria > Neisseriales > Chromobacteriaceae > Chromobacterium > Chromobacterium sp. IRSSSOUMB001. Next base: position 8,566 of record NZ_JALCYU010000013.1, read on the forward strand.
TCAACAGCCAACCGTCCCAGGACGACACCCTGGGCCTGAAATGCCCGATAGGCTCGCATATCCGCCGCAACAACCCTCGCAACGGCGCGGTGGTGGGCACAGACAGCTCGCATCACCGCATCGTGCGCAGGGCCATGCCTTACGGCCCGGCTTACGACCCGCTCCGCCCCACCCAGGCGGCGCGCGGGCTGATCGGCTACTTCATCAACGCCAGCCTGAGGAATCAGTTCGAATTTCTCAGCAGCCAGTGGAATCTGCTCAGCGACTTCGTCAAATCCGCAACCGAACCGGGCAACCCTGACGCCGGCAACGCGGTGTTCAATATCAGCGGGGAAGATGTGTTCCTAGGCGTCAACAGCGCCGCGGACAGCAGCTTCACACTGGCCGCGCCCGGCCGCATGGGCAAGAACAACACCGTGCTGAAGGGCTTCTCGCGGATGATCACCACCCGCGGCGGCGCGTATTGCTTCTTCCCCGGCATCGGCGGCCTGAGCTACTTGGCGGACCTGGCCGCGCCTTGAGCTTAGGCCGGCCTGCCGTATTGCTCGCGGATAAAGTCCGTCATATGCGCGGCCAGGATCTGGTGCACCTCCTGGCTGGGGTGCACCTCGTCGTGGAACAGGTGGCGGTGCGAGCTGTCCAGCGGCCGTGTGTCCCCGGCGAAACCGAACACGCGCGGCAGGTCGATATAGCCCTCGTGCTTATTGTGCATTGTGTCGTAATCCACTTTTTCCGCCAGCGACATCAGATAGTCCAGCTTGGCGCCGATATCGAAGAAACGAATGGTCAGCCCGACGTCCTGGTAGCGGGCTTGCAAGGCCTCCACCGCCTGGCTCAGTTGCCGGTTATGTCGCTGCGACAAGTCTTTCAGCTTGGCGGCCTCCTCCGGCGGCTGCTTTCGCGCGTTCACGGTTTTCGACAAATCCGGCGCGCCGGCCACCAGAATGTTCTTCACTCCCTTGGCCACCAGCTTGTCTATCTGCCGTTCGTAGGTCCGGATTACCTTGTCCACGTCGGTCTTGCCAAAAGTCATGTAGTCGTTGGAGCCCAGGGCCAACACCGCCATATCCCCGGCTTGGAAATCATGTTTATTGATCTGGCGCTCCATATGGGAAATGAACATGAAAGCGGGGTTCCACTTGGAGTACTTGCCGGCCACCGCGCCACCCTCTGCGTAATTGACCACCTGCTTGCCCAAAAAAGCCTTGGACGCCAAGAAATCCGGCCAGGCGAAGCCATTGGTGAAACGCCCTTCATAGTACTGACGCGAAGACGGCATCACTCCCAGGCTCTTGCTCAGCATGCGGCCCTCCGAATCCGACAGGCTGTCGCCTATCACCACCAGGCGCTGGATATGGTTCAGACTCTTGCCTTCCCCCGCCGCCGAGACCGGCGCCTTGCCCTGCACCGCCTGGTTCTTCAACGCCAGCGCGAACAGCGCCTTCTTGTCGAAGTCAAGCGAGCTCACGGAATCCGACTGCGACAGCGTGGCGGGATCATGCCGCAATTGACGCAACCTCATGATCAGCCTGGACGCCTCCGCCAGGCGGGCCTCCTCGCGCTGGACGCAGTGCCTGGGCACTAGCAGTTTTCCGGGTACGAGTTTGCAAGTCATCGGCATGGCGTAAGCTCCTGTGCGTGATCCGTGGCGCGATCGATTGGTTTTCAATGAGCCGCAGCATGCCTAAACGCAAGAACGCAAGCTTGCTTAAAACGATCACGCCGCCGGCCGCGCGCGCAAAAAAGCCCTGGCGTCGCAGGGCTATTTCTGGACTCGAACCGTTCCCGGCCCGGTCAGCGGCTCCTATCCCGTTGAAACGCCAGATGTTCGCTGGCGTAACGTCGCTGCTCCCTCAAGAACCCCTGGATGCCCTGCCGCATCGCCACCGCCATGTCCGGCCGCTTTTCCGGCTTGCAGATATAGGTCCATAGGAAATCCTCCTGCGTGTCCGGCTGAATGTCCTCCATCTTGGCATGCTCAAACTCGGTTTCGCGTGGTTCGCCCTTCACATCGAAAACCACCGTCATCGGCATCATGATCAGTCGCTGCCTGCAATGGATCTCGTACAAAGACTGGCTGTAGGCATAACCCGCCATCGGTTTGCCCGCCTCGAATCTGGGCGCGCACAGCGTCCAGAATTTGGTAGTGCCGTGAGGCGATTGCGCGATGCTGTCGGTATCGATCAACAGCCCGCCCTCGCTGGGGTTGAAATAAGTGAAATCCCAGCTGGAGGCGCTGGCCATGGAGGAGCACAAGACAAAAACGCAGACGATGACTTTCAACATTCTGATTCCCAATATTTTTCCAATCAATACGCGCAATGCAGCTGCGGCGGGCATGATAACAGCCCTGGTTTTTCCTTGTGAATGGCGGGGCACTCCGCCAAGTCTTGAGTGGGTCGCGAACCAGGATTGTTTTCTTAGAACCTGCTCAAGGTCTGCCGCGCTTCGGCGATACGGCGTTGAAACCCGCTTCGAAATGCTCATACCCGCTTTCTCAAGTGGTTTTCGCCCTGCTTCGCTCTTGCTCGCGAGACTTTGAGCAGGCTTTGACTTATCCAACTGCGGATCGGAATGGCGATAGTTGGTTTGACCGGCTTCTGGAAAAACCCGCGCCGACTCGTCGCGAAACAGGAAACGGACAATAGCGGCCAGACCGCATAGCCTAAGCCCGCCGAATGCCGCCAGTCCCATTTGCCAGTTCCCGCCTCTTTCCTCGCAAAAACCCATATGGCATTTTATGCGTTTTCCCGGCTCGCGCCGCCCTACCTCTGTCTACCGGAGAACGTTTTGAAACGCACACTCTCGATGCTGGCGCTGGCCGGCGCCGGCTGGCTGGCCTGCGCCGGCGCATCCTGGGCGCAGGCCTCCCCCGCCGGCAGCGCTCCTAGACTGGCGGCGCGGCTGGCGGTCTGCGCCGCGCCGTGGAAGGCCGCCACGCCCTACCCGGCCGGCAGCGTGGCTAGCCATCACGGCGTCAACTTCACCGCGGTTTATTGGACCCAAGGCAACACGCCGGACGCCAGCAGCGGCGCGGCGGAAATCGGCCAACCCTGGACCGCCGGAGCGCGCTGCACGCCGGCCAGCAGGAACAAGGCGGCCAACCCGGACGCCAACTTCTCTCCCAGCACGCTGAAATTCCTGAAAGCCAACACTGGGCTGGACGGCGAGCAGTGGAACAACATCATGAAACTGGTGAACAAGCCGGAGCAGGACTCTCTGGACTGGCCCAAGTTTTACGGCTATTGCGAGGACATCGACGACGAGCGCGGCTTCACCATCGGCATTTTCGGCGCCACCACCGGCGGCCCCCGCGATCAGGGGCCGGACGGCCCAACACTGTTCAAGGAGTTTGACGCCGCCAGCGGCGCCGGCAATCCCTCCATCGCCGGCGGGCTGGCGCGCGCCGGGGTGCGCGGCGGCATGCAAGGGCCGGTGCTCAAGATCAGCGATAGCGAGAAGGTGTTCTGCGGCAAGATAGCCGCGCTGCAAAACAACGCGGCCTGGCGCGAAGCGATGTGGCAAACCTTTTACAAAGTCTACATCCAGTACAGCGTGCGGCAGGCGCGCCAACGCGGCTTCGGCAGCGCGCTGACGATAGGCTCCTTCGTGGACACCGCGCTGAATCAGGGCGCCAGCGGCGGCGGCGACACGCTGCAGGGGCTGCTGTCTCGCTCCGGCGACGGCGACGAGAAAACCTTCATGACTCGTTTTCACGCCGAGCGCAGCAAGGTGGTGGACACCAATGAATACAATCAACCGCCCAATGGCAAGAATCGCGTCAAACAGTGGAGCGGCTTGCTGAGCCAGGGAGAAACCGACTTGAAAGACGCCGACGCCGCGGTGTTGAAAGCCACCAACTGGAAAATGAAGTAGCCGGCTGTCGCGCGCCTCAGGCCTTGTCCGCCGGCGCCGAGGCCTCCCGCGCGCGGCGTAGCCAGCCCAGCACTCGCTCATGATCCACCCGCGGAATGCCGGCCTCAGTGAGCAGCGGCAAACGCTCCCGCGCATCGCCGAAAGGGCCGGGGTTCTGCTGGATGATCTCGATGAAATCCGGCCCAACCCGGCTGACGATGGCGACATGGCCGTAACGATTGAAGGTCCAGGGCGCGAACACGATCAGATCCTCTTCCCGCGGCGCGTCGCCGACGCCGTTGCGGTACTGCAGCAGGCCGCGCTCGGGATTGAGCGCCCCATTGTCCAGAAGGGGCAGGAAGAAGTCCCGAGCATGGCCCTTGTCTTGCGGCATTTTGTGGCCAAAGCGCTGGTAGTAATAGCGTTTGACGAACTCCACGCACTGATAGCGCAAGCCCAGGTTGTAGCCATCCGGCGTCAGGTTGCGCCCTTCCACGTTCTGCACGCCGCCGTTGTAATACACGGCGACGCCGTTGAACGCGTCCACCTGCTCGCCCACTACGCGGTCCCAATTGCTATTGAAATGAGTAGCCGCCCAGTAAACGCCGCCCAGCAACGCAAACAGCGATAGCGCCGCCTTGCCTTTGCTCAACTTCACCGCGGCTCCACCCCTGGCGCGGCTTGCTCGTCCAGCCAATCGTCCAGATGACAGGACTCGCCGGAGCGGATCGCGTCGATTCCCTCCACCCGCAAGGCCGGCTTACCGTCCCGCTCCTCAAACTCGCCCAAGATCCGCGCCGAGGTTCTGGCCCTATCGTCCAGCGCCTGCGGCGACACGCCCGGCCATTCCGTCAACGGCCGGCCTTCCCGGCTCAGCAGCAGATAGACCGGCTTGCCTATGCTGCAACGAGTCAAGCGCATGGCTCCCTCGTTCATGCTCAACATGCCGATATAGATATCCGCCGCCATCGCGGCAAACGGCGTCAGCGCGCCCAAAACCACCAGCATCAACTTTCGCGAAAACATGCTTGTCTCCTTGCTGCCGCCATCGGGATCAACGGCCAAAAAATCGATCGGCATGTTAACAGTTGCCTCGCGAATGGACCAGCCTCTCCTGGAGCGCGGCTAGCCGTCGCCGCCCGCTCTTGCTATATTGGCGGCCTTCCGTCCTAAGCCCAAACGCCGCCCATGACCCTCCCCGCCCGTTTCCTCTTCGCCAGCTTGGCGCTGGCCCTGACTGCCGGCTGCAAGCCGCAAGCGATGCAGGCCAGCTACCACTGCGCCGACGCTACCCGCTTCCACTTCAGCCGCCAGAGCCAAACGGTGGAATTGATCCGCGGCGAACAGCGCTTTCAGGGCTATATGGACGAACGCGGACTACTGACCTGGCCGCGCGGCGCCACCGGTTTGCCGCTGCCGGACAGCTTCTTCGTCACCCGCAAGCAGCCGGACCAAATGAAGCTTTACGGCGGCTTCGCCGGCACCGGCCTCGCCTGCGAACTGGATAAAGGCCGCTGACACCCTGCCGCCTCTCTCAGAACCTGTTTACAATCTGCTACGCGTCGGCGATACGGCGTTGAAAAGCGGCTTCACAATGCTCATATCCGGTGTGTACACTCCGCTTTTTCAACCATTTTCGCCTTGTATCGCTCTTGCTCGCGAGATCGTGAACAGATTCTCAGAGCTCCCTCCTCCAACCGTACCGAAAGGCCAGCAGCCGAATTCTCCAGCGCCAACTTTAATGAGATAAGCATATTCTTCGTGCCGCCAATACGGCGTTGAATCTGCTGTCTCTCACTTTCATTTGGAGATCCACCATGGCTTGGACCGGTACTGTCGCTGCGAACAATCCCAACGGGGAGCCCACCACCATCACTTACAACCCCGGCGATGTGATCACCATCGTCGCGTCCGGCTGGGCCGGTTACGGCCCGCAACCCAATTGGGGCCCGCAGGGCGACAAGAGCCACCCCAATCAGGGCCTGATCTGCGGAGACGCCTACTGCGGCGCGCTGGTGATGAAAATCGGCGCCAGCGGCTTCATCCCGGTGAACACCGGCCTGTTCCGCTGGAAAGCGCCGGCCAACGCGCAAGGCCAGATCACGCTGTACTACAACGATGTGCCCAACACCTACGGCAACAACTCCGGTTCTTTCCAGGTAAGCATCGGCAAAGACGCGGTCTGATCGCGCTCTCCCGCTCGCAAGCAGCCCCTTCAGGGGCTGCTTTTCCCCGATCTCGACAGGGCGAGAGTTGTCCTGTTTCTGGACAAGCTCGCCGGCGACGCGACGGCTCAAACCTCAGCCCCGGTCCAAAATACGTGGCCCCGGCCCCTGTGCGCCCAATGCATCGGCTGGATTACGCAACGGACATTCCTCCAGGCTCAAACAGCCACAACCAATACAACTGTCCAGTTCATCCCGCAAGCGCGTCAGTTTCACAATCCGCAGATCCAGGCTAGTACGCCATGTCTGAGACAGTTGTTGCCACTGCTTGCGGCTCAGCGGTTGGCTGGTGTCGATGTCGCGAAACACTTCGGCGATTTCCGCCAACGGGATTCCAGTACGCTGCGCCACTTTGATGACCGCGATATAACGTAGCACCGCAGAAGTGAAGCGTCGTTGGCCTCCCGCGCTGCGCGTACTCCGTATCAGACCCTTGCCTTCGTAAAAATGAAGGGTGGATACCGCCACTCCGCTACGACTAGCCACCTCACCCACCGTCAGCAATCTGGAAAAATCAATGGCTCGACCTTGCGACATTGGCATTGACCTCAAGTTAACTCGAGCCATTATAGTGGCCACGCCTGGCCTGCTCACAGTCGCGGCGGCCCGGCATATCCATACCGGCATCGCGGATGGTTAACAGGCCCGCCAAAAGGAGAGCGAAATGCAAGCACGTATTGACCGGATTTTGAGCAGCCCTGCGCTATGGCTGGCTGCCCGCTTGTTTCTGGCCGTGGTTTTTGTCAGCGGCGGCTTGGCCAAGGTCATTGATATCGAAGGCAGCCTGGCGGAAACTCGGGCCGCCGGACTTGAACCCGCCGGGCTGTTCAATGCTGCGGCAGCAATAGCGCTATTGTTCGGATCGCTCTTGCTGTTGCTGGACCGGGCATTATTCTTGGGCGCCCTGATTCTGACCGGTTTTCTAGCGCTCACTATCCTGTTAGTGCATAGCTTCTGGCAGCAGACCGGCCCTCAAGCGCAAATATCGCTGTACTTCGCGCTGGAGCATATCTCCTTGGTTGGAGGCTTGCTGCTAGCCGCCATAGTCAGCACCATGCGACGTCGGCTCCTGCCGGGATAAAACGACAGGCTTCGCATTTAGCGGTTTCTCAATGCTGCGCCGCCAACCAGGCCAGAGCAGCCTCCCTATCGTCGAACACGCGAAACTGCCGGCCCCGGCGCGCTTCGTGCAGGTATTCGCCAAACCGCTCACCATAAGCGGCGCCGTCTACGAACACCCCAGCCACGGCAAGACGGTAGTTGACCAGTTTCTGGATGAACTCCCCGGCAAAACGGCTGCTCAAGTCAAAAAACGCCGGCGGCAAGGCTCCCTCCGCCAGCAGCACGCACGGCGCGTCGTGCTCCGCGCACAGCGCCACCAGTTCCAGCGCCTGATCCAGGCTTTCCACGCCGGCTAGGCATTCAATCAACCTCGCCTGTTTGACGGTTATCACTTGAGCTTGCATTTTCGCTGCCTCGCTTGCCGGAAAAGACAAATGATGCCAAATCAATACGCAGTGCGACAAGCGCCATTAGATCATTCATGCGAATTTTCAATATCGTGGTAGTACCTATATCGGCAGTCTGATCCTTAAACCATATTGATGTCTGCCCGACCGAAAAAAGGAACGGGCCGGCGGCCTCCCCACCAGGCCCGCCGCGGCGCGCACTCAATGCCAGCAAGGGGTCCTGCTCATGAATCATCTCAGCCATATCATCATGCCGGTACTGCGGGATTTGCCCGCCTCCCACCTCAAACGCGAGCTGCTGCAAGCCTTTGAACGGCACGGCCGCCACTTTGAAGCAATCGAAGCCGGCTTTGCGCGCCTGACCTCTCAGCGGCAAAGTCCTGAGACCTTGCGCCGTTTTTTTCAAAGCTGGAGCCAGACCAACAATAGCGCGATGACGGTGGCCGGCATCAGCAACCGGATGACCTTGCTCATTCACACCGGCCGGCCGGTAGCGGACCGCGAAGCTTTATTGGCCGCCATGGTCTGCTTGAACCGCATCGTGGACGAGGATTTGGCGGTCACGCACAAAATTCTGCACGCCCAGATGTACTACAACATGGCCACGGGCATTGTCGGAGATGACCAGTGGCTGTCCCATGCCTACCTCCACCCCAGCGCCAAGGCCTTCAAGAGCTGGAAGGACCATCAGTCGCTGCGCGAGCCGGACCTGGCCATTGCGCTGCTGACCACGCTGACGCACGAGATTTACACTCACGGCGAAGTGGAGTTCATCCTGCCTTTGTTCCGCCGCTGGCTGATTCAAACCCTGGGTTTCACCGAGCGCGACGCCACTCGTACGCTGGGCTGGATCAGCGTGCACTGCGGGCCCACCGAGAAAAACCACTTCTTTCACGCCATGAACGCTATCCGCCACTACGCGCGGGCCATGGCGCTGGACTTGGAGCGCTATAGTCTGGACGGCATCGTCGGCGCTTACCTGGAACAAAAGGCGGCGGTGCTGGAAACGGTGGCGCTGGACGTCGCGGCGGAAGCGCTGTGAGCGGAACCGAACCGCCGCTCTTGCGGCTGGCGGACCAGGCCGCCGCCGCGCCGCCCGCCTGGCCGCCGGGCACGCCGCCGCTGTTCGCCCCGGAGCAGCTGGCGCGCGCCCGCGTGGAGGTGTCCGCCGGCTATCTGAGCAGCCTGCATCGTCTGAGCGCGCTGCTTGACGCCGCGTTCCGGGCCATCGTCGGCCGCTATTTCCTGGACCCGCGCATCCGGGCGCTTTATCAGTTGCCCAAAGCGATGGAGGCGCTGCTGCTGCATGCGCACGGCCGGCCTTACAGCGTGGGATTTTACCGCCCGGACTTCATTTACGACCGCGGGGGCCTGCCGCGCATCTGCGAGGTGGGCGCGCGCTATCCAATGAACGGCTGGATGATCAGCCACTGGCTGGGCCAGGCTGAGGGAGACGACGCCTTCTTGAAAACGCTGCGTCAATGGCACCCGCCCGGCTGCGTGGTGGCGCTGGCGCACGCCCGCGAACCTGGCACCGAGATTTTTCTGCTGGCGGAAACGCTGCGGCGCGACGGCGCTCACTTTCTGTCCGCCCGGCCGGAAGCGCTCAGCGTCCGCAACGGCAAACTGTGGCTGGACGGCCGCGCAGTGGACCGCTGCATTCTGGAAATGGACCGTAGCGAACTGCCGCTGTTGCCGGACAAAGTGCTGGACCAGTTGCTGGACAGCGGCGCTTATTTCAACGATATCCGCACGCTGATCCTGGTGCACGACAAGCGCTCTCTGGCGGTCCTGAACCGCGAGGACATCATGCGGGACTGCCTGGACGCCGACGATTACGCCGCCCTCCGCCCCTTCCTGATCCCCTCCTTCGCGCCGGCCTCGCGGGAAGAGGCCGAAGCCCTGTTGGCGCTTCCCGGCGATTTCATCGCCAAGCCCAGCAGCGGCGGACGCGGCCTGGGCTCGCTGGTGCGCTCCGCCTGCGGCGAAGCCGCCTGGCGCAAGCTGGTGCGGGAGCAATGGCCCCGGTACATGTTTCAAAACTATATTGAACAAAGCGAATTCGAGGACCCGGAAAGCCGACAGCTCATCCGGCTGGTGGGCATGCAGCTATGCCGCGACGCGGAAAGTTACGGCCCCGGCGTGTTTCGCGGTTCGGACGAATTGATCATCAATCTGCACCAACGCCGCGGCAAGCTGTACTCCGCCGCCGCCGCGGCCTGAACCGGTTTGCACAGGGGGCTTCATGCGGCATTCGGTCATTATTCCGCTGTACAACAAACGCGCCTACATCGGAGAAACCATCGCCTCGCTGGCGGCGCAGGAGAAAGCGCCGCACGAGATCATCATCGTTGACGACGCCAGCACCGACGACAGCGCCGAGGCGGCGGAACACGCCTTGCGCCACCACGCTCAGGATTTAAGCCATACCCGCAGCGTGCTGCTGCGGCTGCCGCGCAACAGCGGCCCCGGCGCGGCGCGAAACGCAGGGCTGGCGCTGGCGGGCGGCGAACTAGTGAGCTTTCTGGACGCGGACGACTGCTACCGCCCGGACTGCCTGCGCTTGCTGGAGCAAAAAATGAACGAGCACCGGCTGGACCTGGCGGTGCTGGGCTATGACAGCGCGCCGCCGGAGGAGCGCTTCCCGCAACTGGGCGCGCTGCGTGCCGAGTGGGAGCCCCTGGAGGACGAAGTTTTCCTGCTTCCGCGCCCGCTGCGCACCGCCGGCCATCCTGACTTTTTCATGGGCCGGGCCAGCAATGTGGCCGCGCGGCGGCAATGGCTGCTGACGCAGCGCTACGTGGCCGGCGCGCGCTTGAACGAGGGCATCGATTTCTGGTATCGGGTGTTGAAGGAGATCGTCGCGCACGGCGGGCGCGCCGGGGTGCTGTCCGCTCCGCTGATTCGCTTCCGCATTCTGGCGGACAGCCTGTCACACCGGCCGTGCCGGGATTGGCGGCTGCTGGCCACCCCGCCCACCGTGCTGCGTTATGCCGGCAGCCAGGACGCGGACGAGCTGCGCCTGGCTCGCATGCTGGCGCAGCGCTGGCTGGATTACGCGCAGGAGTCGCTGCCGGACGCCGCGCAGCGGCGCGCCTTCCTGGCCCGCCATCGCCCGCTGCTGATCCAGCTGGGGCTGCCGCAAACAGACGCGGCGAGGCTGCCGGCATGAACGCGCCGCTGACCCAGCCTTCCGCGTCGGCCCGTCAGCAAGCCTTGTTGCGAGAGTGTTTCGAGCTTGCCCGCGCCCATCCCTTCTATCAGACGCTCTACTGCGGCGTAGACTGCGCCGACGCCGCGCAGCCGCTGGAAAAAGCGGTTCTGCAAGCCGCGTTGGCGTCGTTTGCGCCGGAACGGGAGGCTTCCGGCCTCTATCTGGTGCGCTCCGGCGGCAGCACCCAGGCGGCGCTGATCTTCCCGGTGGATATCGCGGAAAACCTGGCCCAACGACAGGCGCTGGCGGACCGGCTGCGCGCCGACGGGATGTTCGGCCCCGCCAGCATCGCCCTGAATCTGTTTGGCTACGCCAACCTCTACCGCACCGCCGCCATCGTCGACGATGTGCTGGAGCGCTGCCAGGCCACCACCCTGCCGATGAGCGCCCACGCCGCCGACGCCGACATCCTCGCCGCGGCGCTGCAGTTCCGCCCCAGCCATATATTGGGCACCCCGTCGCGGCTGGCGCTGTTCGCCGCCCACCTGGAGGCCGCGGATGAGCGTTTGGAGATTCCGCAACTGCTGTACGCCGGTGAAACCCTGCACGCATCCACTCTCGCACGGCTGCGCGCCGCTTTGGGCGCGGGTCAGGTCTGGTCACTGTACGGCGGCGCGGAAACCGGCATCTGGGCCTGGAGCGACGCCAGCCGCCGCCCCGGCCTGTTTCGGGTGCTGCCGCGGGTGGCGGTGGAGATCCTGCAGCCGGACGACGCCGGTTACGGCCGCATTGCAGTCAGCAACGCCTGGCGGCGGCGCTTTCCGGTGTTTCGCTACTGCGTGGGCGACATCGGCCGCTGGGTGGAACGCGACGGTGAACGCTGGCTGGAATTGCGCGGTCGCGACGGCCGCTCCTTCCGCCTCAATGAAACCACTTACGAACTGGACGACTTCGCGAAGCTGGCCGGCGCGGAAGACGGCTTCCAGATCCAACTGGACCGCGACCCAAGCGGCCGCGAGCGGCTGACCCTGCTGCTGGCCGGGCCGCTGACCACCCCCGCGGAGGCGGCCTTGCGCTCGCGCCTGACGGCCTTGCTCGGCCAGGCGGACGCCTGCGCCGTCGCGCTCATACCGGCGGCGCGAGCACAATGGCGGCTGGACCCCATCACCAGCAAAACCCAGCCAATCGTGGACCTGCGGGCCTGAACGCCTGTTCAACATCCACTGACTTCGAACAAGCTGCCCCCGGCGGACCGCCATCCCGGCCGTCCGCCGTCCTCGCCCGCCCGCTCACAAGGTCTGGAAATAGAAGCGGTAATCGCCCTGCCCGAACAGCATCGACATACTGGTCAGATTACTGTTGGCCGGCGTGCCCACCAGGGTCAGGATGGGAATGGAGTCGTGACCATATTGATACGCCTGGGTCTGCGGGTTGTAGCCGAACTGGTAGAAGGTGTCCACGCTGCCCACCTTGAAGGCGTACAAGCGATAGGTGCTGCCGTCGAACAACATCGACCAACGGTGAAAATCCGTATCCCCCGGCGCGCCGGTGACGTTCAAGGTGGGAATGGAGTTGTAGCCGTACTCATAGTGGTTGGTGGAACGGTTGAAGCCAAACTGGTACAACACCGTGGGCGCGCCCAAGCGCCGCAAGTACAAGCGGTACGTGCTGGTGCTGCCGTCGTAAAGCATGGACACGCTGCTGGCGTCCGCGTCCGGCGGCGCGCCGGTGATCTTCAGCTCCGGGATGGAGTGGAAACCGAACTCGTACTTGGACGTGGCCGGATTGAACGCGGCCTGATACAAGGTGTTCGCGCTGCTGCCCTTGAAGAAATACATCCGGTAGTACTCGCCGTCGTTGAGCATGGTCCAGCGCGCCCAGTTGGTGTCGTTGGGCATATTGGCGATCGCCATATTGGGAATGGACCCGCCGTAGGCGAATTTGTAAGTGCTGGTGTTGGGCACATAGGCGAACTGATTGACTGATGGCATGACGCTTTCCTCCGAAAAGTGAGTCAGCTGCCCGGCGCCGGCGCAAGGCCGGCGCCCTCCATACGGCAACAGCAGCTGGCGAAACCGGCGCAAACGGCAAAGCGCCGGCGCGGCGCGCGGGCTTGCTCGTTCAAGCGGGTTTTGCCAGCGGTTCTACCCCTTGCTCGGCGTGATGGTCTCGCGATGGCGCATGGATTTCTCCTCCCCCGCGCGGCGCGCGGGCGAAGCGGACGAACAAACAGCCACTAAGTCGTCAATCAGGGGCGGGCGCCTTGGCGCGGTCGAGGCGGGGCCGATAATGGCGGCGATAGGGACTTCAACTAGCCAGTAATAGCACCTCGAAAGCCGGGCATGCCTGTCCTTTGGGACTGGGTAGAATATATCGGTTACAGCCGTTACAAATTGCGCGCTATGCCGCCCGCCGCAGCCCCCATAGAATGCACGCCATCGACAGCGCCGATCGAAGCGCCGCCTCACCCAAGAGAAAGCACGCTCCATGAGAACAAAGGGATTCATCTGCCTGGCCCTGGCCGCCCTGCCGGCCTTGAGCCAGGCCGCCATGCCCATTGCCCAACTGAACCAGCAAGCCGAAAAAATCTTCAAGGACAGCCAGGCGGTGGGCATGGTGATGGTGGTGATAGACAAGCAAGGCAGCCTGCAGCGCTTTTACGGCGAAACCCGCCCCGGCAGCCGCCAGACGCCGGACGCCAACTCGCTGCTGCGCATCGCCAGCCTCAGCAAACTGATGACCAGCGAAGTCCTGGCATCCATGGCGCTGGATCAGCGGCTCAAGCTGGACGACCCGCTGCAAAAATTCGCGCCGGCCGGCGCCCGGCCGGCCAAGGCCTTGGGCGGCCAGCCCATCACCCTGCTGCACCTGGCCACTCACACCAGCGGTTTCCCGCGCGAGCTGCCGGGCGTCAAGCCGCGCGACACGCCGGTTTTCGTCTGGCCCGACCGGCAACAGCGCTGGCGCTGGCTGTCCAAGACCAAGGCCCGCTTCGCTCCGGGACAGAGCGCGCAATACTCCAACCTGGCTTACGACTACCTGGCCGACGCGCTGGCCGTCGCCGCCGGCAAGCCCTACCCGGCCTTGCTGCGCGACACCGTCACCGGACCGCTGGCCATGCGCGACACCACCTTCAGCCCCAGCCCCGCTCAGTGCGCGCGCCTGCTGCGCGGCGTGGAAACCAGTCCCTGCGTCAACACCAGCGCGGCCATAGGCAGCGGCGGCGTCTATTCCACCGCCGCCGATATGCAGCGCTGGCTGCAAGACCTGGTGCGGCCGCAGAACGAGCAGCGCAAGCGCCTGTACCAGCAAACTTTCCAGATGCGCTATCAGCGCGCCGAGCTGCGCAGCCTCGCCGGCATGGACGTGCCCGGCAAGGCCGACGCGCTGGGCCTGGGCTGGGTGGCCTTGCGCGATCAGCCTAACGCCAGGCCCTTCCTGCAAAAAACCGCCGGCGGCGGCGGCTTCTTCAGCTATGTCGCCATCGATCCCCAGCAGCAGACGGCGGTATGGGTGGCGCTGACCCGCGGCAAGCAAACGCGCTACCAGGCCATGAGCGACGGCGCCAACCAGTTGCTGCTGGCGCTGAACCGCGCCTAGGAACCGGCTTGCGATTCGCGGCGCGTCGCGGGGACTGACACGGCGGACGCTCGCGCGCCGCTTGACCCTTCCGCCGCAACGCCCGGCCTCGCCCTGGCTCGCGAGGCTTTGAACGGACGCGAGCCATTCTTCAAGCCAGGCGCGTCGACCGCGCCCGGCGCTCCGCCCTTCCCCTTTCCACATTCTCATCGTCAAGGAGGCATCGCCATGCCCGAAATGAACCGCCATACCCTGCTGCTGGCCTGCGCCGCGCTCTCCGTCAGCGCCGTCGCAGTCGCCGCGCCCACGCCACAGGCCGCCGTCGACGCCGAGATTCCCGCGCTGATGCGCAAGAACGGCATCCCCGGCATGGCGGTGGGCCTCGCCGTCGACGGCGACGTTCAGGTTTACAACTACGGCGTCGCCTCCAAGGCCGACCATAGGCCGGTGACGCGCGCCACGCTGTTCGAAATCGGCTCGCTCAGCAAAACCTTCACCGCCGCGCTGGCCAGCTACGCCCAGGCCGAAGGCCGGCTCTCGCTGGCCGATCCCCTAAGCCAGCACCTGCCGGCGCTGGCCGGCGGCGGCCTGGAGCGGGTCACGTTGCTGAACCTGGGCACTCAAACCTCCGGCCTGCCCCTGTTCGTGCCGGACAACGTCGTCAACGCCGGCCAGCTGCGGCGATTCATCCGGAGCTGGCGCCCCAAGCAGCCGGCGGGCAGCCAGCGGGTCTATTCCAATATCGGCATCGGCGTCCTGGGTCAGATCGCCGCCGCCAGCATGCGCATGCCTTACGCGGCGGCGGTGGAAGGCAGGATCTTCGCCAAACTGGGCATGGACAGCAGCTTCGTCAACATCCCCGCCCAGAGAATGAGCGACTACGCCCAGGGCTACGACAAGAACGACCGGCCCGCGCGGCTGACGCCGGCGCCGCTGGCGGACGAGGCCTACGGCGTCAAATCCAACGCCGCCGACCTGGCGCGCTTTCTGAACGCCAATATGGGCCTGCTGCCGATGGCGCCCAAGCTTCAGGGCGCGCTCAAGGACGCCCACATCGGCTACTACCGCGCCGGCGAATTGACTCAGAGCCTGATCTGGGAGCAATACCCGTATCCGGTGGCCCTGCCGCAGCTGCTGAACGGCAATTCCGCCGCCTACATCTACCAGGGCATGCCGGCGCAGCGCCTGGATCCGCCGCTGCCGCCGCAAACGCGGGCCTTCATCAACAAGACCGGCTCCACCAACGGTTTTTCGGCTTACGCCGCCTACATCCCGGAAAAACGGCTGGGCATCGTGCTGCTGGCCAACAAGTCCTATCCGCTGGCCGAGCGGGTCAGCGCCGCCTACCGCATCCTGGAGCGGCTGGACGACGGACTGGCGCCCGCCGCCCGGCCATGAGCGCGCGGCCGGCGGCGCTAGCCGGCGGTCTTGAGCGCGACGATGGACGCGACCAGCAGCGACAGGTAGACAAACTTCTTGCCGCTCTTCTTGTCGCCCCAGAACAGGATGCCGGTCACCACCGTGCCCACCACGCCAATTCCGGTGTAGGCGGCGTAGGCGATCGACATGTCTATGGTTTTCATCGCCAGGTAGAGCAGAAACAAGGAACTGCCCAGGCCCAGCCCGTACATCGCGCAGCCCCTGGCGTAGCGTTTCAGCGCGATGTCCCGGATGCCCACCACCACCAGGATTTCCAGAACCCCCGCCGTCAATAGATAAAGCCAGTCCATTTCAGTCTTTCACTTGCTTGAGTTGCACCACCGAAAACAGGATCACCGCGATCGCCAGCACCGCAAGCGGGCTGACCGACTTGCCGAACAGCGCGACGTCCAGCAGATAAGTGCCCACGGTGCCGAAGATCACAAAAAACACATAGGCGGTCGACGCCCCCATTCTTTTGGTGACCAGCACTAGGAGGGAGAAGCTGCCGATGATGCAGGCGATGGTCGCCAACCACTCCAACACGCTGTCCGAACGCTTCAAACCCGCCGCCCACAGCACTTCCAGCCCGCTGGCGAGCAACAACAACATCCAACTAAACATCTTTAACCGCCCTTCCCCGTAAGCATAATGAAATCCCGCCCAGCGCCGCGCCTTGCCTCGGCCGCGACGCAGGTTTTCGCCGGCCGCTCTTGAAACCCGTTCACCGCCTCTCCGGCGGGAGCGAAGCGCTTGTCAGCCCCCCGCCAATTGCTCGATGTCATGAAACGCGTCCCGCCACTCCTGCTCGCTCATCTCCGCCAGGCCGAAATAGCGCAGCATGAAAGCCCCTTCCACCGCCAGATAGGCCACGCGCGCGCGGCGGCCCTCCTCGGTGGCCACGTCCAGCTTGCCCAGGCGCTCGGCATGCCAGGCCCGCACCCAGTCTTTCTGATCCTTGGACTCCAGCATCGCACTCAAATGGCAGGCGGCGCGGGCGATCAACGCCTCTTCCGTCGCGGTGATGCGGACATGGGTTTTGACTTGCTCGACGCTGGACAGCTGCTCGGCGGCGGCGCCCGCGGTTTTCTCGAAACACGCGTCGTAGTGCTTGCCCCAACGCTCCAGCATGGCGTTGACCAGATTGTGCTTGGCGCCGAAACAGGATTGGACCCCGCCCTTGCTGATGCCCACGGCCTTGGCCACGGCGTCTATGGTGAGGGCGGCCGCCCCGTTGCGTTCAATGATCTCTTCCGCGGCGTCCAACACCTGATTGCGATCGATGGATCTGGGTTTGCCCACTGTGCCCTCCCGCTATTGAATACATACGTACGTATTCTAATAAACGAAACAAACGTCGTCAATTGCGCGGCGGGCGGCCCGCCCTCGCGGCCCATTCACGCCGGCGTCAACTCCTGGGTGAACAGGGTATGGCCGGCCACGTCCTTCAGCCGCACCGTCATCGCGCGGCTGCGGGCGTCTATGTCCACCTGGCCGAAGAACTGCATGCCCGCCAGGGGTGACAGGTTCTGCGTCTCCGGCGCTTTCTGGTACACCACCTTGGGGCCGAAAGTCATGTCCAGCGCATTGGGACCGAAGGTGCCGGCGTTCAGCGGGCCGGACACGAACTCCCAGAACGGATCGAAGTCCGCGAAGGCGGCGCGCTCCGGATGGTAGTGATGGGCGGCGGTGTAATGCACGTCGGCGGTGAACCACACCACATTGCGGATATCGCGGCGCTTGATCTCGCGCAGCAGCCAGGCCAGCTCCAGTTCGCGCCCCAGCGGCCGGCCGTGATCGCCGTTGGCCATCGCCTCCCAGCGCGCGCTGCCGTCCGCGTTCTTGCCGTCGGCCACCTGCAGGCCCAGCGGCATGTCCGCCATGATCGCCTTCCAGACGCCCTTGGCCGCCTGCAGGCCGTCCAGCAGCCAACGCAATTGCTCCCGGCCCATGAAATCCGCGCCCGGCTCGCCGTCCTTCTGCAGATTGGCGCCGTTGGCGCCGCGATAGCTGCGCATGTCCACTACAAACACGTCCAGCAGCGGCCCCTGCGGCAAGTGGCGATACACCCGCTCCTCCTCGCGATTGCCGTGCAGCCGCATCGGCGCGTATTCCAGAAAAGCGCGGGTGGCGCGCGCCTGCAGCACGCCGATGTTCTTCTCGCGGTAGCGCGGATCGGCGGACAAGTCCTTGCCGTCCGACCAGTTGTTGACCACCTCGTGATCGTCCCACTGCCAGATCTGCGGCACTTCGGCGGCGAAGCGCCGCACATTGGCGTCCATCAGGTTGTAGCGATAGCGCCCGCGGTATTCGTCCAGCGTCTCCGCCACCTTGCTCACTTCCGGCGTCAGCAGATTGCGCCAGATCTTGCCGCCCTCCACCGCGGTTTCCGCCGCCATCGGGCCGTCGGCGTAGATGGTGTCGCCGCAATGCACGAAGAAGTCCGGACGCTGCCGGCGCATGGTTTCGTAAATGCGCATGCCGCCCCAATCCGGGTTGATGCCGTAGCCCTGGCCGGCGGTGTCGCCGGACCAGACGAAGCGCAGATCGCGCGCCGTTTCCGCCACGGTGCGGAAGCGGCCCGCCACCGGCTCGGACCAGGCCCGCGGATGGACGGCGTCTTCAAAACGCGCTCTCACATACAGCTGCTCGCCGACCGGCAAGCCGCTCAGATCCACGCGCGCGGTGAAGTCGCCGGCCTCTGTCGCCCAAGGCCCGCGCACCTGGCGCGGGCTGGCGAAGCGTTCGCTGCAGTCCCACTCCACCACCAGCCGCGCGGTCCGGTCCGAACGCGCCCAGACGATGGCTCGGTCCGCGCCCACATCGCCGATCTGGATGCCGGAGCCCAGAACCGGGCGCAGCCGGTCCGAGGTGACGATGGCCGGCGCGGCCAGCGCCGGCCCGGCCAGCAGCAGTCCTCCGCCGGCAAGCGAGGTTTTCAAAAAACGGCGGCGATCCATGGCGTTCTCCAGTTTCGATCAAGACGGTCAAAACGCCGATCTTGCCGCGGCAAGATGACGCCAGGATGTCCCGCTAGCGGGTTTTACGTATTTCATTCGCGCGCCTGATCGCATATACCTCAAACACCCCGCCCCGCGGCCTTCCCAGCCGGCCTGCCGTCAACGGGCGCCGCCAACTGGTTCAAAGGAAAGCACATGCTCTGGGACCCCGGGCCGCCCCCGCCTTTCTCCTCGCTGTTCGAGCACGCTCCGCTGGCCAGCTATCAGGCCCTCCCGGCCAAATTCCGCCTGGAATGGGGGCCCATCTATTACCGCGGCCGCCTGGACGGCAGCGCCAAAGTGCTGATCGTGGGACAAGACCCGTCCGCCGACGAAAACCTGGTGCGCCGCGCCATGGTCGGCACCGCCGGCCAACGGGTGCAAGGCTTTCTGCGCAAGCTGGGCCTGGATCGTTCCTACGTCATCGTCAACGCCAGCCTGTACAGCATCTACGGCCAGTTCGACGGCGAGATGGCCGGCTTCATGGACCAGGCCGCGGTGCGCGCCTGGCGCAATCAGTTGCTGGACCAGCTCAAGCAGCCCGGCCTGCAAGCAGTGATCGGCTTTGGCAAGGCGGCGGCCAAGGTGTTGGACGACTGGCCCGGCGCGGCCACCTTCAAGGCCGCGCAGCGGCTGTTTCAGCCGCAGCACCCCACCGCGCGCTCTCCGGGCGCGCTGCTCAAATCCTGGAACCAGACGCTGGCCGCGCTGGCGCCGCTGCTGAGCCCGGACCCCGGCGCCGCGCCGGACCCCTCGCCTTACGCGCTTACCGGTTTCCGCGATCAGGACCTGGCGCGGATCCCCGCCGCGGACCTGCCCTTCGGCATGCCGGCCTGGCTGGGCCAGGGCGATATGGCCACGCGGGTGATCAAGGGCCAGGCCAAACTGAAAACCCCGGCCGCCAACGCCTCCATCCTGTGGACGGCGCAAGCGGACCAGGGTTGAAACCGGCGGGAGAACGCGAGATGAAACGCTTGGAATGGCTGCTGTGCGCCGCGCTGCTGCCGGCCTACGCCGGGGTGACGGTGACGCCGGGCGACGGCGAGAACCTGGTGATCCGCGGCCGCCTGGTGCTGGCGGAACAAGAGAGCGACGGCCGGCTGGTGCTGGCCGGCGACCGCATCGTCTGCGCCGGCGCGGACTGCGTCGAACCCGCCGGCGCCACGGTGCTGACGGTGAGCGAGGGCTACGTCTTTCCCGGCTTCATCGACGCCCACAATCACGTGGCCTACAACGCCCTGCCCAAATGGACACCGCCCAAGCTCTACCAAAACCGCGGGCAATGGCAGCGCTCCGCCTCTTACAAAGCGTTCAAACGGCCCTACGATCAATTGAAGAAACGCGGCCTGATCTGCGAAATGGTGAAATATGGCGAGGCCAAGGCCCTGATCAGCGGCGTAACCACCATCCAGGGATCGCCCGCCAGCCGCTGCCTGCAAGGGCTGGTTCGCAACGCGGAGAACCCTCAATCCGGCCTGCTCGTCTCCTCCGCGCACGTCCGCACCTTCATCCTGGACGTCGGCGGCGCGCCCAAGATCGACTGGAACGAAACCAGCGCCTTCCTGATCCACGTCGCCGAAGGCGTGGACGCCGACGCGCTGGCGGAATTCGCCACACTCAAGGCCAAGGGCCTGCTCTCCCCCGGCACCGCCGTCATCCATGGCACCGCCTTCGGCGACGAGGAGTTCCGTCAGATGGGCGCGGCAGGCAGTAAGCTGATCTGGTCCCCGCAAAGCAATCTGGCCTTGTACGGCCGCACCACCCGCGTCGACCTCGCCCTGCGCCACGGCGTGCCGGTTTCGCTGGGCCTGGACTGGAACCCCACCGGCAGCGACAATCTGTTCGACGAACTGCGCGTGGCGGAACGCGTCAATCAGCAGCAGTTTCAGGGCGCGATACTGGATCGGGACTGGGTGGCCATGATCACCAGTCACCCGGCGCAGGCCTTGGCCTTGGACGACTACATCGGCGAGCTGCGCGCCGGCCTGAAGGCCGACGTCGTCATCCTGTCCAGCCGCGCCGCCACCTCCGGCCAGTCCCTACTGGACGCCAGGCTGCGCGACGTGGCCGCGGTGCTGGTGGGCGGCCAATTGCTGTATGGCGACAACGACGCGATGGCTGCGGCCGGCCGCGCCGATTGCGATGCTCTGACCGTGGACGGCGCGCCCAAGCGGCTCTGCGCGCAAACTCCAAAGACGCCCAAGGGCGAGCAAAGGCTGGACGACATTCGCGCCGCGCTGCTCAAGGTATACGCCGGCGTGGCGCCGCTAGCACCTTGAGCATCTCCCCATCGCCCCCTTCCTCACACGCTGTTCAAGCCCTCCGCGCTTCGCGGCAACATCGGTGCGGTGACGCGCTCACATCCCCTCCGCAGCCAACTTGAATCTATCCGCCACTTGGACACCCGAGGCTGGGCAATGGACATTCCATCCCTTCCTGCGAGTCCTTATGCTATAAAACAGCAAAATATGATTGCTTCATAAACACGGAATCCGCGGATGGATGGAGCTTCGACATATGCAGCAAACGCCCGCCTCCGGCAACGACGCATTCGAATTTCTATCCACGCTGCCGCCCAGCCCGGCGCAGCGCCGGATGGCGCTGGCCGCCATCCTGGTGTCCATGCTGGTGTTCATCTGCGCCCTGCCTTTCGCCAAAGTGCCCCTGCCCAAAGTGCCCGCCTTCATTCCCGCGTATCAGGCGGCGATGGCGGTGTGCGATCTGGTCACCGCGGCGCTATTGTTCGGCCAATACGCGATCTTGCGCGCCCGCGCATTGTTGGCCCTGGCCACGGCCTATTTATTCACCGCGCTGATGGCAATGGCTCACGCGCTCACCTTTCCCGGCGTGTTCGCGCCGGGCGGCCTATTGGGGGCTGGGCCGCAAACCACGGCCTGGATGTATATGTTCTGGCACGGCGGCTTTCCGCTGATGGTGCTGGCTTACGCGCTGCTGGCTCAACGCAACGACGGCCCAAAACGCTTTACCAGCGCGCTGCCCGCGGTGCTGGGCTGCATCGCCGGCTCGCTGGCGCTGATGGTAGCGTTGACGGCGTTGGCCACGCTGGGCCACCCCTGGTTCCCCCCTATCATGCAGGGCAGCCGCTACACGCCCATCATGTTCGGCGTGGTGTCCGCCGTTTGGGGCTTCAGCGCGCTGGCCTTGCTGCTGCTGTTGCGGCGCTGGAAGCGCACCTTGCTGGACGTCTGGCTGGCGGTCGTGATGACGGCCTGGCTGTGCGACATCGCCTTGTCCGCCATGCTCAACGCCAGCCGCTTCGACCTGGGCTTTTACGCCGGCCGCGGCTATGGCCTGCTGTCCGCCAGCTTTGTGCTGATCATCCTTCTGCTGGAAAACGGCCTACTCTACGCGCGCCTGGCGGACAGCGCCGGGCAATTGCGCGTGGCCAAGCAACAGGCTGAGGACGCCACCCAGGCCAAGTCAATGTTCTTGGCCAATATGAGCCATGAAATCCGCACGCCGATGAACGCCATCATAGGCATGTCCTATCTGGCGCTGAAAACCAAGCTGACCGGGCAGCAACGCGACTACGTCAGCAAAATCCACAACGCAGGCACCTCTCTGCTGGGCATCATCAACGACATTCTGGATTTTTCCAAAGTGGAAGCCGGCAAGCTGGAAATGGAAGCAGAACCGTTCTGGCTAGACGATGTGTTGGAGGCGGTGTCCTCGCTGGTGGCGCAAAAAGCAACCGACAAATCTCTGGAATTGCTGTTCGAAGTGAGCTCGGATGTACCCAAAGGCCTTGTGGGCGACGCCTTGCGGCTCAGCCAAGTGCTGATCAATTTGAGCAACAACGCGATCAAGTTCACGGAAAAGGGCCAAGTGGCCATCATCATCAGCCGGCTGGAACAAGTGGGCGACAAGGTCCATCTGCGTTTTTGCGTGCACGACACCGGCATCGGCATGAGCGAGGAACAAGCTGCGCGGCTATTCCAGCCGTTCAGCCAGGCGGACGGCTCCACCACACGCCGCTTTGGCGGCACCGGCCTGGGCCTGACCATCGCCAAGCGGCTGGTGGAACTGATGGGAGGCTCGATCCGAGTGGAGTCCGCCCCCGGATGGGGCAGCCTGTTCATGTTCAACGCCTGGCTGGGCGTGTCCTCCGTCGTGGACACCCGCCGCCAGAGCTTGCCCGGAGAGATCAAGGGCTTGCGCGTGCTAGTGGTGGACGACAACGCGTCGGCGCGAGACATCCTGTCCGACCAACTGCGCTCGCTGGGCTTTTTCGCTCACGCCTGCGCCTCCGGGCCGGAGGCCGTGGCCGCGATCGCTCAGGCCAATCTGGACCGGCCGTTCGACGCGGTTTTCGTAGACTGGATGATGCCGGGCATGAACGGGGTGGAAACCATCTCACAGATTCGCAGCATCAGCCACAGCATCAAGGTTGTCCTGGCCACCGCCTTTGGCCGCGACGACGTTCGCGCCCAAGGCGAGCTAAGCGGCTGCGACGCGGTTCTGATCAAACCCGTAAGCCTGTCTTCGCTCTACGACGTGGTGCTGGCGATGTTCGGACCTCAGCGTGATCACGGCATAGTGGCGCTCACAGAAGAATTGCCGCGCTTGGACGGCGTGCGCCTGCTGCTGGTGGAAGACAACCTGGTGAATCAGCAAATCGCCGTAGAACTGCTGGGCGACGCCGGCGCGCTGGTAACCTTGGCCAATCACGGCGGCGAAGCGCTGGCCCGCCTGGCCGCGATGGGGCCGCAGGGCTTCGACGCGGTGCTGATGGACGTTCAAATGCCGGTGCTGGACGGCATATCCGCCACCCGGCAAATCAAGGCCGATCCGCGGTTTTCCTCCTTGCCGGTGCTGGCGATGACGGCAGACGCGCTGTCGGAAGAGCGGGAAGACTGCATGAACGCCGGCATGGACGACTACATCGCCAAGCCGATTGACCCGCATGCGATGTTCCAGACCCTGCTGCGTTGGGTCAAACCGATACCGCCGGGTGCGGAGCTCCGGCACGCCGCCTCGTCCGCGCTCGCGCTGCCGGACATCCCCGGCCTGGATCAACAAGCCGGCTTGAAACGCGTGGCCGGAAAACGCGAGCTATACCTGCATCTGCTGCGCCAATTCGTCACAGAAGAGGCAGACGCCGCCGCGCGCCTGTCGGCTGCACTGGAAATAGGCGACTTTGTCCAGGCCGAGCGCACCGTGCATACGCTAAAAGGCGTCAGCGGCAATGTGGGTTGCGTACAACTTCAGGATGCCGCCGCAGCGCTAGAGCGGGATTTGCGCTCGCGCGGCGCCGTCCGTCTGGCCCCGCTGGAACAAGCGCTGGAACAGGTGATGACGGCGCTGCGCGCCGGCCTGGAAGCGGAAGACCGTTTATCCGGCGTCGGCGCGCCAAATGCGGACGCTCAGGCCGATCCTGCGCTGCTGCTGCGGCTGGCGGCGCTACTGGCAGCCAGCGACGGCGACGCGCTGGAGCTCTTCCTGCAACAAGCGTCGTCCCTGCGCGCCTTGCTCGCCCCAAATGAATTCGCCGATTTCGAAAAAGCGCTGAACCAGTTCGACTTCGTCAGCGCTCTGACCTTGCTGCGCCACGCCGCGGCTGCCCAGCGCATCCCTTTGCCGGAGAATACAAGATGACGGACTCCGCCCCGGCCGCGCCGCGCCAGACCGTTCTAATCGTGGACGATACGCCGGAAAACCTCACTTTGCTTTACGGTTTGCTCAAAGACCACTACCGAACCCAAATCGCCAACAGCGGCGAACGCGCGCTGGAGCTTTTGGAGGGAGAAACACTCCCGGACCTGCTATTGCTGGATGTCATGATGCCCGGCATCGGCGGCTTTGAGACCTGCCGCCAGGTCAAAGCCAATCCGCGCACCGCGCGGATCCCGGTGATCTTTCTCACCTCGATGGGCGAAAACGAAAATGAACAGGCCGGCTTCGACGCCGGCGCGGTGGATTACATCATCAAACCTATCTCGCCCCCCATCGTGCTGGCCCGGGTCAAAACCCATTTGCGGCTCAAAGCCGCCGCAGACTTTCTGGAAGACAAGGCCGCTTTCCTGCAAAGCGAAGTGGAACGCCGCACCCACGAAGTGCAAGTCGTCCAGGACGTCACCATTCTCGCGCTGGCTTCTCTGGCGGAAACCCGCGACCATGAAACGGGCAACCATCTGCGCCGGACGCAACACTACGTTCTCGCCTTGTGTACTCAATTGCGCAGCCACCCGCGCTTTCAAGCCGCGCTGGAAGAGGAGACCATTCAAGAGCTGTTCAAATCCGCGCCCTTGCACGATATCGGCAAGGTGGGCATTCCGGACCATATCCTGCTCAAACCGGGCAAGTTGACGCCGGAAGAGTTCGAAATCATGAAAACCCACACCACGCTGGGGCGCGATACCATCGCCTCGGCGGAGAAGCTACTGAACTCTCCCAGCAGTTTTTTGCGTCATGCCAAGGAGATCGCGTACAGCCATCAGGAGAAATGGGACGGCAGCGGCTACCCTCAGGGTCTTGCCGGCGACGACATCCCCATCTCCGCCCGGCTCATGGCGGTGGCGGACGTATACGACGCCTTGATATCCCGCCGCGTCTACAAGCCTCCCTTCCCCCATGAACAGGCCGTCTCCATCATCCGCGAAGGCTGCGGCAATCATTTCGACCCGGACATCGTCGCCGCCTTCCTGACCATCACGGAGACCTTCCGCGCCATTGCCGAGCGCTATACCGACTAAGACCCGCTAACAAAACCCCTGATCCTGTGTTGCGCCTCCTTATCGTACTACGGGTACTGCCTGCGTCGGCGCCCCTTGGCTCAGGTTCTCTGCGAGGTTTTGTTAGCGGTTCTAAGAACGCCTAGCGAGCTAGCAAAAACTCGCCACCATTCACCCGACAATAAGAAAACAGTCCGCATCGAATAAACGACAAGGACTGTTATACATTCAAACCAAAGCGCCATGGCCGCCATCAGCGCTTTTTTATTTACGGAAACGCCGCTTAGGAAAGCAGGGATTTAACGGTGCTGCTGGTTTTATGCTCCACCAGCAAGGGCTCCATGCTGTCTCTTTTAGTCACGTCCAGATCATGCTTGGAAATGATTTCCTTCAATTGACAAGCCAATTCCGACATGCTGTACGAACCTGCCTCAATATCGATCAACAGACCATCCACCCGGCTGCGGCTCAAGCGGTTGCTTTTCCACTTGCGCTCAAAGCCCCCGGCGGCGGCCAAGCTGGACAAGGCCGCAGCGATTGAAGTCAGCACTGTGGAATAACCCTTGAGATCATGCCCTTGCACCTGCAGCAAGCCCCCCACCACCACGCTGCAAAGAATCGATCCGAAAATGGCCGTATGATGGGCGAAGCTCCAAAGCCGCTGACCTTTGCTAAACCAGTTTCGCCATCTCATGGCTTCCTGCCTGAGCGCCTCTTTATCCATCATATTTCCTCCTCGCTGAGAAGTACGCATTTGCGGCCAGTCATGAAGTCAACATAGTCAATCCAACTGAAGTTGCAAATGTTCACGCGTAAAAAGCCCATTAATTTGAAATTGGCCCATCCGCACTCAGCGCCTGATGGAAAAAAAATTAAACACTAAAATTTTCGGAAAGCTCACTTCGCCCATGAAAATAGGATAATCGAAACCCGGAGCGTCACACTCCATTGCGCATCAATAAAACTACTACTCTAGACCACGGTCTTCATTTCCGACAGCCTGACTTCGTCCTCTCCTTAAGACCGCGGCTTGCACAAGAGAAGCACTCAATCTGTTTCAAACAGAGCCATATGACAAGCATCATCCCTAGCCGATCCCGCCCTCCAGCCCTCCCGACAACGGTTGAATTCGTACAAAAAAGGCCGCGGAACTAGCCTTGGGCTCGCATTGTCTATATAATCTGGATTCTTATCTGGGGGCGACCTGGTTTCGACGAGGGTTGCGAAGCAGATGAGGGCATACCGGGATTTCAGTCACCCCGTAAAACACTGAGTTTATTTAGTCGCAAACGACGAAACTTACGCTCTGGCAGCCTAAGGGCTAGCTAGACACTACAACGGTTCGCAGATGGGCCGGGGGCGTCAAAACCCTGTAGTGTCACTTTACATCTGCTAGTGCTATGTCGGGTTACTTGGCATAGTGCGAAACAATAGGTAACTCGCCAAAGTCCAGCCTGTCCGTCGGCGTGGCAGCGGTTAAATTCAAATGACACGACTAAGTATGTAGAACTCACTGTAGAGGACTTTCGGACGCGGGTTCGATTCCCGCCGCCTCCACCACAACACCATTTCATGACGCGTCATGAAAACTCAGAAACCCCGATAGCCCACGGCTTTCGGGGTTTTTTGTCGTTTTGAGCCACCCTTTTCGCAAGGCGCCCCAAATACGCAGCCAATCTATAATCCAATCGTCCTCACCCCCGCAAAGCGACCATGCCCCGCATGCTCCCAAGCTTGCCCGACAGCTTCCGGCTGCGACTGACCGCGCTGTTCGGCGCGCTGTTTCTCGCCACGGCGCTGCTGGCCGCGCTATCCCTGGACCACATGCTGAGCAGCCGCATCGTGCAAAACCAGGGCGAAGCCATGCATGCGCTGGCGGACAACATCGCCAAGGCTATCGCCGCCAATCTGCAGGAACGTTATCGCGAAGTCGTGCTGCTGGCTCAGACCCCCGCCTACGTTCGCGCGCCGCTGGACAGCGACGATCTGCGCAAAAGCCTGGAACGCACCAAACGCGCTTATCGCTACTATGCATGGATAGGCATTGCCGACCCTGAAGGCAATATTGTTTCCGCCACCAGCGGCATGTTGCAGGGCCAGAGCGCGGCCAAACGCCCCTGGTTCATCCATGGGCGCCATGCCCCTT
The DNA here is from genome assembly GCF_023507765.1 of Chromobacterium sp. IRSSSOUMB001. Taxonomy (NCBI): domain Bacteria; kingdom Pseudomonadati; phylum Pseudomonadota; class Betaproteobacteria; order Neisseriales; family Chromobacteriaceae; genus Chromobacterium; species Chromobacterium sp. IRSSSOUMB001. The sequence goes on from NZ_JALCYU010000013.1 coordinate 36,104, forward strand.
TGTCGGCGACATACACCAGGCAGTGCTACTGGCCAAGCTCATTCCCTCCGCCTCTCGCAACGGAGAGCCGCTGCGCTTTGTCGACTTCGCCTCCCCGATTTACGACTCCGAGGGCAAGCTTCGCGGCGTTCTGGCCACGCACGCGCTCTGGCCTGGGTGGAAGAAACGTTACGAGAACGGCTGCCTGCCAAAAAATCGCAACAAGTCTTCATCATCGACCAGCACAACAATATGCTGTCGCCGTTCGAAGCAATCGGGAAGGAGCGCGCGTCCGCGCCGCTGACCGCCGGGCGGGACTTCCACCTAGGAGCCTGGCCCGACGGCGAAGACTATTTGTATAGCGAGGCCTGGGTCCGTGAAGCTGGACTCAACTGGCGCGTGGTCGTCCGCCAGCCGCGACAGCAGGCGCTGGCGCCCCTGAGCCAATTGCGCATTAGCCTGATCCTGCTGGGCCTGGCCGCCACCTTGCTGCTGATGGTTGCCGTCTACCGGCTGGCAGCCCTGTTCAGCCGGCCTCTGGAACAATTGGCCGACATTGCCCAACGCATCGGCCAGGGGGACGAACACGCCGACTGGACGCTGGCCAGCGGCGCTCAGGAATTGCGCTTGTTGTCGCAAGCGATGCGGAACATGGCCACAGCCCTGCTCGCCCGCAAGCAGGAACTGACTGACATCAACGCCAAACTGGAGCAACTGGTGGAGGAGCGCACCGACTTCCTGCGCGAGGTCAACCACGAGTTGGTGCGTACGGCCACACGGCTGGCGCAGCAGGCGCGCAGCGACGCGCTTACCGGTTTGAACAACCGCATGGCCTGCAATGAGCAACTGCGGGAAGAACACCTGCGCTACGGACGCAGCGGCATGCCTTATTCAGTGCTGCTGCTGGACGTAGACCACTTCAAGCGCGTCAACGACAATTTCGGCCACGACGCCGACGACCGCGTGCTGCGTCACATCGCTCAACTCCTGAAAACCACCGCCGCCTTACGGATTTCACCGCTCGCTACGGTGGAGAAGAATTCTTGCTGCTACTGCCCGATACAGACAACAGGGGCGCCGCGGTGCTGGCTGAGAAAATCCGCGCCGTCGTCGAATGCTCGCAAGCTCCGGATGTCGGCCAGGCCACGATCGGCCTTGCCATGGCCAGCCCCGCCGATGCCCAACCCGAAGCGGTGGTGAAACGCGCCGACCAGGCGCTTTACCGCGCCAAGGCCAATGGCCGGAACCAAGTTGCGCTGGACACAAAGAGCGGAGCATCTTGAAGCCCCCCAGTCAATGCCATGACAAAGACATCGCAATCGGCGTAGACTGCCCTCCGCCCCCATTCCAAGGATGTGAACATGAAAAAGCAAACGCTATCCGCCAAATACCGTGTTGAAGTGGGACGCGGCGACACGGCCATGCCGGCCGGCATGGCCAAGGTGCTGGAAATGCTGGGCGCCTCCATCCAGCCACCGGCGAACAAAGCAATGGGCGTCGAAGAGGCCGCCCCGACTGCGGACGCAAACGGAGAAACCAAGGTCGGCAAAGCACCCGCCGCGCCTTGAACTCCCTCCCCATGAAAAATGCCGCTGGCGCGAAGCGCGGGCGGCATGCTTGAGCCGGGGAAACCGGTTTACATCGAATCCAGCACCTTGATGCCCAACAGATCCAGACCGGTTTTCAGCGTCTTGGCTGTCAGCGCCGACAACTGCAGACGGCTGGCGCGGACGTCGCCCTCGCTCTTCAGGATGGGGCAAGCCTCGTAGAAGCGCGAGAACAGCGTGGCGATGTTGTACAGATACTGGGACAAGTAGTGTGGATAGCAGCCGTCCACCACCGCCTGCAAGGTATCCTCAAACTGAGCCAACGCCGCGGCCAAGTGCTTCTCCGCCGGCTCGGTAATGACGATGCCGGCATTGGCGTCGTAGTCGCCTGCCTTGCGGAATACGCTTTGCACTCGGGTGTAAGCGTATTGCAGATAGGGCGCGGTATTGCCCTCGAAGGCCAGCATGGTGTCCCAGTTGAAGATGTAGTCGCTCATGCGGTTCTTGGACAAGTCGGCGTACTTGACCGCGCCGATGCCCACGGCCGCGGCGATCTCGCGGCGCTCGGCTTCCGGCAGATCCGGATTCTTCTCCGACACCAACGCGAACGCGCGCTCTTCGGCCTCCTGCAACAGCTCGATCAACTTGACCGTGCCGCCGGAGCGGGTCTTGAACGGCTTGCCGTCATCGCCCATCATCACGCCGAAACCGACATGTTCCAGCTTCATGCTGTCCGGCGCGAAACCGGCCTTGCGGCAGATGGAGAACATCTGGGCGAAGTGCTGACTCTGACGCGCGTCCACCACGTAGATCACGCGGTCAAGGTTCAGGGTTTTATGGCGGTAGCGCACCGCGCCCAAATCGGTGGTGGTGTACAGATAGCCGCCATCCTTTTTCTGGATGATCACGCCCATGGGCTTGTCTTCCTGGGTGCGGAACTCTTCCAGGAACACGACTTGGGCGCCGTCGTCCTCGGTCAGCAGGCTGGCCACGCGCAACTCCTCGACGATGACCGGCAGATCGTCGTTGTACGAGGATTCGCCGCGCACATGCTCGCGCTTGAGGCCGACGTTGAGCTTCTGGTACACGGCTTCGCAATGCTTCAGCGATACGTCGACGAACTGCTCCCACAGCTTGAGCACTTCCTGGTCGCCGCCTTGCAGCTTGACCACGTAGTCGCGGGCGCGGTTGGCGAAATCTTCGCTTTCGTCAAAACGCACTTTGGCGTTGCGATAGAAAGTTTCCAGGTCGGACAGCTGCAGCTCGGCGTCGCCGGCGTGGCTGGTTTCCACCAGGTAGGCGGTCAGCATGCCGAACTGGGTGCCCCAGTCGCCCACGTGATTGGCGCGCACCACGTCGTGGCCGACAAATTCCATCACACGGGCCAGCGCGTCGCCGATGATGCTGGAACGCAGGTGGCCGACGTGCATTTCCTTGGCCAGGTTGGGCGAGGAGTACTCCACCATCACGCGCTGCGGCGCAACGCGACGGATGCCGAGCTTGTCGTCTTTCAGGGCGGCTTCGCTTCGTCGGGCAAGATATTCAGGGGCTAAATGAATATTGATGAAACCCGGACCGGCGATTTCCACCTTGTCGGCGATGCCGGCAAGATCCAGCGCGGCAACCACTTTCTGGGCCAGTTCGCGCGGGTTGGTCTTAAGCTGCTTGGCAGCGCCCATCACGCCGTTGGCTTGATAGTCGCCGAATTCCGGCTTGGACGCCGGCTGCACCACGGCGGGCGCGTCCGGCGCGCCGGCTGCCGCCAGGGCGGCCTGCACCCGTTGATTGATCAGTTGAAGAATAGTCATTAGAGCCCCAAGAATTGCCGCGAAAACGAAAATTAGTCTTCGCTTCTGAAAAAAACTACTTGTTGATTGTATTCCCGCTTGCCATCAGGGGCAATGCTTGCAGCCAAGCCGCATCGGTAAAATAAGCCTCAAACGACGACGTTTGGGATTTACTGCCAAGATCGGACTCAAAACCAGCGTGTTTCGCCCATGGCCGGCCGTTTAAAGACCTCCGGCGAGATATTCCATAGCGCTAGCGCGGCGGCAAGATCGTCCTGCGGGCGATCCAGCGGCTCGTCGGTAAGGATGAAACTGCCCCAATGCACTGCCCAGGCGGCTCGCGCCCCGGTGTCCAGCAAAATTCGCACAGCCTCCTCCGGATTCACGTGCTGCGGACTGAGAAACCAGCGCGGCTCGTAAGCGCCTATCGGCAACAAGGCCAGATCCACCAAGCCGATGCGTTCGCCTATCAGCCGGAACAGCTGGTCCTGATAACCGGTGTCGCCTGGATACCAGAACTGCAGCCCATCGCCGCGCACGGCGAAACCACCCCACAGCGCGCGGTTTTCGTCGCCGAACATCCAGCGCTTGCTCCAATGGTGAGCCGGCGTCAACTCGGCCTCCACGCCGTCCAGCCGGTAACACTGCCACCAGTCCAGCTCATGGATGCGCGACGCCGGCACGCCGGCGTGCCGCAGGATCACTCCCACACCCAGCGGCGCGACGAAGCGCGGGCAAGCAGCCGCTTGGCGCGCCAGCCGGCGCACGGTGTTGAAGTCGAGGTGATCGTAATGATTGTGGGTGATCAGCACCAGATCGATCGCCGGCAGTTCCTGCAAAGCCATCGGAGGAGGCGACTGCCGCTCAGGTCCAGCCCACTGAAACGGCGAGGCGCGTTGCGACCAAACTGGATCAATCAATATGTTCTTGCCGCACAACTGTATGAAGCTAGTGGCGTGAGCCACCCAAGTCAGCGAGGGCCGCTCTCTGTTACCATTCAACGCCGCCAGCTCCGGCACCCGCCGCGGGATGCGTTCCAGCCGGTGCCGCACAGCCGGCATGCGGCGGCGCTGCCATTCCCAGCGCAAGACATCGGCCAGCTTCGGCTGCTGAAAAGGGTACAGATTACGGTAACCGTCCGCTCCATGATGGGGCAGTAGCGGATCGGGCCGATACACCGGCAGCGGCCAGCGATGCCGCAGCCAGGATTTCAATCGCGACATGACGTCACCATACCGAAAAGACTCCGGCATTGTCGCCGATGAAAAGGGAAAACAAAAGACGGCCGGCTCCGTCGTCCTGCCGCTCGATAGCGCCGGCCCGCCCCGCTCTCAATCAACCTTGAGCGAAGGCCAGCTTCATTTCACGCTCGCGCTTCCGCTCCGCCGCGCGCATATAGAAGTTGGCGGCGATGACGCCGACGGAAACAAAGAGAATGAACAAAGTGGCTAGCGCGTTCATTTCCGGATTCAAACCCAACCTCACCCGCGAAAAGATCACCATCGGCAAGGTGGTCGAGCCAGGACCAGACAGAAAGGCGGTCAGCACCAGATCGTCCAGCGACAACGTGAACGAGAGCAGCCAGCCGGAAATCAACGCCTGCGAAATCAGCGGCAACGTAATCACGAAGAACACCTTCAACGGCCGTGCGCCCAAGTCCATCGCGGCCTCTTCCAGCGAAAGATTGAGTTCCCGCACTCGCGACTGCACCACGATAGCGACATAGGACACACACAACATCACGTGACCTATCCAGATGGTGAACACCCCCCTTCCCTCCGGCCATCCAAAGGCCTGCTCCATGGCGACGAAGAGCAGCAACAGCGAAATGCCCTGGATCACTTCCGGGATCACTAGCGGCGCGTTGATCATGCCGGCAAACAACGGGAACATGCGGAAACGGCCAAAACGCGCCAGCACAAAACCGGCCCACGTGCCTATCACCACCGAGGCGGTGGCGGTCATCAGGGCGATCTTGACGCTAAGCCATGCCGCGTTGATCAGCTCTTCGTCCTCCAGCAAAGCGGCGTACCACTTGGTGGAGAAGCCGGACCACACCGTCACCAACTTGGACTCGTTGAAAGAGAACAGAATCAACAGCACGATGGGCAGATAGAGAAAGGCGTAGCCCAGGCCCAGCACCAGAAAAGACAGCGGCTTGTTCGGCTTGATCATTTCGCGGCCTCCATATTCTTGACTTGGTAGTGCTGGAACAGCGCCATCGGCACCAGCAACAGCAGCACCATCGCGCAGGTCACCGTCGCCGCCATCGGCCAATCCATATTGTTGAAGAACTCGTCCCACATCACCCGGCCTATCATCAGCGTATCGGAGCCGCCCAGCAGTTCCGGAATCACGTACTCGCCCACCGCCGGAATGAACACCAGCAAGCTGCCAGCGATGATACCGTTCTTGGACAACGGCAAAGTGACTTGAACAAAGGCCTTCCATGGCTTGGCGCCCAGATCGTAGGCGGCCTCCAGCAAGCGCAGGTCCATTTTCACTAGATGCGCGTACAAGGGCATGATCATGAACGGCAGATAAGAGAACACCATGCCGATATACACCGCCCAATTGGTGTGGTACAGCCGCAGCGGAGTGTCGACGACGCCCAGCCACAGCAGGAACTGATTGAGGAAGCCGTCGTTCTTCAGAATGCCGATCCAGGCGTAGACCCGGATCAGGTAGGAGGTCCAGAACGGCAGGATCACAAGCATCATCAGGGTATCGCGCGCGCGATCGGAGGCGCGGGCGATGTAGTAGGCCATCGGGTAGCCGATCAACAGACACAGCACCGTGGAGACGAAGGCCATCTTCACCGAACTGATGTAGGTGGCGAAGTACAAGTCATCGCTGAGCATGAACTTGTAGTGGCTGATATTCAGCGCAATGGTGAAGACATCGTCTTCCAGCTTGGTGAGCGGGGTGTAAGGCGGAATGCCCAGTTGCTGCTGCGAGAAGCTGATGCCCACCACCAGCAGGAAGGGCAATAGAAAGAATACGAACAGGAATAGAAACGGAATGCCGATGACGGTAGTTCGTCCGCTGGGCAACCATCGTTTTAATTTGAGACTTTTCATATCAGCACCACGTGGCCGGCGCGTTCCGGCTTGGCTTGCATTGCTTGTTTTACCGACGGCCCGGCCCGTCTGATGCGGGCCGTGGCTCGGCGGCTTCCTCTTGAATTCTCCTAGGAGTCCGGCCGGGCCACTGTTTGCAAGGCCAGGATGCCGGCTCCAGACCACCCACAGCCGGCTGCTGGATGGCCCGGTACATGCTCTCCATTCTGCGCCGGACGCAAGCACCCGAGGGCACCGCGCGGCGCGGTCCCGGGGTATCGAGTCGGCATGAGTTTGTCAGGCCCGGCGCGGCGGAAGCCGTCCGGGCCCGGCGGTCAATGACCGGTCTTCAACTGCGTCCACAAACGGTTTTGCAGGCGCATGATGTCGGTCGGCAAGGGCTTGAGCAGGAACAGCGTCTTCACCACCGCGTCCGGCGGGTACACCGCCGGATCATTGGCGATTTCCGGCTTCACGAATTTGCGCGCGGCGGCGTTAGCGGTGGGATAGAACACTTCATTGGTGATCGCGGCGTTGACTTCCGGCGACTGGATGTAGTTGATCCATTTGTGCGCGGCCTCGGGATGCGGCGCGTCCTTGGGCACCACCATCACGTCGAACCACAGCGGCGCGCCGGTCTTGGGTATCACATAGGCCAGCTGGTAGGGCCGCTTGGCCTCGCGGGCGCGGTGCTTGGCGATGTTGATGTCGCCGGAGAAGCCCAGCGCCAGGCAGATGTCGCCGTTGGCCAGGTCGTTGATGTAGCCCGAGGAGTTGAACTGGGTGATGTAGGGGCGGATTTTCTTCAGCGCTTCGAAAGCGGCCTGGTAGTCGGCGGGGTTCTTGCTGTTCGGATCCTTGCCCAGATGGTGCAAGGCGACGGCGAACACGTCGTTGGCCTGATCCAGCACCGACACGCCGCAGCCTTTCAGCTTGGACACGTATTTGGAATCGAACAGGATATCCCAGCTGTCCAACGGCGCGTCCTTGCCCAGCGCCGCCTTGACCTTGTTCAGGTTGTAACCCAGGCCGTCGGTGCCGTAGGCCCAGGGAACGCCGTGCGCGTTGCCGGGGTCCGCGTCGACGATCTTAGCCATCAGCGCCTTGTCCAGATTGGCGAGATTGGGCAGCTTGGACTTGTCCAGCTTCATATAGATGCCGGCCTCGATCTGCTTGGCCATGAAATTGGAAGTGGGCGCCACGACATCGTAGCCGGCGCGGCCGGTCAGCATCTTGGCCTGCAAGGTGTCGTCGCTGTCGTAAACGTCGTACTTGACCTTGATGCCGCTCTGTTTTTCAAATCCGGGGATGGTGGACTTGGCGATGTAGTCCGACCAGTTGTACACATTCAGCGCCTTGTCCTTCGCCTGCGCGCCCATCGCGGGGAGCAGCAGCAGCGAACAAAACAGATTGCGAGCCAGCTTCTTCATGACAGGTTTCCTCAATGGAAGGCCGCGGCCGGCGTAGGCCCGGCCTGACCGACGACAAGTTCAGCGCCGCCCTCTGCGCCCGTTGCCGGGCCATGGCGCCGCTCCCTCTCCCCTGGCGGCGAAAGCCGCTCAAGGCCAAACGCGATGTCGGCGCGCCGAAGCGCCGCTGCCGACCGCTGCGGACGACGAGCGCCGCTTTGCCAACTTACACCGCATCGCGCGCGATTCCAGCTGTCCGTTCGCTACGATTTGTAAGAACCGGTCCGCGAAATCGTGGACAGCTTGCAAAGCGTCAAGGTGCCAATATGGCCTGCGCGCCACTGGAACGACGACGCGCGAGCCGGGGAAACCTGTGCGGAAAGCCGGCTGGCTCGCCCTGGACAGGCGGTGGCCGGCATCCATCGTCTCCTCTTTTGTCTCTCATTTCTCCGCGCCAAGCGTGTGTTTAATAAAATTTACACATCTATCTGTAACGCTCTACCTTTTTAACCATGTTTTTAGAACCATGCAACTTTTATCGATGCTGCCGCGCAAAAAAATAAACACGCCCGCCACAGACTGTGCTCACGTCGTTAACTATGTTCAACATAAGAGCCTGATGAGGCCGGCGCTCCGCCATAAAAAACGGGCGGCCGCAATGGCCGCCCGTCAGGCGCAACTCCGCGTCGGCGCGGTTCAGAACAAACGCGCCAGCAAAGCCTTTTCCTTGCCCTGCATGCCCGGGATCTTGACCTGCATGCCGTTGCCGGCCGCCACGCTCACCGGCTGATCGTTGCGGGTCATCTGCGCCAGTTCGATGATCTGGTTGCCGCTGGGATGAATCACTTCGATGCGGTCGCCCACCGCGAAGCGGTTTTTCACCTCGATCAGCGCCCAGCCTTCGGCATCCACGGACAGCACGTCGCCAACGTATTGGCTCTGCTTGGCCTTGGAATGGCCGGTGATGTAATTCTGATACTCCTGCGTCTGGTGGCGCTCTAGGAAGCCCGGGGTGTAGCCGCGGTTGGCGAGGCCATCCAGCTCAGCCAGCAAGCCGAGGTCGAACGGGCGGCCGGCCACGGCGTCGTCGATGGCCTTGCGGTATACCTGAGCAGCGCGCGCCACGTAGTACAAACTCTTGGTGCGGCCCTCGATCTTCAGCGAATCCACGCCGATCTTGGCCAGCTTCTCCACCTGCTCCACAGCGCGCAGGTCCTTGGAGTTCATGATGTAGGTGCCGTGCTCGTCTTCGATGATAGGCATCAATTCGCCGGGGCGGCTGCCTTCTTCGATCAGATAGGTCTTGTCCGCCAACGGATGACGCTCGGCGCCGCCGCAGGAGGCGAAGCTCTGGTTGGCCTCTTCCAGGGCCTTGTTGAAGTCGAACTTGATGGTCTGCACATCGCCGGCATCATCGCCCTGGGTATCATGCACCTTGTAGTCCCAGCGACAGGCGTTGGTACAGGTGCCCTGGTTCGGGTCGCGATGGTTGAAATAGCCAGACAGCAGACAGCGGCCGGAATAGGCGATGCACAGCGCGCCGTGCACAAACACTTCCAGTTCGATGTCCGGGCATTGCTGGCGGATCTCGGCGATTTCGTCCAGGCTCAGCTCGCGCGACAAGATGATGCGCGACACGCCCAGCTTCTGCCAGAACTTGACGCCCATGTAGTTGACGGTATTGGCCTGCACCGACAAATGGATGGGCACTTCCGGCCACTTCTCGCGCACCATCATGATCAGGCCTGGATCGGCCATGATCAGCGCGTCCGGCTTCATCGCGATCACCGGCTCCATATCGGCCATATAGGTCTTGATCTTGCTGTTGTGCGGCAGGATGTTGCTGGCGACGAAGAACAGTTTGCCGCGTGCGTGGGCTTCGTCTATGCCCTGCTTCAGCTCTTCCAGCTTGAAATCGTTGTTGCGGGCGCGCAGGCTGTAGCGCGGCTGGCCGGCGTAGACGGCGTCGGCGCCGAAGTCGTAGGCGGCGCGCATCTTGTCCAGCGTGCCGGCCGGCAGCAGAAGTTCCGGTGCTTTCATTGTTTATTCTGGTGAGGTTCGTTGAGCGAGGGCTCAGTGCAGCAGACAGGACATCGGCAACGGCTCGCGGTCCGGCTCGACAAAGCCTTTGCGCGCCGACTCGTCGTCCAGGCGCTCTGAAGAATAGTGTTGCAGGATCACCGCGCGGGGGTCGGCCAGCATGTCCGGGCAGTGGCTGGCGAACGCTTCCCAATCTTCCAGCAACTGCGGCTGGCTGGCCATCCGGCTGTACAGAATCACCAGGATGGCCATGGTCAGGGTGTGGTGGTACTTCATCGCCGCGCCGTTCACCATGGCGAAACGGGACAGCGCGCGCGCGCAGCGGGCGGCGGCCTCCGGCGCCGGATATTGGCGACGATAGGCCCAGGCGGCGTACAGATGCGCGCGATGGTTGAAGTCGGATGCAGGCAGCGCGTTGGTTTCCAATTGGCGCAGGAATGCCTGATGGTCCATGACTCGGTTTCTCCGAAAATTCCAAAAAGCAAAGGCTCCACCCAATGTGGAGCCCTGACCCTTATCGATACGGGGGCGATTATGCGCGGCCTGCCGGTGCCAGTCAAGTCCGCTCGTTGTCCGCAATCAACACTTTAAGCCGCTGTTTTAAAAATCCTTTTTTGGTTTAAGGTCTTTTCGCCAATGCCAGCAAAGCGCTGAACTGGCAGATAAGGGCCAGCAACATCGCCAGCGGACACAAAATGGCCAGCAACGGGCCGGGACCGCCGTCAAAGCCGCGCCACAGCGCCGAGCTGAGCGCAAAGATCAAGGTGCTGAGCAGCAGCACCGTCATGGCGAAGCGCCGCTGCTTTTGCATCTTCTTAAACAAATTCAATAGCATATTTCGTCGTTCCAGGTAAGGCCGCCGGCAGTTTAGCCGGCTGAAGCGGTGTCGTCTTCGCACAAGGCGCGCAGCGCTTCCAGCTCCCTGACTGAAAACCCCGCCCGCTCGCGGGCTGCCAGATTATAAGCCCCGCGGTAAAGCTGGACATCGTGGCGTCGCAGCAGTTCCTGAAAACACGTCTCCGGCTCTAGGCCGCGCTGTCGGCACAGCCGGCCAAACCAAGCGTTGCCGATGCGCACATGCCCCACTTCCTCGCGCAAGATGATGTCCAGCACCGCTACGCTCGCGTGATCGCCGATGCCGGCCAGCCGACGCTGTATGCCCGGCGTCACGTCCAGACCGCGGGCTTCCAACACTCTGGGCACCAGAGCCATGCGCGCCAGCGGATCGTAATCGGTCTTGCAGCTCATCGCCCACAAACCGTTGTGGGCCGGGAAATCCCCGTAGTCGTGCCCCAGTTCCCGCAGACGCCGCAGCAACAGGGAAAAGTGGCGCGCCTCTTCCGCTGCAACCTGCAGCCAATCGCTGACGAAAGCATCCGGCATCGCGCGGAACCGCCAAGCGGCATCCAGCGCCAAGTTGACAGCGTTGAATTCGATGTGGGCGATGGCGTGGAGCAAGGCAGCATGCCCCTGGCGCGTGGACAGGCTGCGCTTGGGCACCTTGGACGGATGCACCAGCTCCGGCAGCGGAGGACGCCCAGCCTCGGGCAACGGGTATGGCGGCGGCGCATCCGCGCTGCGCGGCAGCGCGTCGACGCGCCAGCCGTGCAAGGCCTCAACCGCCAGCGCCATCTTGCGCTCAACGTCGCGGCACAGCAGCGCCGCTTCCAACTGTGGGTAAAGTGATGTCGGCTCGCTCATGGCTGGACATTCTAGCCGACCTTGGCGCGCCTCTGTATTTGTTCAAAGTCTAGCGAGCAAAGGCGAAGAACGACTGACAGAGCGGAGCGGGTAAAGCAGCTGTTCTCGATCTCGCGAGCTAAAGCGAGACAAGGCGAAAGCGAGTGAAAAAGCGGAATGTACGAGTGGTTGATGAGCATTTCGACACGCTACTCATCGCGCCATATCTGATGAAGCGCAATAAACGACAGACCCTCATGCCAAATTGGTTTCATTCTGCCGGGCCATCCAGGCGTCAAACTCGGCCAGCGCCGCGTCGAAGGCCGGCATTAGAACCATCACCTGCTCCAACGACTGGGCCTTGCCCGCCTTTTCCACCGCTTCGGCGGCGGCGCCCAAAGCATTGACGCCCACCATGCGGCTAGCGCCCTTGACCCGGTGGGCGGCGAAACTGACGCGGTCGCTTGAGCCTTCGGCGATGGCGCTGCGCAGTTCGCCCACGTCCTCGGCGTTGCCCTGCTGGAAGTCTCGCAGGATTTCCAGTTCAACTTGCAGGTCGCCGTTGCTGTACACCTGCAGAACGGAGCGGTCCACCGGCCCGTCCTCCGGCCCCGCCGCGGCAGGCGGCGGAGGCCCGGCTTCCGGAGCGCCCTCCGTCGTCGTCCATTTTTGCAAGGCGGCGGACAGCTCCGCGATCGACAGCGGCTTGGTCAGGAAATCATCCATGCCCGCGTCACGGGTCTTGTCCAACTCCTCCTTGGCGGCGTTGGCGGTGCAGGCGACGATGGGAATATGGCCCCGAGCCGCTTCCTCTTGCTCTTGCGCGCGCACCAGCCGCGCCAGTTGATAACCATCGATGCCAGGCATGTGGCAATCGGTCAGAATCATCGAGTAGCGGCCGGTTTGCCATTTGGCGAAAGCCTGCTCGCCGTCCTCGGCCCATTCCGCCGAATAGCCCAGTTTTTCCAGTTGCTTGAGCGTGAGTTTGCGATTGGTCGGGTTGTCCTCGGCAAACAGAATGGGCAGCACGCGCTGCTCCGGCGAAGGCGCCGCGGTTTCGATCTCCTCCTCGCGCGGCGTCTCCGCTGGCACGTGAACCTGGGGCAGGCTGACCGGCGCCACCACCTGTTCCGACCACTCCGCCTCCAGCAACAGACGCGCGCAACTGCCCTTGCCTAATTCGCTTTCCAGCTCCACATGGCCGCCCATCAAACCGGCCAGCCGCCGGCAGATGGCAAGCCCCAGACCGGTGCCGCCAAAACGCCGGGTGGTGTCGGAATCCGCCTGGGTGAAAGGCTGGAACAACCTGGATAAACTGTCCTCGGTCATACCAATGCCACTATCTTCCACCTCAAAACTGAGCGATTGATAATTGGCCATGGTGCTGAGCACCTTGACGCGAATGATCACCCCGCCCTGAGTGGTGAATTTGATCGCGTTGCTGATGAAGTTTTGAAGAATCTGCCGTACGCGCAAGGGGTCCAGCACCAGCGTCGGCGCCAGTTGTTCATCCACTTCCAGCTGAAAATCCAAGCCTTTCTTGTAGGCGTTTTCCTGGTACAGGCTGCGGATACTCTCCAAAAACGGCCGCATCGCCGTGGGCGCGGTAACGATCTCCAGTTTGTCGGCCTCGATCTTGGAAAAATCCAAAATATCGTCGATCAAACGCAATAGCGTATGCGCGGAGTCGTGTATCGTGGCCACCGCGTCCCGCTGCTCGCCGTCCAGCCGGGTCATGTTCAACAGCTCCAACATGCCCAACACCCCATTCATCGGGGTACGAATCTCATGACTCATGGTGGCCAGGAAGGCGCTCTTGGCGCGGTTGGCGGCATTGGCCTGGTCACGCGCCATGCGAAGCTCGAACTCGGCCATCTTGCGTTCGGTAATGTCCAGGCATGCCAAGATCATCACACCCTCTACCGTTTCCGTCGCCACCATCTGGCCTTCGAACAAGACCCAAATCGGGAGGCCGGCGCCGGTAAAGCACTCCAGTTCACAGTGAACACGCGTGCCTTGCCGCATTTGCTGCAAATGCTCAGTCAGCTCAATCCAGGCTTGATCCGAAGCCATCAACTCCATCAAGTGCATGCCAACCAGGCCATAGACTCCAACATCGAAAATCATTTCCGCCGTCTGATTGGAGCGGGAAATCTGCAATTGCTCGTTCAGGCGCAACAAACCCACGGGGGACGAAGCAAACACCGCCTCCTCTTCCTGAAGTACGGTGCGCAACTGCGCTTCCGACACCTTGCGCCGCGCCTCCTCGTCGTAAAAACCCAGGATATTGGCGTAAGCGCCGATCAGAGGCTGCATGCCTACACCCAACCGGTACACGTCCGGCTGTTGCATGCATACCGCGGCGGCGACATCGCCTCCCAGCATCACCGGCAGGGAAATCCAAGTGGAGCGCTCGCTGAGCAATTGGAACAATTGACTGAGCGGAGCGGCCGCATACGCCACTTCCGACAACGGCGGCAACTCCGGCGGCCATTGGCCAGCCTGCAAGCACAAGGACTGCCCGCCCTCATCCAGCGGTGACCAAGCCACCAGCAGACATTCGCGAGCGCCAGTATGGTGGCAGAACACGCGATGCAGTTCTTCAAACACCTTGTCGCGCGGCTCTCGCGCCAACAACATGCCCTCCACCACAGAAATCGCGGACAACAACTCGACGCTGCGCTCCAGCGAGGTTTCCGCCTGCCGTCTTTGTTGTTCGTTGCGTACCGTGAGCATGCGCCAGCCATGGTCCCGGCTATTGCTGAACTGGCTAAGGGAAATCGCCACATAGAAACGCTCGCCGTTAGCGGACAAGCCCTCCCCGGACAACGCCACCGTTTCTTGATCATTCAAAGCCTGGGTCAGGTGCGCCGCGCCGCCCGGCACCTCCAGCAAGCTGTAGACCGACATGCCGTGCAGCGCCGCCTGAGGATAAACGAACATTTTGCCGGCCCCGGCGTTGGCGATCTCGATCCGCCCGTTGCGATTGACAATCAGCACCGCATCGCCGGAAGCATCCAGCATATGCTTCAAGGCGGACAGCGGCCGCAGCACGCGGCGCACCATGTAGTACAGCAACACCAGCATCAGGCCCAACGCCAACACGCCGAACAGTCCATCGCGCACCATGCGGAACAAATTGACTCGCCGGCTCTCGTCAATGCGATCGGCCGTCATCCGTTCCACCATGTCGAAGATGCGCTGCAGCTCCCCGTCCAGCTCCGCCAAACTGGCGTGAAAATCCGTGGCCTGATCGAAGGGCTGGGCGCCGTCGATCTGCTCGAGCTGCAGCTTAACCACCAATTGCAGCTTCAGCGTCAGGGTAGCCAAATTGGTGAACTCGGCTTTCAACGCATCGTCGTGCACCCCCAGGATCACTGGGCGCAGCTGCTCCACCATCAACATCGCGGAGCTTAGCCGGAAGGCCAGGTCGTCCTCGATGTCGCGGTTCATTCTATGCCCCAACTGCTCCCGCATGATGAGCGCCACCACGTTGCCGCGCAATTGGCCGCCCAACTGCCACAAGCTCTGCTTGATCATCATCAGGCTGTTGAGGGTGGGGTCGCCCTGGCTAGCCAGTTGCGCCATGTCCGCGGCCAGAATGCCGCCGGCCTCGTTGCGCATCCGCGCCGTGGCCAAGTACAGCAAATTGCTCAAAGACTCATTCTGAAAGTCCGGCCGACTCAATGTCGCGGAAGATTCCTCACGCAGCACTTTGAAATCGTGGGCCAGATTGCTCAACCGTGTCTGGCTGGAAGCGTCCATCCCGGTCATCACGGGAATGGAGGCCAACGCCACGTCGAACTTGGCGTCAGTATTGCGGGCGAGCCCGCTTAGCTCCTCGCGTTGTTGCAGCGTCGGCGGAGATTTCGCTGTCAACAGCAGGCGCAGCTTGCTGCTTTCCAGGTTTTCCGAGCTAACCGCCTGATACAAGGCCGAAATATCGCGATTGAGCTCGGCCAGGTGCCGGGCCGTGCGATAAGAGTCCCAGGACTCGTTCAACAACCGCAGAATGGCCATTGCCTGCAACACGCCGAGCAACAGCACGATCAGGATGACCGCTCGGCGGATGGATTTGATATGGTCCTGGCGCGACCTGGCAAACTTCATTGACGGCCACTCAATGTTCGCGAGACGATTCGGCTTCGGCCTCGGAAATCTCCTCGACGAAAAGCCTCAATACGCCGTAGCGATCGCTGAAATCACGCAATACCGTGATCTGGTTGGCGGAGATGGCCGCACCGCGCGGCAGCAACAAATGGCCGTTTTTACTGAACAGGTCCTGAGCCAGCACCGCTCCGGCCTTGACCGTCAGCAAGCTCACCGCAGTGCCCGACGGTGCCTCTGGCAGAGCGGGAGCGTCGAACAGCCGGCCAAAGACCTTGCGATCATATTCGGTGCCGGTGGCAACGCCGTAGTAGCTGAACGGATCGATTTCCGGCCGCTTGCGCTGCATCGCCGCCACAATCGCCTTCTCGACATCGGCCGGTTTCGGCGGCTTGACCACAAAGCCGTCGGCGTGGAGCTGACTGGCCAGCACCACATTGCTGCGATCCGCATGGCCGGACAAAAACACGAACGGCAGGTTGGAAGGATTCATGGTATGCCCGCAGCGCAATTCCTTGAGCAGGTCCATGCCGTTCATCGGCGCCATCTGCACATCGCACAGCACCAGGTCCACCATGCGGATGTCCAACAACCGCATCGACGCGGTGCCGTCCGCGGTTTGAAAAATGGCGTCCGAACGCATGCCCATGGTCTGCAAAGCTTGGCTGATCAAGGAACGCACCAGGGTTTGATCGTCCACGACCAATATCCGCATCCGCGAAAAATCCACTGTCGCAACGCTCATCCCGCGCCTCCTTCCGCCGCCGCGGTTTCTTGGCTCCGCCGCAAATAGTCGCTTAACTCGTTTTCACGTACCGGCAAGGCCATACAAGCGCCCTGCACGCGAGGACATCCCATCTCCTGAGCCAGCGCGACGTCCTCTTCCTCATCGACACCGCTTACGGTAATTGCTCCCGGCGGCAAACCGTAAATACGCAAAAAACGCAGCGCCTGCGGATCCGCTCCCAGCATGGTTCTTATCCATCGCAGGGATTCGATGGGGATGTTCACATGGTCGAATGGCAGCTTGAGCATATTGCTCTGGGTCAGCGAGCCGGTGCCAAAGTGATCGGCAATCAGCCGGAACCCCAGATACTTGATCTTGGCGACATTCTCGAAAGACTGAGCCGGCGATTGCTGTCCTAGGCCCTCGGCCAACTCGAAGCCCAACAACCGCGGCGGCACGCCTCGCTGCTGCAACAGAGAATGACAGTGATCAAACAGGTTTTCACTCTCCAGGCAGGCTTTGTCGATGCGCGCATTGAAACCGCACTCTTCACCCAATCCTTGTTGACGCAAGCCGGCCAGCAGGTTGGCGATGCGGGCCACCAACTCCTCCAACACCAGCGCGGAAATTCCCTTGCGGCGCGCCAGCACATTGAACAGCCCCCCGCTCCACTCCACCCGCCCTTGCGGCCGGATCAGCGCCGTCACGTCAAAGCCTGCAAGCCGGTGGCCGGGCAAGCTCAAGATCGGCTCAAGCTCAAGCTTGAACTCGCCGGAACACACGTCGGCGAAAAAGCTCTCTACTTCCAGTTGCTGCACCTGGTAGGCGCGCTCCAGATCGTTGAAAATGCTGTTGAGCGCGGTGAGAAAGGATTCCGCCGAATACGGCTTGGACAGAAAACGGGTGCTGCCTATGCCCAGGCTGCAAGCCATCTCGCTGATAGTGTTCAGAGTCTTGCCGTCATAGCCGGAGATGATCAGCAACGCCGCCTGGTAACCGAGCAAAGCCACGTGTTTGATGAAGTCGATGCCGTTCATGCCCGGCATGCCGATATCAGTGACAATCAGATCGTAGCTGTTCTCGCCGATGCTGCGCAGCGCCTCAGCCGGATCGCTGAACTCATCGATGGCCACTTCGTAACGGCTAAAGAAGCTGGCCTGACGAGAAATCAATTTCCGCAACACCAGCTGGTCTTCAAGAATCAGAAACCGCTTTGCTGGCAAGCCCATGGGATCTCCCCCTTGGCATCGCGCGCGGGCACTCTGCCGGCCGGCCGCAACCCAATTTAAATACGACATTCGAGTAATATTGATATAGGTCGTTAAACCCGCGGCCACAACCACAGCTTGCAATCTTCTCCCGCGCGAAGTTCCGCTTGTGCAATTGCCGCCGCCGCCATGCATAATGAGAACATTGTCACGCCAGGAGGCACGCCATGCTGTTCCAGTCCAGCCAGCTCGGCCAAGTCGATATCGACGAGAGCACCGTCATCACTTTCCCGCGCGGCATCCCCGCGCTGGAAAACTGCACCCGCTTCAAGCTGTTTCACAACGCCACTCAGGCGCAACCTCAAGTGTTCTGGCTGCAATCGCTGGACGACCCCGGCGTCATCTTCAGCATCACCACGCCGGAAGCGCTGGACATCCGCTACGAGATCGAACTGGAGGACACCGAGGTGTCCGAACTGAAGTTGCAACAGCCGCAGGATGTGGCCATCCTGCTCATGCTGAGCAATCAGGCCGACGAACAGCATCCTGCCTTGTCCACGATGAAGGCGAATATCCGCAATCCGCTGGTGATCAATCTGCAAAGCCGCACCGGCCTGCAAAAAGTGGGGCTGCAGTGCGACATCCTGCTGCATAACCGCTGATGCCGGCTCAGACCCGCTGTGCCTGGTGCGGCGATGACCCGCTCTACGTCGCCTACCACGACGAGGAATGGGGACGGCCGGAACGCGACGACCGCAAGCTGTTCGAGATGCTGATCCTGGAAGGCGCGCAGGCCGGCCTGTCCTGGATCACCATCCTGCGCAAGCGCGATGGCTACCGCCGCGCCTTCCACGGCTTCGACCCGGCCAAGGTGGCGGCGATGGACGACGGCGACGTCGAGCGGCTGATGCAGGACGCCAGCATCGTGCGCAACCGGCTGAAGATCCAGAGCGCCATCCGCAACGCCAAAGTGTTCCTGCAGATGCAGCAACAACACGGCAGTTTCGCCGACTGGCTGTGGGCGCATGTGGACGGCCGGCCGATCTTGCGCCGCCGCGACGATGAGCGGGTGCCCGCCAGCACCGAGCTGTCCGACAGAGTCAGCAAGGCCTTGAAGAAGGCCGGCATGAATTTCGTCGGCAGCACGGTGATCTACGCCTATCTGCAAGCCTGCGGCGTGGTCAACGACCATATGTCCGCCTGCTTTCTCCGCCCCGACCGAGGCTGAACCCGCCGCGCAAAAAAAAGCCCGGATTCCCGGGCTTTTTTACGAGCGGACCCAAGTTCAGGCAAAACTCAGATGGCCGTCCCGCGCCTCCACCATAATGGTGGATTTCGGCGGGTACTCGCCGGCCAGAATCGCTTTGGCCAGCGGATTCTCCAACTCGGACTGGATCGCCCGCTTCAAAGGCCGCGCGCCGTAGACCGGATCGAAGCCGGCTTCGGACAACAGCGTCAACGCCTCCTCGCTGATCTGCAAATCCAGATCCAGCTTGGCCAGACGGCCTTCCAGGCTCTTAAGCTGGATGCGGGCAATGGACTTGATGTGCTGCTCACCCAGGCCGTGGAACACCACCACCTCGTCGATGCGGTTGATGAACTCGGGCCGGAACTGGGTTTTCACCTCCGCCATCACCGCCAGCTTGATTACCTGATAATCATCGGTGTCCATTGCCTGTATCTGCTGGCTGCCGATATTGGACGTCATCACCACCACCGTGTTCTTGAAATCCACGGTACGGCCCTGGCCGTCGGTCAAGCGGCCGTCGTCCAGCACTTGCAGCAGAATGTTGAACACGTCAGGGTGCGCTTTCTCCACCTCGTCCAGCAGGATCACGCTATACGGCTTGCGGCGCACCTGCTCGGTCAGATAGCCGCCCTCCTCGTAGCCGACATAACCCGGCGGCGCGCCGATCAGCCGCGCCACCGAATGCTTCTCCATGTACTCGGACATGTCGATGCGGATCAGGTGGTCTTCGCTGTCGAACATGAACCCGGCCAATGCCTTGCACAGCTCGGTCTTGCCCACGCCGGTCGGCCCCAGGAACAGGAAGGAGCCGTAAGGCTTGTTGGGGTCGGCCAGACCGGAACGGGAGCGGCGGATGGCGTCGGCCACCGCGCTGACCGCTTCGTCCTGTCCCACCACGCGCTGATGCAGCACGTCCTCCATGCGCAGCAGCTTGTCACGCTCGCCTTCCAGCATCTTGGACACGGGAATGCCGGTGGCGCGGCTGACCACTTCCGCGATCTCCTCCGCCCCCACCTGGGTGCGCAGCAAGCGATTGGGCTTGGCCTGCTCGCCGACGCCGGCGGCCTCCGCGTCCTTCAGCCGCGCTTCCAGCTGCGGCAGCTTGCCGTACTGCAGCTCCGCCAGCCTCTGCCAATCGCCCTTGCGCTTCAGATCCTCCATCTCCACCTTCAGTCGCTCGATTTCCTCCTTGATGCTCTGCGAACCCTGCTGCGCGGCCTTTTCCGCCTTCCAGATTTCGTCCAGATCCGCATAAGCGCGCGACAACTCGGCGATCTCGTCCTCAATCAACTTCAGCCGCTTTTGCGAGGCTTCGTCGCTTTCCTTGTTCACCGCCTCCCGCTCGATCTTCAATTGAATCAGCCGGCGGTCCAGCCGGTCCATTTCCTCCGGCTTTGAATCCAGTTCCATCTTGATGCGGCTGGCGGCCTCGTCGATCAGGTCGATGGCCTTGTCAGGCAGGAAACGATCGGTGATATAGCGCTGCGACAGCTCCGCAGCGGCGACAATGGCCGGGTCGGTGATGTCCACGCCGTGATGGATCTCATATTTTTCCTGCAAGCCGCGGAGAATGGCGATGGTATCCTCCACCGACGGCTCGCCGACCAGCACTTTCTGGAAGCGGCGCTCCAGCGCCGCATCCTTTTCAATGTAACGACGATACTCGTCCAGCGTGGTGGCACCGATGCAGTGCAGTTCGCCGCGCGCCAGCGCCGGCTTCAGCATATTGCCCGCGTCCATCGCGCCGTCGGCCTTGCCCGCGCCCACCAGAGTGTGGATCTCGTCGATGAAGATCAGGGTCTGGCCATCGTCCTTGGACAGATCATTCAATACCGCTTTCAGCCGCTCCTCAAACTCGCCACGGAACTTGGCGCCGGCGATCAGCGCGGCCAGATCCAGCACCAGCAGGCGCTTGTTTTTCAGGCTTTCCGGCACTTCGCCGTTAACGATGCGCTGAGCCAGACCTTCGACGATGGCGGTCTTGCCGACGCCGGGTTCCCCGATCAACACCGGGTTGTTCTTGGTGCGCCGCTGCAAAACCTGGATCGCGCGGCGGATTTCGTCGTCACGGCCGATCACCGGGTCCAGCTTGCCCTGACGCGCGCGTTCGGTCAGATCCTGAGTGTACTTTTTCAAGGCTTCGCGCTGGCTCTCCGCATCCTGGCTGGAGACGTTTTCGCCGCCGCGCACCGCATCAATCGCAGCCTGAATCGCCGCTGGCTGGCCGCCATGCTCTTTCAACAGCCGAGCGGCCTCGCCCTTGTCCTGGCTCAACGCGGACAGGAACAGCTCGCTGGCGATGAACTCGTCGCCCAGCTTCATCGCGGCCTTATCGCTCAGGTTCAACAGATTGGCCAAATCGCGCGACACGGTGATCTCGCCGCCGTTGCCCTGCACCCGCGGCAAACGCTGTAAAGATTGGTTTAGCGCGCCCTTCAGGCCGGGCACATTGACCCCGGCGCGCGCCAGCAGGCCGGCAATGCCGCCGTCGGCGTCGTCAAGCATGGCCAGCAGCAAATGCTGCGGCTCGATATAAGCATGGTCTTGAGACAGGGCCAGGCTCTGGGCATCCCCCAGCGCCTGCTGGAACTTGGTGGTCAGCTTGTCGAATCGCATGGAGTGGCTCCTTCGGAACATTGATATGCACTATTTGGGCATGGCCAGTTGCTTTTCAAGCCTCTCTATTGTCGATCTTGAACTCAATTTCACACTTGATGCCACTTCCACATGGCATTGCCGAAAAACTTAATCTATGCATTAAATCAAGAGTGGCATTGGACCAGGCCCTGACAAAGGGCCCCAAGTCTTGAGCCGCCCGCCTGATGAAATCGCTTACCGAATCTTAAAAGGGGCATCACCATGAAACAACTCCTGAGCGCCGGCCTACTATGCGCAGCCTGTTCCCTGGCCCACGCCGACAACGACATCTCCTTGCTGGTGTTCGGCGCATCCATACACAGTCAATGCAGCGGAAAACATTGCGACTTCAACGGTGAAAACCCCGGCTTGGGGCTGGAATGGGCGCCGCTGGGCAACGACGCGGATGGACGCTGGATAAGCCGCATCGGCTCTTATCGCGACTCCTTCCGCGAAACGGCCTGGTTCGTCGCCGGCGGCTGGCGCAAGGAATGGCAGTTGGGCTCCAGCCCGCTCTACGCCGGCACCACCCTGTTGCTCGGTTATCTGGACGGCTCCGGCGTCAAGCAGGTGGTCGCCTATCCCATGCTGAGCATCGGCACACGCAAGCTGGCGCTGGAAGTGGGTTACGCGCCCAAGATGGACTATACGCCGCACAAAACGCGAGTCGCCGTCACCACCTTCAATCTACGCTGGACCTTTTAAAGGCAAGCGCTAGCGCAGCGAGCGCACCACCGCGCTAACCACGCCCCAGATCTCGACGCCGGTCTCCACCGGCAAATCCACGCAGCCTGCTTGCGCGGCGCGCAAGCAGGCATGAGCTGGGCTCAGATGCAGCCGACGCACCAGAAACTCGTCGCCCACCACCGCCACAACCACATCGTTGTGGCGCGGCGGCGGCAGGCGATCAACGATCAACAGGTCACCGTCGAAAATGCCGGCCCCGGCCATGGCGTCGCCGGCAACGCGCACAAAGAAACTGGTGTCCGGATGCTGGATCAGAAAGTCGTTGAGATTGAGCGAACGCTCAAGATAGTCGTCGGCCGGCGACGGAAAGCCCGCCGCTACACTGCCGTCGAACCACGAAACATGAGTGTCGCCGGCGGCGGGGCCGCGCGCGGCGCTTACCCGGTCCGGCGCAAGCCGGGCCAGTTCCGACAAAGGCCGGTCGCGGGCAACCAACGACGGTCTCTTCGACTTTTCGTCGTTCATCTCGCGCCGCTCAGCGGACGATGACGCGAGCCTCGCCCGCTGCCAGCCTGCCGATCTTGGCGGCATAGCCAAAGCCGGCGCGTTGGAAACGCGCTAAAACCTCGTCCGCCTGCTCCGGCGCCACCGCGGCCAGCAAGCCGCCGCTGGTCTGCGGATCGGCCAGCAGGCGCAGTTGCCACTCCGGCAGATCCGCGCCAAAGTCAACGTGCTCGCCGAAACTGGCCAGGTTGCGCTCAATCGCCCCAGGACCGCAGCCTTGCTCCGCAAAAACGCGGGCCTCCTCGATCACCGGCACGTCGGTCATATCGATGTGCGCCGCCAACTTCGCGCCCTTGCATACTTCCAAGGCGTGGCCGAGCAGGCCGAAGCCGGTCACGTCGGTCAGCGCATGCACCCCGTCCATGGCCGCCAACTCCGCTCCCACGGTGTTCAACTTAGTGGTGGAGGCGATCAAGGCCTGGTAGCCCTTGTCGTCCAACTCCCCTTTTTTCATCGCCTGCGCCAGCACGCCAACGCCCAGGCCCTTGCCCAGAATCAGCACGTCGCCATCTTGCGCCTCGCTGTTGCGCTTGAGCTGGTCAGGATGCACCACGCCCAAAGCGACCAGCCCGTAAATAGGCTCGGGGGAATCGATGGAATGACCGCCTGCGAGCGGAATGCCGGCGGCATGACATACCGATTCGCCGCCCGAAAGGATGTCGCGGATGGTCTCCACCGGCAACACCTTCACCGGCATGCCGACAATGGCCAGCGCCATGATGGGAGTCGCTCCCATCGCGTAAATATCTGAAAGCGCGTTAGTGGCGGCGATGCGGCCAAAGTCATAAGCATCGTCTACGATGGGCATGAAGAAATCGGTGGTCGCCACGATCGCCTGCGAGGCGTTCAATTGATACACCGCGGCGTCGTCGCTGGTTTCCGCCCCCACCAAGAGATTGGGAAAGGCCATTTTTTCCTTGGCCGTCGACAAAATGGACTCCAGCACCGCCGGGGCAATTTTGCAGCCGCAGCCGCCGCCGTGAGACAATTGCGTCAATTTGATTTCAGCCATTTGCGGACTCCGCCATATTTATGCTTTTCAAGGTCGCGAACGTATCACAGCTTGGACAGTTTGACGAGATCATCGACGTCCGCTCCCCGGCAGAATTTGCCGAGGATCATATTCCCGGCGCCATTAACTGCCCGGTTCTGGACAACGATGAGCGGATTCGCGTCGGCACGCTGTACAAACAAGTTTCTCCATTCGAAGCGCGCAAAGTCGGCGCGGCGCTGGCCGCCAAGAATATCGCCCGACACATCGAAGAACGCTTCGCCGATCGCCCCAAATCCTGGCGCCCGCTGATTTGCTGCTGGCGCGGCGGCCAGCGCTCCGGCTCCATGACGCTGATCTTCGCACAGATAGGCTGGCCAGCGCATCAGTTGGAGGGCGGCTACAAAGCCTACCGTCGCCAAGCGCTGCAATGGCTGGATGAGCTGCCGTGCCAGCTCAAGCTGCGCGTGATCTGCGGCCCCACCGGCTCCGGTAAAAGCCGCTTGCTGCATGCTTTGGCGCGCGCCGGCCATCAAGTGTTGGACCTGGAACAGCTGGCCAATCACCGCGGCTCGGTGCTCGGCCGCCTGCCGGACTTGCCGCAGCCGCCGCAAAAGTGGTTCGACACCTTGCTGCTGCAACAGATTCGCGGCCTGGACCCCATGCGACCCGTCTTCATCGAGTCGGAAAGCAAAAAAGTGGGCTTCGTCACCCTGCCCGACGCGCTGTACCGTCAAATGCACCAAGGCGACTGCCTGCTGATCGACGTGCCCTTGGCCGAACGCGTGCGCTTTCTGCTTGAGGATTACGCCTTCTATCTGCAAGACCCCGAGGCCTTGATCCGCCAGTTGGGATTTTTGAAGGGCTTGCACTCAGGAGAGCAAATGGACGCCTGGAACCAGATGATCCGCGCCGGCCGCTTTGACGCGCTGGTAGCGGACTTGCTGGCCAAGCATTACGATCCGCTCTACTACCGTTCGCTGGGTAAGCATTACCCTCAGTTAGCCGAAGCCGCGCCTCTACGGCTGGACAGCCTGGCACCGGAACGGCTGGATCTGGCCGCCTCTCGCATCGTCTGAGGCACAACGCTCCACGAAGCGCAGCAGGCTTTGAACAGGCTCTGAGAGCCGGCTCAGCCGCTGTCTCGAGGAGCAGCGCTGATCGCAGCGCGAAACTACGGTATCATCAGAACATCCTAATTCATCAGCGGCGCCGCGCCGCGCCCCGACTCCGCGCGCATGACCCCACACGCTCAACTTGACTGGCAAGACGGTCAACCGGTTTCCCTCGCATTCGGCGATGTCTATTTCTCCCGCGCCTCCGGCCTGGACGAAACCCGCCATGTTTTCCTGCGGCACAACCGCTTGGTCGAACGTTTCGCCGAACTGCCCTCCGGCGGCCACTTCACCATTGCGGAAACCGGCTTCGGCACCGGACTGAATTTCTTGTGCGCGTGGGAATGTTTCCTGCAATACGCGCCGGTCGACACACGCCTGCACTTCATCAGCGCGGAGAAATTTCCACTGACCCCGCGCGATCTGACCCAGGCGCTGGCGCTCTGGCCCCAGCTCGCCGGCCTGGCCCAACAATTGCTGGCCCAATACCAGGCCCTGCCCCCTGGCTGGCACCGCCTGCTGCTGAATCAGGGACGCGTCACGCTGACCTTGCTGATCGGCGACGTTCTGGAAGTGCTGCCGGAGGTGGACGCTCGCGTCGACGCCTGGTTCCTTGATGGCTTCGCTCCGTCCAAAAACCCGGACATGTGGCAAGCGGAGCTGTTCCAGGCCATGGCGCGGCTCTCGGCGCCCGGCGCCACCTTCGCCACATTCACCAGCGCAGGTTTTGTGCGCCGCGGTTTGAGCGAAGCCGGCTTCGCCGTCAGCAAAACCGCCGGTTTCGGCCATAAGCGGGAAATGAGCCACGGTCATTTGCAAACCCTGCCCGCCGGAGAGTGGTCGCCGCCGTGGTTCGCGCGCCCGGCGCGGCGTCATGGCGAACGCAGCGCCATTGTCATCGGCGGCGGCATCGCCGGGGCCGCCAGCGCCTACAGCCTGGCTTGCCGCGGCTGGCAAGTCACCGTGGTGGAACGCCTGCCCGAACTGGCCCGCGGCGCCTCCGGCAACCCGCAAGGCGTGCTGTACACCAAGCTGTCTCCACACTTCACCCCGCTGACCCGCCTGATCCTGTCCGGCTACGGCTACAGTCTCCGCACGCTGAAAACCCAGTTGCCGGAAGACGACGCGAACTGGCGCGGATGCGGCGTATTGCAATTGGCCTATGACGCGGCCGAGGCGGAACGCCAGCAAGGCCTGGCCTCAGCCGGTTTTGGCGCCGATTTCCTGCGCCCGGTCGACGCCAGCGAGGCCAGCGAGCTGGCCGGCGTCGAACTGCAGCACGGCGGCCTGTTCTTTCCGGAGGGCGGCTGGGTCAACCCGCCCGCTCTGGTCCGCAAACTGGTGGATCATCCCAATATCCAGGTTCGCACCAGCCGCACCATCGTGGAGCTGGATTACAACCCATTGGACAAAAGCTGGGTCGCCATCGGCGATGAAGGCTCCGTGGCCATCGGCTCCGTGGTCATTCTGGCCGGTGCGGCGGAAACCGGCTCCTTCGACGCCACCCAGCACCTGCCCTTGAAAAAGATTCGCGGCCAAGTCACTGTGGCGCGCGCAACCGAACACAGCGAAGCGCTGCGCACCGTACTGTGCGGCGAGGGCTATATTTCCCCGGCCCGATTTGGCGAGCACTGCCTGGGCGCCACCTTCAAATTCAATACCGAAGATCTCGGCGTCAATCTGTTCGAGCATCAGGAAAATCTGCAAATGCTGGCGGGGCTAGCGCCCAGCCTGTACCAGGCTTTGGGCGGAGAAGGCCTGCTGGACAAAGCCCTGGCCGGGCGCGCCGCGCTGCGCTGCACCAGCCCGGACTACCTGCCCATCGTCGGCCCCGTCGCCCACGCGCAGAGCCTGATCGACGCCTATCTGCCGCTGAGCAAGGACGCCTCGCTGAAACTCAGCGCATCAGCGCCCTGGATAGACGGTCTCTACGTCAATACCGCCCATGGTTCGCGCGGCATGATCACCGCGCCGCTGTCCGGCGAAATCCTCGCCGCCCTGCTGGAGGACGAACCCGCCCCGGTGGCCCGCAGTCTGATGCAGGCCACCCACCCCAGCCGATTCCTGATCCGCGACCTGATGCGCAACAAAGTCTCCCAGCAGGGCTGACGCGGGTCACCAGGCAAAAGCCCCCGACGCATCAGAGCGCCGGGGGCCAAGAATAGCGGCGGGAGTCTCAGAGCTTGTTCAAAGTCTGCTGCGCTTCGTAGAGCGTTGCACGGGGAGTACAAGCTCAAAATGCTCATGTATCCCTCGTACACTCCGCTTTTTCGCTCGTTTTCGCCTTGTCTCGCCTTGCTCGCGAGACTTTGAACAGGGTCTCAGACAGCGGATTTGGCCGCCGTCTCCACCGCTTCGCGGATGTCGTCGGGAATGGAGACCGACTTGCCCGCCTGGTAGTCCACCCACACCAAGGTTACCTCGCCGCTGGCGTACACTACGCCGGGATCGTCGCGCCGATAAAAATGATGGCGCAGCTTCAAACTGCTGCGTCCCAGCTTTTCCAATTCAATGGTAATGTCGAGCGTCGCCGGATAAGTGATCTCTTTGCGAAACACGCAGGAAGTCCCCGCCAGCACCGGCCCGCAGCCGGAAGGATCGATCCCGTGCCCTAGGCTCTCCAGCCAATCCAGGCGGATCTGTTCCAGATAACGGAAATAATAGGTATTGTTCAGATGCCCGACGGCATCCATATCGCCCCAGCGCATCACGATGCTGCGAGTGTCGATTACCGGGTAATGCTTGTCCACGCTGTTCCCCTTGAAAGACGGGCCGGCGCGGCGTCCATCAAGCGCCGTTCACGGCCGGCGCGCCATGATTGTTTGCACTGCGTCATGATAACGGCCAATCCCTTCCGGGTCACATAGCGTCACATAAAACACAACAAATCCAAATATCCGCCTTCGAAACAAAACGGCATACTGGTTTCCGTCAGCAGCCAGGGCTCGCGAGAGTCCTGATCTGGCATGATCAACGCGCGGGTTCTGTTGGAAATTACCTACCCCTTCTGGCCAGCGCGTTGGTCTCCTGAGCGAAGGTGCAAATTGGGGCCCCATCCGGGGCTCTTTTTTTATGCGCCGCGGCCCTGCGTCAATACAAACGCGCAAATTCATTGCGCAAATGTTAAGCCTACCCCGATTTCATCACAGCCCGTCACACAAGCCCCCAATAATCACTCTATTTGACCCGTTCCGGCAGGCGCATACTGGCTCCATCGAATTCGCTCTCCCCCGAGGGCGGTTTGATACGATCGAAGCGCTGTTCGCTGTGGATACACGCCCTCCGGCAGCTGCGTAGATCACCTGAGCGAAGGTGCAATTCAGAGCCCCCTTACCGGGGCTCTTTTTTTACCTTCCAGCCATGGCTGAGCGAACCGCCGCTCCTATACTTTCGTGATAAAATTCCGGAAGCGAAGCAAAAAAAGAGGCCGCACAAAGGCGGCCCAAACGGGGATCTCAATTCACAAAGTGTCCAAATACAAACTTGGCGCGTCAAAACTAAAGCACAGACGGACGACGTCTACACAACGCAAACTCAATCAAAGGCCCTACAAGCGGCTTGAAGTAATCAGTAAAACCCGCCTGCCGAATCTTCATGCCAGCCTTGAAGCTGCATGGCTTGTATACTAGCGGCTACGCCGCCGGGCAAATATAAGATTATTCTTAAAATTTTCGTGTTTTATTCCAAAGCCCTGAAGGCGGCCCGCAGCCTTTCTTGACAAGCGCGGCGAACGCTTTTCTAATCGCAAATTTTCCGCCTTTGGGCGCCCCCTCGTTCACTATCACAGGAAACCTCCATGACCATTCGAGTCAACGGCATCGAAATCACCGAAGACATGGTGCAAGCGGAACAAGCCCACTACGCTGACGCGCCGAACCCGCACGATGCCGCCGTTCAGGAGCTGATCCTGCGCGAACTGCTGCTGCAGAAAGCCAAGTCCATCGGCATCGACACCACCGACCAAGGCACCGCCATCGGCGCCTTGCTGGAACAGGAGCTGCAGGTTGACGCTGTCGACGAAGCGGCATGCCTGGCGTTCTACAATCAATACCCCGAGCGTTTCAGCAGCGGCGAATCCGCCGTGGCCAGCCACATTCTGTTCCCGCTGGGCGAAGGCCTGGCCGGCAGCCTGGCCAAGGCCAAGGCGGAAGGCGTACTGGAGGAAATCAAAGCCAACCCGGCCCGTTTCTCCGACCTGGCTCGCGAACACTCCACTTGCCCGTCCGGCCAACAAGGCGGCAGCCTGGGCCAGTTCGGCCGCGGCCAGATGGTGCCGGAATTCGAACAGGCGGTATTCAGCACCGACGCCGGCCAGATCGCGCCGGACCTGGTGCAGACCCAGTTCGGCTACCACATCATCCAGGTACAGGAACGCCACGAAGGCGGCAAAGTGAGCTTTGAGGAAATCAAGGACCGCTTGCAGCAATATCTGAACGACATGGCCGGCAACAAGGCAATGCAGGCCTATCTGGGCCAATTGGTAGCCGCCGCCCAAATCGAAGGCTATGCGATGCCCGCGCTGTAACAACCCTCTCGATCCAAAACTTTGAACAGGCTCTCAAGCCCGGTCCAAGTCCATCAAAAACCGAGGCGCAGTCGCGCCTCGGTTTTTTTCTGCGCCTCAGTTGCGACCGCGCAGAGACGCCGCCACCGGCCGCGAGAATGGGAAGCCGTCCTTGCGGTCCCAATTGATCGACCAGCTCATCACCCCACGGAACGTCGGGTAGGCCTGATTTGGTTTGACTACGCCGCAGTTCTTCAAGGCCATCAGGCAATCCAGTGATTTGACGACGGTATCCGCGCTGACAAAACCAGAGTTGGCGGAACTACGTCCGGAAGGCACGCCAAAGGCCACTTGATCGGGCCTCAAGCCCTTGAAACTGCCCGAAGCGCCGTAAGCCAGGGGAAAGCCTTCAATCAACATCTTGCTGCCTCCCACCAGCATGTCCACGCTACCTTCCGACAAGGCGGCGGTGGAATACGGCGTGTTCAGCCCGCCGTTGTTGTAGTACTGGACATGAATCACGCTCAAATCGTCGCGCAAGGCGTCAATGATGGGCAGATAAGCACCCCAGATGCTGCCGTAGGCTACGTAGCCGCCTTGAACATAGGGATGTTCCGGCGCCATAGACAGGTAGAAACCCGCACCCACCTTGGTTTTCAACTGTTTCACGGCGCTGATCAAGTTGCCGATGATGGGCGCGCCCTGCGACACCCCGCTTTCCAGATCCAGATCGATGCCATCGAAACCGTATTTGACGATGATGGCGTGGAGGCTATTGACGAAATTCTGCGCCTGCGCCGAAGTGTTCAGCGTGACCGAGCCATTTTGTCCGCCCAGCGACAGCACCACCTTCTTGCCTTTGGCCTGCTTGGCGCGAACATCCTGGATGAACTGCGCCTCGGACCCGGCCTTGGGATCCAGCGTGAAGCTGAGATTGCCGTTGCCGGCATCGTCGGCAAAGGCGACGACGATCACATCCCAATCGTCGCTAACCTGGCTGAGCGGATAAGTGTCGCCGCTGGGATTGGCGAAATTGTGCCAATACCCGACCAGCGCATGCTTGGCGAACGGCGCGGACGGGCCCGGGGATGGAGATGGCCCTGGGGACGGAGTCGGCTCCGGCGCCGCGCCGCAGCTTCCCCCGGCCTGCCACAGCGTGGGCGTGGACGGCGGATTCCAATTGGCTCCCACATAGGCGGTATGCGCCGCGCGCGCTGTGTAATTGGCCGCCGCATAGGCCGCCACATCGCCCGCCTGGTAAGTTGAGCCCTCTCTCCAATCCGGACACGCGGCGGCCAAGACCGGCCCTGCGCCCAACACCATTGCGCATACCGGCGCCAACAGCACGGCTTTCCCCTTCGAGTACATGCGGCATCCTCCTTTGCGATACGACAACACGCGCTGCCGGCGGGATGCCGGACTGGGCGCAAGCTGGTATTTGATTGGTATTACATCAAACACGTAATGTCAAAGGCATTTTTTAAATCGCTCCGGCAGCCGGGTCAATTTTCTACAATACACCCCTCCCCGGCCCAGCTACTTTGTCCGCGACAGCCAAAGGCGGATATCCAGCCGCCGCGCTGCCCCACCGTCAGGAGATATCATGAATCAGACTCTCGCCATGGCCAGCTTCGCGCTGGCCGCCTCCATCACGCCAGGCCCGATCAACCTCGTCGCGCTCAGTTGCGGCGCCCGCTACGGCGCGCGTGCAGGCATGCGCCATGTCGGCGGCGCCACCGCCGGCTTCACCCTGCTTCTATTGCTGACCGGCCTGGGCCTGGAGCAGACCTTGCGGCAATGGCCGGCGCTCACCCAGGCTTTGCAATGGGCCGGCGTGACCTTCTTGCTCTATATGGCGTATCAATTGGCTCGCAGCGACGGCTCGCTGGATATGGATAAGAACAGCGCCCGGCCAAGCTGGTGGCGCGGCGCGGCGATTCAATGGTTGAATCCCAAGGCCTGGATCGCCGCTCTGGCGGGCTGCGCGGCCTTCACCTCCGGTCAAGACGCGATGGCGTTATGGCGCTTCGCCGGGCTCTACTTTCTGATTTGCTACGTCTCAGTCGGGGCTTGGGTAGTGACCGGAGCCTGGCTAGGACAAAAGCTGGAGTCGCCCAAGCGGCTTCGGCTCTTTAACCAGACAATGGCTTTACTACTGGGGCTAAGCGCGCTGGGCTTGCTGAACTGAGCCGGCGCGGTACTGCCCCGGCGTGGCGGCAACATACTGTTTGAAGATTTTCTGCAGATGGGCCTGGTCGGAAAAACCGGCGGCCTGCGCCACTTGCGCCAAGGGCAGCCCGCCGCGCACCAGTCGACGCGCCATCTGCACCCGCTGATTCAGTAAAAAGTCGTGAGGCGTGACCCCGTAACGCCGTTTGAACGCGCGAATCAGATAGGAGGCCGACAAATCGGCCGCGGCGCAGATATCCTCCAGGCGCAAAGCCTGGTCGCAATGCGCCGCAATATACTCCGCCGCGCGCGCCAAACGCTGGCTCGACTCCGCCGCCGGCTCTACGGCCAAGCCCAAGACTCGGTGCGCGCCGCCGAAAAAGGCCGTAGCCGCCGTGTCCTTCTCCAGAGGCTCCCGTTCCTCCGCGCATAGCAAGTCGAACAAAGCGTTGAAACCGGCGAACAAACGCGGATCCTGGCTCACCGTGTCGCCAAAAGGACGAAAGCCGCCGCCCTGATCCAAGCCAAGAGTTTGCTGCAAACTCCCGAGCCAGGCTACATCCACATACAACATGCGATAGGACCAGGCCTGTGCCGCCACGGGGTTGCAGGCATGGGTGTCGCCCGGGTTCATCAACACGAGGGAGCCTTGCTCGCTACGGCGCACTTTGCCGTTGAAGTAGTCGCAGGCGCCCGCGGTGATGACGCCAATGGAAAACGTCTCGTGCGCGTGTCTGGCGTAACAGACGCGGCGGCCGTCAGCCACCGAGCGAGCCTCGAACTGCGGCAAAGCCGCATCTCGCCAGAAGCGATGATCCACCTTATGTCTCCCGGCCGGGAATAGGGACGCGGCGAATGGTTCCGGCATCGCTCTACTCTCCTTTCATCCGGTAAAACAAGATGCCCAGCCACTCCCGCAGCGCGGCGCGACATTCCTGCATCGACCGTCCGCTGGGCAGAAACCAGGCCACGCCGCCTCCATCGTAACGGATGAAGGCGGTTGGGGCGGCCGTCACGTCCAGAGCCTGGCGCTGGAAAAACGGCAAGGCCCGGCGCAAATGCCAGCCCTGGCTGACCAACGCAATCCGCTTGATCCCGGCTGCATGCAACAGGCCGGCGGAATATCGAGCGTTTTCCAGCGTGGTGTTGGAGCGCGCCTCCACCCAACGCGGGGCAATGCCGTACTCCTCGCGCAGAACCCTAGCCATCACCTCGGCCTCGGCTTCCCCGCCCATCGGCGCGCCGCCAGTCAGCAGGATCGGCTTGCCGCTTTGACGCGCCAACCGCGCGGCGTAACGCAGCCGCGCCAACGAATCCGCGCCGGGCTCCATCCCGCCGTACTCGGGCGCCGGCTTCTTGCCGCCGGACAACACCACAATAGCTTCCACCCGGTTCAGTTGCTCGGCGCTGATCACCGGATAACGCTCCAGGCCGCGGTTCAGCCACATCGCGGTTATCGGCGTGCTCAAGGCGTACAGGCCGGCCATGCCCAAAATCAGCAGGCAGGCTCCCAAGCGCCGCCAGCGGCGACGCAGCCACAGTCCTAGCGACATCATCAGCAACATGTTCAGCGGCGGCAATAACAAGGAGCCCAAGACCAAGTGGACCAATACTTGCGTGGAAATCGAGGAAACCATGGGAAATAACAATGCATTGACTTGGCGCCAGTTAAACATGCGATGCCCGGCAAATCAATGCCGCGGAAACCAGATGGCCGCATAGGCGCGGCGGTAACCGTTGTCCGGGTCGTAGCCAATGCTCAGATAACTATCGCGTATCGTCCGTTTGACCAGCAAATGCGGCTGGGTGATGTAAAGACTGGGCGGCTGCCCGGCAAAGGCCCGGTTCAGCTCGTCGGCCATCTGCCAACCATGCAGATGCAAGGGTTCGGCAATGGTCGCCTCCTGCATCAAGCCCGCTCGAATCCGTCTCATCGCACTCAGCGAGCCGTCCCCCAACGAGATATTCACGACAGAGGCGTTAAGCTTCCCCAGCGGATGGCCGATGGAATCGTAATACAAGTCGTTGATGCCTATGCTGTGGGTCCAGGCCTTGCCGTGGCGCTGATACAGCTCCGCCACTTTATCCGGCAGCAGCTGCTGGACCTGGGCCAGCGAAATGTCCTCCACCGCCAAAACCTTGCAGCGCTGGCACGCTTGCAGTTGCCTCACCGCTTGCCTGGTTTTGGCGGTGGCGATGGCGAAACGGCTATCGGTGAACAACACCACCCCGACCGGGCCGCGGCTGCTGGCCACGATGTAGTCGGCGGCGGCTTGCGCCGCGGCCAAGGGGCTGGTTGAGATATTGGTGAACAACACACCGGGCAAGGGGCCGGGCTTCTCGCCGGCATGCCAGCCAAGCACAATCACGCCTTGCGCATGCAAGCGTTGGATCTGCGGCAAAAACTCCTGAGCGTCGAAGCCCCCCAATGCCACGGCGGCCGGCCGTTCCCGTTGCGCGCTTTCCAGAAACTGGAGCAGCGAACTCCGCTGCCCCTGACCATCCAACAGCGTCAAGCGCCAGCCCAATAAACGTCCGGCCTCGGCCAAACCCCGGTACACCCCAACCACGCCGCCGTTGCGCAGATCCGAGGCCAAAAACCAGACGCTGCGGCCAGGCTCTACCGCCGGGCCGCTGACCGGACCATCCCACTCGATCCACTCCCGCGCCGGATTTTCCCTCGCTTGTGGAGCGTCAACGCCGGCATCCGTAGAGCCGCCGACGGCGAAGTCCACGCTAAGCAGACACAGAAGCAGCATGAGAAGGCGCAACATGGACCCACTATAGACCACAGCCGGGTCAAAACGGCACGCCATTCCCCGCCAGCAATTGACCCGCCACTTCCGCCGCCACGGCAAACAGCAGCGGCGACAGACGCTGCGCCTGCAAACCCGTCGCGCCATGCCGGCTGATCGCCGACCCGCTCCATGGCATGCTCTCGCCGATCAGGCAGGCGGTTAGCTTGCCGCCCCCTCGCTCAGCCGCGGCTTCAATCTCCGGCAGACGCCGACGCAAGGCGCGACACACCTCCCCCTCCGCCACAAAGGCTAACGCCACCCCGGCCGCCACGCGCCGGATGCGCAGGCAGAATGCGCCGATTCCCGGCACCGTCAGCCATAGCAGCAGGTCCAATTCGTCCAGCTCCGGCTCGGACTCGCGCTCCAGCGCATCCTCCACGCTCAGCGTCAGCGCCGGTCCGCCCCATAGCCAGAACGGCAGCGTCAGCGGCAGGGGCGGCTCGCCGGCGGCATTGCGCACTCCGGCCAAGGCCAGCTCCGGCAATTGTTGCAGCAAGGCTCCGGGCAAATGGCTGCCACCTGCCTGCTGGAATTGCGCCGCCGCCTGCGTCAGCCGTCCCAGCAAAGCCTGCCTCCAGGCCTGGGCCAGCTCGGCAGCGGCCGGCTGCGGCCTCTCCAGCCTGGGCATGGCGGCCTGCTCCAACTGCCAGGCGCGCGCCGGCGTTTCGCCTTCAGGCGCCGCGCCCTGACGCTCCAACTGCAGCGACAGCTTCAGCTGCGGCTGGGTGGCCAGCACCAGCACTTTCAACACCGCGCCGGGCGTCAACTCCGCCGCGCCTTGCGGCCAGGACGGCAAAGCCAGCTGGATGCCGTCGCCGCTCAACAGCGGCCGGCCGTCAGCCGCTCGGCGTAGCACCGCCTGCCACTGCCGGCCCGGCGCAAGCTCCGCGCCCGGCTGCGCGCCGTTCGAAATCGGCGCGCTCGGCGTGACCGGAGCCGCCGCCGTGATCGCTCGGATTGAAATAGCCTTGCTCCTTCAAAAAAACCGCTCACATGACGCAAAAAAGCCAGCCGCATACGCAGCTGGCTTTGGATACGCGCCGGATAATCGACGCGGAGTCGCGATTACTGCAGCAGGGACATGGCCAGGCTGCTCATGCTGCCGCTTTGCTTCAGCATGGAAGTGCCGGCTTGCATCAGCATTTGCTTGGAGGTCATGCTGGCGCTTTCGTTGGCGTAGTCGGTATCCATGATACGACCCTTGGCGGCCAGGGTGTTGTTGTTCACGTTGGCCAGGTTGTTGTTCACGTGGTCCAGACGGTTGGCGTTGGCACCCAGGGAGGAACGAACCGAACCCACCGAATCCAGAGCGGCCTGGATGGTATTGATGGTGTCGGTCTTGCCGATTTCATCGCCCTTGGCGGCTTTGTCCAGAGCGGCTTGGCCGTCTTGCTGAGCCTTCAGCGCAGTTTCGTAAGCCGTTTTCTTGGTCGCGTCAGTCGGAGCCGCGTCGTAAGCGGCTTTGGCGGTGTCAGTCGCAGTCACCAGAGCCGGCATCGCATCGGTAGCGGTCTTGACGGCGGCGGCGTAGGCGGTGCCGGCGGCGTCATCCTTGAAGAAGGTCTTGGAAACGCTGCCCAGCGCGTTGTTAAGCGCGGTCATGCCATCCTTCATGTTCACCGTCATGGATTCGTCGGCCGACGCGCCGATCTGGAACTTCATCTCTTCGGTCAGCTTGCCGCCTTGCAGCAGTTTTTCACCGCCGAAGGAAGTGTTCTTCATGATGTTGGTCAGTTCCTTGCCCAGTTCGGCAAATTCGGACTGCATCGCGCTCTTGTCGGCCTTGGTGGAGGTGGCGTTGGCGCCTTCGGTGGACAGGTCCTTCATGCGCTGCAGAATGTTGGACACTTCGTTCAGCGCGCCTTCTGCGGTTTGCAGCATGGAGATGCCGTTCTGGGCGTTCTTCATTGCCACTTGCATGCCGCGGCTTTGCGCGTCCAGACGGGTAGCAATCTGCAGGCCGGCGGCGTCGTCCATGGCGGAGTTGATGCGGAAGCCGGTGCCCAGACGGGTCATCGAGGTGGACAGCGCGGTTTGGGTGCCGGTCAGGTTGGACTTGGTATTCAGTGCGGCGATATTGGTGTGCAGGCTCAGCATAGCTTTGTGCTCCAGAAGTCAGGTTGGTTGGTCCGGCATCGCTGCCGTCACCCTCACAAGGCGGCCGTCGCGCGGCAAACTTAAATCCGCAGTCAGTGTGAAAAATCACATTGCTTGACGCTCTCGCGCCAACTGTTGAAAGCTCAAAGTCATAGCCACTGCCCGACACGCCCCATGCCCGCACTGACCGGCCAGCAGGCCCTGGCCCAGCTTTGGGCCGCCGCCGCCCTTGATCCCTCCGCGCTGGAGCGCGCGCTGCTGCCCGCCGGCGCGCCGCCTCTGCCATCCTCCTTTGCCGTCGGCGCCTTGGCCCAGGCCAGCATTGGCGCCAGCGCGCTGATGGCGGCGGAGTTCTGGCGTCTGCGCGGCGGCGCGGCTCAAACCGTCACAGTCGACCTGGCTCACGCCGCCGCCGAATTCCGCAGCGAACGCTATCTGCGCGTCGATGGCGCGCCGGCTCCTGAACTATGGGACGCCATTGCCGGCCCCTATCGTTGCGGCGATGGCCGCTGGGTGCGCATCCATACGAATTTCCCTCATCATCGCGATGGTATCCTGCGCTTGCTGGACTGCCGTCATGACAAGGACAGCGTGGCCGCCGCCTTGCAAGGCTGGCGGGCTTTCGAGTTTGAACAGGCGGTAGCCGAACGCGGCTTGGTAGCCACGGCGATGCGCAGCTTTGACGAATGGGACCAGCATCCGCAGGGCCAGGCCGTCGCCGCCCTGCCCTTGCTCGACATAAGGCGGATAGGCGATGCGCCGCCGCTGGCCCGCCCCTTTGCGCCCCGCCCCTTGCAAGGCATGCGCGTTCTGGATCTGACCCGCATCATCGCCGGCCCGGTGGGCGGCCGCACCCTGGCCGCGCACGGCACCGACGTGTTGCGCATCACTTCGCCGCGGCTGCCGTCCATCCCGCCGCTGGACATCGATACCGGCCGCGGCAAGCGCAACGCTGAGCTTGATCTGCGCCAGGCCGCCGACGGCGAACGACTGCGGCGCCTGCTGGCCGAGGCCGATGTCTTTGTTCAGGGCTACCGGCCCGGCGCTCTCGACGCGCTCGGCTTCGACCCGGAACAAGCCGCGCGCCTGCGGCCCGGCATCGTCTACGCCTCGCTGTCCGCCTACGGCCATGCCGGTCCCTGGGCCGAACGACGCGGCTTCGACTCGCTGGTGCAGACCGCCAGCGGCTTCAATCATGCGGAAGCCGCGGCATTCGGCGGCGAGCAGCCGCGCGCCTTGCCGGCCCAGGCGCTGGACCACGCCGCCGGCTACCTGCTCGCCTTCGGCATCGTCGCCGCGCTCGCCCGTCAGATGCGGGAAGGCGGCAGCTGGCAGGTGCAGGTTTCGCTGGCGCGGACCGGGCTCTGGTTACGCCAGCTCGGCGCCGACCAAGCCGCTTGCGCGGCGGCGGACCCCGGCCTGGAGCAAGTTGCGCCCTGGCTGGACGACTACGCGTCGGGCTTTGGAAACTTGCGCGCCGTCCGCCACGCGGCCCGGCTTTCCCTGACGCCGGCGCACTGGGCGCTGTCCTCGATGCCGCTGGGCAGCCACGCCACCGAATGGCTGCCGCGCTGAGCCGACAGTGGCGCGCGCCGGCGCAACTTGCTATCGTCGGCACTCCTGCCCAAGCGCCCACGGAGCATGCATGGATATCTCCTTCGCCGAACTGATCAGTCAGTACTGGTCCACCCCCAAGTGGGAAATCAATTTGCTAATCACGCTGAACCTGCTGGGCGGCCTGCTGCTGGGCTGTCTGGTGGGCTACGAGCGCTGGTTCAACGGCCGCGCCGCCGGCATGCGCACTTACGGCCTGGTGTCGATGGCCTCGGCCGCGGCCATCAGCATCGTCGGTTATTCCGGCTACTGGTACGGCGGCCTTTATCCCGACATGACCCACGGCGACATGACCCGGGTGGCCCAAGGCGTATTAACCGGCGTCGGTTTCCTTGGCGCCGGCATGATCATGAAGGAGGGCCTGACCATCAGCGGCCTGACCTCGGCCGCCTCAATCTGGATGTCCTCGGTGATAGGCATCCTGGTCGGCGTCGGCTTCTACGCCGCCGCCATTGCCATCACCCTGCTGTGCGTGCTGTGCATGCTATCCATCAATCAAATGGAGAACCGGCTGCCGCGCCGCTTCAGCCTGTTCATCGTCATCCGCTTCAAGCCGGAATACCAGTGGACGGTGCAAACGCTGAGCGCAGGCCTGCTTCGCTTCGGCGTGCGTCTGCACGAGGACAGCATCGCGCTGAACGCCGGTCCGGACGCCACCGAATGGAGCTTTCTGGTCTCAGCGCAAAACCGGCGCGACCTGATCAATGTCGTCGACCTGTCGCGTGAGATCATGCAGATCGACCACATCGAAACCCTCAGTATTCAGCCTGCGCGTAATTGAGGCTCCGGCCTGGCCGGCCGCCGCCGGCTAGGTGTTTCCACGCCATCAAGTTTCCCTCCGGATTGACGATATCTGTTCACCTACACTTCCTGTTCCGGAGCCTGCAATGCGAGTCGCGTCCATGGCGCTGTCGATGAGCAGCCAATACAGTTTCAGTCAAAGCCTCACCGTTCAACAACAAAGCCGCGCCTGGGTACAACTCCCTCCCGCCTCCGCCCCTGCGAAACCCTCCTCCGACGTCAGCCTGAGTCCTGATGGCATCAACGCTAGCGCCAAGAACAAGGAATTCTCCGATGGCATGACGCCGATGCTGGGGCTGATCAAGGACATTCTAGAAAAAGTGCTGGGCGTCAAATTCAAAGTGGTTGACGGCACTTTGCAGAGAGACGACGGCAAAGACCAGCCAGCGGCCGACTCGCGCCCCGCGCGTTCCGGTCAGTCCTCGGCGCCGCAGCAACTGCTCGTCGGCGGCGAGCTCAAGCAAACCGTCGACTACCAAGAAAGCGAAAGCCTGGCGTTTTCGGCCAAGGGTTCGATCAAGACCCAGGACGGTCGCGAGTTCAACTTCGCGCTGGACGTACAAATGAGCCGCAGCTTCGAGTACCACAGCAGCAACACTCTTCAGTTTGGCAACGGCAACGCCACCGACCCCTTAATGTTGAGCCTGGGCAACGATGCCGGCAGCTTCAGCGGCGCCAGTGTCAGCTTCGACCTGCAAAGCAACGGCAAGCAAACCCAGTTGCCCTTCATCAACAACGGCGGCTGGCTGACTCTGGATCGCAATGGCGACGGCAAGGTCAACG
The DNA here is from genome assembly GCF_023507765.1 of Chromobacterium sp. IRSSSOUMB001. NCBI lineage: Bacteria > Pseudomonadati > Pseudomonadota > Betaproteobacteria > Neisseriales > Chromobacteriaceae > Chromobacterium > Chromobacterium sp. IRSSSOUMB001. The sequence goes on from NZ_JALCYU010000013.1 coordinate 75,656, forward strand.
ATGGCAGCGAGTTGTTCGGCACTCAATCGGGTAACGGCTTTTCCGATCTGGCCAAATTGGACGGCAATGGCGACAGGGTGCTTGATGACGGCGACGCTGCGTTCGCTCAATTAAAGCTCTGGTCCGGCCGAGACGGCGACAAGGATCAATTGATGGGCTTGAAGGAGTTGGGCATCGGCGCCATTTTGCTGCCCAGCGTGGACAGCCCGTTCAGCATCAAGAACGCAGACAATCAGTCCCAAGCCGACATCCGCCGTTCCGGCGTCTACCTGACTGAAGACGGCCGCGCCGGCCGTGTCAGCCAGGTGGATGTCTACGGTTGAATCCGCCAGCAGCAAATAGCAAAGGCCGCTTGCGCGGCCTTTGTCATATCCGGCGGACGCCGGTCAGGAGATATAGTTGAACAGCGAGAGCTGAGTCACCTTGTTGTAGGTCAGCTGGCTGTATTTCAACGAAGTCTGCGCCAGGGTGAAATCAGAGATCGCCTGCGGCATGTCCAGATCCTGCAAATCGCCAATGCTGCTGGCGTACTGCAATTTCAGGCTCCCCCCCACATTCTGCATATTATCGTTCTGCTGGCCGCGGGCGCCGATGGATGCTAAAGCCAGCGACATCTGCTGCTGGGCCGAGTCGATGGCGTTGATCGCGCTATTCAACTGAGCCCCGAAGTTGGCGGGCTTTGGATTCTGGCCCAACAGAGTGTTCAGCTGGATCAGGCCATCGAAGGCCGCGGTGGCGCTGCCCCCGGGCGTGCCGAACACCGTGCTGCCCGGATCGGAAATCGTCATTTGCTGCGAAGCGCTGATCTGCACGCTGCGCTGGCCGGTATCGCCCAGATACGAAGCCGGCGGCACCGCGGACAGGCTGACCGCGAAAGGCAGCGTATCGGTCTTGTTGCCGCTGAACAGATAATTGCCGCGGCCGTCGGTGGAGTTGGCGTAGGTCGTCAACTCGGTGATGCCCTCCTGCAACTGCTTCTGAATCGCCTGCAGCTCGGTTGGGCTCAACGCGCCGCTGCCGGCGGAAATCGCAAGGCTCTTCATGCTGGCCATCAGGTCCGACGAACTTTTGATCGCGGTCTCGGACAGCGACAGCCAGGAGCTGACCGCTTGGGTATTGCTGATGTACTGACTGTTCTGGCCTTGGGACTGGCTGATCAGCAGAATGCGCGCCGCGGCCACCGGATCGTCGGCCGGCGTCACCACCCGCTGCTGATTGTCGATCTGCATGGTGAGCTTGTAAATGCTGGCCTGTAAGCTCTGCATATTGTTCAGGCCGGACTGATAAATGTTATTGGAACTGATACGCATCGATCTCTCCTTAGCCCATCAGGTTCAGGATGCTGGAGAAGGTGGTTTGCGCCACCTGTATCACCTTGCTACACGCCTGATAGGACTGTTGATACTTGATCAGATTGGCCGCCTCCTGATCCAGGCTCACCCCGGTGACGTTGGACAGGCTTTCCGTGGTTTGCTTCAACGTATTCAGCATGGCCGCGGACTGCAATTGCGCAGTATTGGTCTGATTGCCCACCGAGGCCACCAGTGTCGAATAATAAGAACCGTAGGACTGATTCCCCATCAGCTTCAAGTTTTGCTGCGCCAGCAACTCGCGCAAATTGGTGTTGTCGCCCGGCGGCGGCTTGGTGCCGGCCGGGGCCGGCCCCACGGTGAAAGTCTGGCCGTTGATAGGCGCGCCGGACAGCTGAAAGCTGACGCCCACGTCCACCGGCGGCACCGCCGTTGTCTGCAACTTGAAGCTGTTGCTGGCCCCGCCACCCACCGGAACCACATTGTAAGGACCGCCGCCATTGGGGCCGGCGATGGTGGCGGTCATCGTCGCCGGGCTGCCGGAGGCGGTAATGGTCATCCCAGTCATGCCGATGGACGGGTGCGTACCGGTGCCGGGAAAAACCGGCGGCACGCTGTTGATGCTGCCCGCGTAACCGCCCGGCAGCGTGGCCCACACGCCGCTCATAGTGACGCCGTTGCCGCCGGCGCCGCCGGTGGACACCATATTGGAGGCTGTAGCCAGTTTATTGGGGTCGCCCATCAATACTTGCAGATTGCTCGCCGCATTCTGCGGGTTGGAGGCGTAGCTGCTCAGATCGTTGAAAATGGGCTGGCCGGCTGCGCCAGTGTTGTCCACGCCCAGCTGATTCTGATAATTAATTGAGGCGGAAAAATTGATCGCCATCGTTCCCAACTGCTGCCGGGCCTGCAGCAGGGGGCCATCGCGAAAGTTCAGCAAACCACCCAGTTGGCCGCCGGAGACTAGATTGTTCGGAATCGCCGTCACCGTGCCATTGGGGTTGTTGAACACCAATTGCAAGGTGGTGGGATCGCTGGGCAAAGGCTGCGTGGCCAGCGTGTTGGTCTGACCGCCGGTCACCAGGGTCTGACCGTTGCCGATATACACCGAGTAAGTCCCGTCCGCCTGCGGCACAGCCTTGGCGCTGACCAACTTGTTCAGCTCCAGCATGGCCTGATCGCGCTGGTCCATCAGCGTGTTGGGCTGCGCGCTCAACTGATTGCCGCCGGTCAATGCGGCGATTTCGGTATTGAGGCTGGCGATCTGCGTGGCCAGCGCGTTGATGCTGTCCACCGTGGTCTTGATCTGACCGTTGGCGCCGGACTGCAGCTGTTGCAACTGTCCGTCGATGGTGGCGAACTTGGTGCTCAAGGCCTGAGCCATGTTCAACACTGTCTGTCGGCTGGGAATGGCGTCCGGCTGCTGCGACAGCGTCTGCATCGCGCCAAAGAAATCCTGCAAGGCGGGGAGAATGGACACGTCGGTCGACGCCATCAGATTGTTGATCTGATTCAACTGCTTGACCTGGGTGCTGTAATAACTGCTGTTGGTCTGCGCGGTCTGCACCTGGCCAGACAGGAATTTGTCATAGGTGCGCAGCACATTGGTAACATCCACGCCCTGCCCCAGAAAGCCGAAGCCCGCATATTGCGGCGTGCGGCCGGCCTGGGTGATGTATTGAACGTTGTACCCCGGCGTGGAGACGTTGGCGATATTATTGCCGGTTACCGACAAAGCCGTTTGAGCCGCATTCAGTCCGCTCACGCCGATCGAGAAAATATTGGAGCCCATGATTTACCTCTGTTTGCTTTATCGGCCCGGCCCGCCAAAACTTGACCCTGAAACGCAAGTTCCGCTGCCGCAGCCTTGTCCTCAACTACGCGTGGTTTGCTGCGCCAATGTCGCCGCCACATCCACCAGCTTGCGCGCGTAGCGTGGATCGGTGGCGTAGCCGCCGGATTGCAGCGCATGCGCGAAACCATACATGTTCTGCCCTTGGTTCAACGCGCTCTTGTAGCGCGGCGAATCCTTCAACAAACGGGCATAGTCGCTGAAAGCCTCGGCGTAAGAACCATAGGCGCGGAATTTTTCCACTCGCTTTTGCGCGACCCCGCCTTCGTATTCGGTGGTCATCACGCTGACCGTGCGTCCCTGCCAATCCCCGCTGGCCTTGATGCCGAACAGATTATGACTGTTGCTGCCGTCCGGGTGGCGGATCGCCCGCTTGCCCCAGCCGCTTTCCAGCGCGGCATGCGCGACCACGGCTTCGGGCGCCACGCCCAACTGGGCTGCGGCCGTGCGGGCATGCGGCAACATCTCGGCGGCGAAGTCGCGGCTGCCGCCCCTGCCGGCCGTTTCGGCCTTGGCATGAGCCGCCGGGGCCGTCAAAGTCAGCCCCGCGCTGGCGGTCTGCTGCGCCTCCTGATAGGCCAGCAAGGCCTTGGAGCCGCCGGTGGGGCGCGCAGCCAGTTGCGGGCCGGAAGCGGCGTAAATCGTGTGCGCGCTCTTATCGTCCGGATCGAAATTCGACTGTTTGGCGATCTGGCGATACAACATGTCGCCCAAACCCAAACCGCCGTTGGAACTCAAAGCCTGAGTCAACTGCTGATCGTACAGGCCCTGGTAGGTGTTCAAATCGTTGGATTCGCCTTCCGGGTCGAACTTGGTCTCGCGCATATTCTTGAGCAAGGTGTTCATCAATAAGGCCTCGAACTGCGACGCAACCTGCCGCGCCGCGCCCTTGGGGTCTTTGATCGCCTGTGCCCGCAGCTCATTCAGCTGGCTCGGATCCACAGCCAACTGCCGGTTTAGCAAATCGTTGGCGCTCATGGCGCCGGCATTGATGGGCTGAATCGTCATTTCTCGCTCCTGGATCTCATCTAAAAGCAAGATTCGGGCCAGAAAAAAGACGGCCGCTTGGCCGTCTTTTCCTTTGCCGCCCTCGCAAGGCTCAGATGATCTGCAAGTCCGCTTTCAACGCGCCGGCGGACTTCATCGCCTGCAAAATGGAAATCAGATCCTGAGCATTCGCGCCCAGCGCGTTCAGCGCCGCCACCACCCGCGACAGATTGGCGCCGTTGGGCACGTTGATCAGCTTGCTCCCAGGGGTGTTGATGCTGATGTCCGTCTGATTGGTCACCGTGGTCTTGCCGCCGGACAACGGGTTGGGCTGACTCACTTGCGGCGTGTTGCTGACGGTCACGGTCAGATTGCCGTGCGACACCGCGCACGGTGCCAAGGTCACTGCCTGGTTCATCACGATGGAGCCGGTGCGGGCGTTGATAATGACGGTGGGGGAAACATCTGCCGGGTCGACGGCAATATTTTCCATCTTGGCCAGAAACTGCACACGCTGATCCGGGGCGAACGGCGCGCGCACTTCGATCAGCCGGCCGTCCACCGCGCGCGCGGTGCCCTGGCCGAACGATTTGTTGATTGCCTGCACCACACGGTTGGCAGTGGTGAAATCGGACTCGCGCAGCTCCAGATTGATGAACTCGCCGGACCCCAGCGCAGTGGGCACTTCGCGCTCCACTGTGGCGCCGGCTGGAATGCGGCCCACGCTAAGCTGATTGATCTGGGCGGAGCTGCCGCCCGCCGAGGCGCCGGCGCCGCCGACGACCACATTGCCCTGCGCCATCGCGTAGATCTGACCATCCGCGCCTTTTAGCGGCGACAACAGCAAGGTGCCGCCGCGCAGGCTTTTGGCATCGCCAATCGACGAAGCCGTCACGTCTATGGCCTGCCCCTGCCGCGCAAACGGCGGCAAGGTCGCAGTCAGCGTGACCGCGGCGATATTCTTGGGATCGAGCTTGGTGCCAGGAGGCACTTGTACGCCCAACTGGTTCAACATATTGGACATCGCCTGGCCGGTGAACGGCGAAGAGGTGACTTTGTCGCCGCTGCCGTCCAGACCCACCACCAGGCCATAACCTATCAGTTGGTTGGGACGCACCCCGCCGATATTGGTCAGATCCTTCAAACGTTGCGCCGCCAAGGCAGGGAACAGCGCCAGCGCCAACAACATCCCTAACATCAATCGCTTCATTTTCCGCCCGCTTTCAGCCCGCCGCGCCCGCCAAGCGGCCGCGGCGGGCCGGTCATCCGTTAAATCGGCAATATACTCATGAAAAACTTGGTGAGCCAGCCCGGCTCATTGTACAGCCGGTGCGTGCCCTTGGTCTGCTGTTCGATGCGGGCGTCCGCCACCTTGAGCGAAGACACGCTGCGATCCGCGCTGATATCGCGCGGGTTGACCACGCCGGACAGGCGGATCGACTCGGTATCGCTGTTCACGCGCACGACTTTCTCGCCGCTGATCGACAGATTACCGTTGGGCAACACCTCCAACACCGTGACAGTGATGGAGCTGACAAAGGAGGTGGCCACCTTGTTGTCGCCCTTGCCGGTATTGTTGGCCGAGCCCGTGCCGCCAAAATTGGCGCCGGCCAAGCCACCGGCGGCGCCGCTGGGCAGGAAGGGAATCTTGATGCCGGCGTTGATGCTGCTGTTCAGACCCGAAGTGCGGGTATTGGTTGTCTGCTCCGACGCCGACGTGGACGAGTTTTCCTGGATGTTCACCGTCAAGGTGTCGCCGACATAAGCAGGCATCCGGTCCTGAAACAACGGCCGGTAACTGGCTACCTGGAAAATCGACCCATTGGTGGGCATGCTGACCGGCTGCGGTTGCGGACGCGCGCTGGTGGGTTGCTGCACAAGCGGCGGCTCCTGGGTCACGCAAGCGCTTAGTAGTGCGGCCAGCATCGCCGCTATCGCCATCGCCTTCATCAAACACCTCGTCAATTCAAATCTCAATCGGCCGCCTTCCACCGGCGGCCCGCTTCCGCTTACAGCTGGCTCAGTTTCTGCAGCATCTGGTCCGCAGTGGTGATCGCCCGCGAGTTCATTTCAAACGCGCGCTGCGCAGTGATCATATTGACCAGTTCCTCGGTGACGTTGACGTTGGACGCCTCCACGAAACCGGAGCGCACCGCGCCTCGGGTATCGGTCTGCGGATCCCCATCCTGCGGATCGCCGGAGGATGCGGACTGCAAATACAGGTTGTTGCCCACGCTCTCCAGGCCCTGCGGGTTGATGAAGGTGGTGAGCTGGATGGTGCCCGCGGTTTGCGCCGCCGGGTTGTTGGGCAAGAAGTACTGCACCACGCCGGCGGTGGACACCGTAATCTGGTTGGCGGTGCCGGGAATGTTGATATTGGGGTTCAGCGGATAGCCGTCCGGATTCACCACGTCGCCGTTGGAGTTGCGCTTGAACTCGCCGTTGCGGGTATAGGCGGTGGTGCCGTCCGGCAGTTGGATGCGGAAGAAGCCCTCGCCGGCGATCGCCATGTCCAGCGGCTGCCCGGTCTGAGTCATATTCCCCTGGGAGTGGATGCGGGCGGTGGCCACCGCCGCCGAGCCGGTCCCCACCTGCAGACCGGTGGGCGTGGTGTTGCCGTTGGCCAGCTGCGCGCCGGGCTGACGCAAGGTCTGGTAATACAAGTCCTCGAAAATGCCGCGGCTGCGCTTGAAACCCACGGTGTTGACGTTGGCCAGGTTATTGGACACCACGTCCAGTTGAAACTGGCTGGAATCCATGCCGGTCTTGGCGATGTACAGTGCGCGCATCATGGCTTGTTTACCTCGTCTCCAGAACCGCGCAGCCTCTACCGGGCCGCCGCGGCGAAATCTTGTCTTATTGGTTTAACCGTTGGTGGACAACAACTGAGCCGCCTGCTGATCGCCTTGCTGCGCGGTCTGCATCAATCGGACGTTGAGGTCGTACTGGCGGGCGTGGGAAATCATCTGCACCAGGCTTTCCACCGAATTGACGTTACTGGCCTCCAGCATTTCCGGCACCAGCTTGACATTGGCGTCGGCTGCCGCGTTGCCGCCGCCGTTGATGCGAAACAGACCGTCCTCGCCCTTGTACACGTCCTTAGGGCCGGGGTTGACCATCTTGATCTGCCCGACCAGCTGCGGCGTGCGCACCACGCCGGACAGCGGAATCGCCATGACCGAGCCATCTTCGCCCAATTGAATGCGGGAACCTGTAGGGACAACAATGGGGCCGCCGTCGCCCATGATGGGCAGGCCGGAGCGGGTGCGCATCATGCCGGTGGCGTCGAGCACATAGCCGCCATCGCGCGTATAGGCTTCGGCGCCGTCCGGCGCCTGTACCGCGAAGAAGCCCTTGGAACCGATGGCGAAGTCGCTAGCGTTACCTGTGTGCATCAGACTACCCTGGCTCAGATCGTGGCCCACGGTATTGTCCACCACATAGGTCCGGGTCGGCGCGCCCTCTCCCACCACCGGCAAGGCGCGGAACGCCACCACATCGGCCTTGAAGCCGTTGGTGTGCACATTGGCCAGATTGTTGGCGGTAGTGGCTTGCTGCCACATCACGTGCTTGGCGCCGTTCATCGCCAAGTAAAGCATTCTATCCATCGCGCGCGCTCAGCTCATCAGATGTTAAGCAAGGTCTGCACCAGGGTGTCCTGGGTTTTGATGGTCTGCGCATTGGCCTGGTAATAGCGCTGCGCGGTAATCATATTGACCAGCTCCGCGGTCAGATCGACGTTGGAATCCTCCACCGCTCCGGCCTGAATAGTGCCGGTATTGCCGGTGCCTGGCGCGTTGTAGGAGGCAATCCCTGAATCGTAGGTCTGCGCCCACAAATTATTGCCCTTGGACTGCAAGCCTTGCGGATTGATGAAGTTGGCGAGAGCAACCTGACCTATGGTCTTGGTCTGGCCGTTGGTGAACGTCGCCTGGATGATGCCGGAGGACGAAATATTGATGCCCTTCAAGTTGCCCGGCGCGGAACCGTCAATGGTCGGCGGAGTGGTCACGCCGAAATTCTGACCCACCTGAGTGGAACCGGTAAAGCTGAAGGCCACAGTCTGCGGCACCGCCGAGCCGTTGAGCGGGCTGGGGGTGAAATTGATATTGAACGGTCCGGGCGTGGTCAGTACGCCAGAGGTATTGAAGGTCAGCGAAAAATTGTTGCTGTTGGGCGGCGTGTTATTGGCCGGGTTGCCATCCACATAGGCGGTCGCGGTCCAGGTTCGGCCGGCGGCGGTGGGCGTGCCGGCGACATAGTACATGGTCACCTGATGCGGGTTGCCCAACGAATCGTAAACCGTATTGGTGTTCGACCAGTTGTAGGAGGCTGAATTAGTCGGGTCCAGCGGCGCAACAGTCGGCACGGTACTGCGAGAATCCAGGTTGATGCCGAGGGTGGCCTTGGTGGTGGCCTGCGGCGACACCAAGTTGGAGTTCAGCTGTATTTTGCTGACCGGCCCCTGGGAGATATTACCGGCGGCGTCCGCCTGCCAGCCCTGCAGGAAGTTGCCGTTATTGACCACATAACCCTGATTGTTGATCTGGAATTGGCCATTGCGGGTATAGGACAAGGTGCCGTCCGGCTGGGCCACGGTGAAAAAGCCGCCGTTGTTGATCGCCAAGTCAAGGCTGCGGCCGGTGGTGGTCACGTTGCCGTTGCTCATGTTCTGCGTCACCGCGGCTACCTTGACGCCAATGCCCGGCGTAGTGGTGGCGATGCCGTACAAGGTATTGCCGTACATGTCGGCAAACTCCGTGCGCGAACTCTTGAAGCCCACGGTGTTGGCGTTGGCCACGTTGTTGCCGATGGTATCCAGTTGGGTGGAGGCGGCGTTCAAGCCACTTAAACCTTGTTGAAAGCCCATGATGTCAGTCCTTGAAGTCGAATGAGGTCAGCGGGATCAGGCGGTCATTTGCGCCACGTCGCCCAACTGGGCGCGACTGCCGTCCGGCAGCACCAGCTCGGGAATGCCCTGATCCCAGGCCACTGCGGTTACTGTCTGCGTGTTGTAGGCCACGGCCTTGGTGCTGCCGTTGGCGCTGGCTTGCGTCACGTCGGCGCTGAAGCTGTATTTGCCGGCCGGCACCACTTCGCCCTTGTCGTTCTTGCCGTCCCAGCTGAAGGTGTTGACGCCGGCCACCGGCTTGTCGATGGTCATGGTGCGGACCACATTGCCGTTGGCGTCCTTGACGCTGACTTTCACCGTCTGCGCCGGGCCGTTCAGCAACACGCCGGCCGGGGTGGTGCCGCCATCCGGCGGTTTGGGCAGGCTGCTGCCGGCCACCAGCACTTTTTTGCCTATCATGCCGGACGCCATCAGAGACTGTGACGCCGCCTGCGCGCCGATCAGCGCCTGCATAGACTGGTTCAGCTGCTGAATGCCGCCCACCTGGCTGATCTGCGCCATCTGGGACGTCATCTGGCTGTTGTCCATCGGGTTCATCGGGTCTTGGGAACGCATCTGAGCCACGAACAGTTTCAGAAAAGTGCTCTGAATGTCGTTGGCGCTGGAGCCGACCACGCCGGAATTGCTCTTGCTGCCGTTGACGCTGCTGTTCGGGTTGGTCTGAGTCTGACTATTCAGTACGTCATAAGGGTTTGCGCTAGCCATTGCCGTTACTCCTCTCGCCTCACTGGCCCAGCTGCAGCACTTTCTGCTGCAGCGTCTTGGCCGTATTCATGATTTCGACATTGTTCTGATAAGCGCGGGAGGCGGCGATCATGTCGGCCATCTCCTCCACCGGGTTCACATTGGGCATCGTCACGTAGCCGCGCTGATCGGCCAGCGGATTACCCGGATCGTACTTGAGCCGCGGCGGGGTCTGGTCTTCTACCACCGCGGTCACGCGCACGCCGGCCACCTGCGGCTGCGCCGCCGTCACCGGAATCGCGGTGAACACCGCGTGACGCCCTTTGTAGGGCTCGCCGGTGGAGCTGGTCGAGCTTTCCGCGTTGGCGATATTGCTGGCCACCAGGCTGAGGCGCATCGATTGCGCCGACATCGCCGAACCGGAAATGGAAAACACATTGGACAAAGACATCAGCTATTGCCTCCCTGGCCCTGGATCGCCGAACTCAGGCCGCTGATCCGCTTGTTCAGAAAAGTCAGCGTCGACTGGAAGCGGACCGCGTTGTCGGCGAAAGCCGCCCGCTCCACATCCATGTCCACGGTGTTGCCGTCCACGCTGGGCTGCACTGCCGCGCGGTATTGCAGCGCGGCACCGTTGCCCGCGCCGCCGGCCCCGGCAAGGTGGCGGGCATCGGTCAGATTCATCGCCAAACGACCCTGCGCATCCGTTTGCGCCTGCAAGGCCTTGCCGAAGTCGAAATCCACCGCTTTGTAGTTAGGGGTTTCGTCATTGGCGATATTGCTGGCCAGCACCTCGGTGCGATAGGCCCGCAAATTCAGCGCTCGCTGCTGAAAGTCGAAATGTTTGGCGATTTTGTCTAGCATGTCAGCCTCCTTGAGACGACGTTAAAGCAGGAAGCGTGCCAAGCCACCGCGTCTCGACAGCCCTTTGATTTTCCTGAGCAATACGCCACACCCTCGGCCACAGCGGCCCAAACGGCAACAATGGGCGGCAAGATTTGCCGCCCCCGGCCGAAGCGACAGATTTTGCTTGCCGCACCGCGCAATTCGTGCCAAACCAACATAAGAACCATTGAAGACGCGCCCGGGATCGTCGACACTTACGCATTGGCCAACGGTTGCGGACGGCTTTGACAAAATTAGAGAATACAGGCGGGGGAAGAGGCATGCTGGAAGTACAACATTTAATCATCTCGCTGGCTGAGCCTTCGCATGTGCAGGCGCAGATCATCAGCAAGGCGTTGGGGGAGATGGGCATCTCCAAAGTGGAGGTCCACCCCAACGGCGAAGCGCTGCTCAGCCGTGCGCGCGAGTCGCGCCCCGACTTAGTGATCAGCGCCTATTACCTGCCGGACATGACAGGTCAGCAGTTACTGCAACAGATGCGCGAAAGCGCCGACCTCAGCGGCATGCCTTTCATTCTGGTTTCCAGCGAAACCAATCCGGAACGGCTGGAACCCATCCGCCAGGCGGGCAGCCTGGGCATCCTGCCCAAGCCCTTCACCAATGGCCAACTGGACGAGGTGCTGGCCAACGCGCTGGACTTCATCAACACCGAGAGCCTGGCCATGGAGGTGGACACGGATCTGGCCAATGTCCAGGTGTTGATCGTAGACGACAGCCACACCTCGCGCCGCCATGTGCGCGCCGTGCTGGAGCGACTGGGCTTCGAACACTTCACCGAAGCCGCCAGCGGGACCGACGCGCTGCCGCTACTGGAGAGCGAAAGCTTTCAACTGATCATCGTCGACTACCACATGCCCGGCATGGATGGCTGCGAACTAGCTCGCCACATCCGTCAAAACAGCATCCAGGGGCGCACCCCCATCCTGATGATCACCAGTGAGACCGACCACGACCGGCTGGCCGAAGTGGAAGCGGCCGGCGTCTCGGCCTGCTGCGACAAGCCTTTCTCCACCAATAAGCTGAGAGACACCATCCGCGAACTGCTGCAGGAATACTGAGAACCAGCTCAAAGCCCTTGCACGCGAGACTTTTAACAGGCCCTAAACAGTCAATCGTCTTTTTTACTTAGGCGCCACCCACACCAGCCGCGAATTCGCCTTGGCCTCGCCAAACGCCTGTCGCCGCCAGTAACCCTGAGTCGCATAAGTCTGCGCGGCGTCCAGCTCGGGAATGCGGCAGAAGTTCACCTCGCTGAAGCCGGCCTTCAGCAATTGACTGCGGCCGCGCTGCCGAGTTTTGGCGCAAGTCGGCGCGCCGGCCTGCTCCACCCATGACTCCGGCGCACCCGACTGCCAGGACAGCTCTCTCTCCAGCTTGGGCTGAGTCATCATGGCAAGGCCATTGAGCACCGCGGCCAACAAGGCTTGCCAACGCTCCGCCACCTCCGTTATCTGCGGCGCCAGTTCGCCCGGATAGGTGACCAGCAAAGCTTCCACCGCGTCGGACTCATGCAGCCATTGCGCGGCGTCGCGCGAAAACCCTTCCTCCACCAAGGTCAGCAGCAAGGCCTTGCGCTCCGGCTGATGCGAGACGAAAGCCCCGCCGCCTCCGGGCACATGCAGAAAGAAGGCGTCGGCCGGCAAATTCAACGTATCCGGCAATTGCGAGGGCAGCCGAGTGTGGGCCAAGGCCCGCACCAAGCCGTCGTCCAGATGGGAAATCACGCGGCCATGACGAGCGAAACAGCCCCAGGACTCCGCCAAAGCCAGTTCGGCGACAATGGTCTGCTGCTTTACTGTGAACACCTGGGCGGCGCGTTCCAACTCGCGCTTGATCACTTCCTTCATTTCCTTGCGCGCCGCCGACGGTTGCAAGGCCTGAACATACAACTGGCTGACGCGCTTGGCCCAAGGACGGGAGGCCGCATAACGCTGCACGGCATACATCATTCCCTACCCCTTTCCTGAAACAAAAAAGGGCGCATTGTAACAAAACGCCCCCGCGCGCCCAAGCCGGGATCCGGACTCACCCGTCGCCCCCCCTCTTGCCAGCCGGACGGACTCGGCTTTCCGCAATACCTGAATACAGCCACTGCCGGAAATGATTCAAGGTCATCGGCTTGCCAAAATAAAAGCCCTGCAAATACTCGAAGCCCTTCACATTCAGATAGCTTTGCTGGCCCTGGGTCTCCACCCCTTTCACGATGACCTGCACCCCCATTTCGTTGGAAGATAAAAGCAGGCCATCCAGAATATTCCCTTTCAGGCTGTCCTGACCCAAGGCCGACACGTAACCTTTCTCAACCTTCAGATAATCGAAGCCCCAGCGGCTCAGATAGGCCTTATCGGCATAGCCGGCGCCGAAGTCGTCCAAGGCCAGCCTCACGCCCATCTGCCGTAAGCCGTTGATCACCTTTTGCGCGCCGGAAGCCTCTTGCAACGGAGCCCTCTCCGACACCTCCAACACCAGCTGAGCCTGCTTTTCACGCAATAGATTAACCAGCGGCCGGCAATCTTCCAGCAATTCGGGCAAAGCCAGGTGATCGGTAGAGATATTGACTCCAACCATAAAGCCCGGAGGCAATACGATCTGCTTCAACTCCTCGGCCACCCTCCGCAGCATATAGCGTGTCAGCGGCACAATCATACCGGCTTCAATCGCGGTCTGAATGAAGAGTTCGGAGCGCACATTGCCCTGGACCGGGTGCCGCCAGCGCGCCAGCACCTCTACTCCGACACATTCGCCACTAGCCGCGGTGACGATGGGCTGGTAATGGGCGAAAAACTCTTTTTGCCGAATCCCCTCGGATATCTCCCACCCCGTCGCCTTGCGCCCACCGGAACCGCGACGCGCCCCCCAAGCGACGCCGCCGCCCAAGGCTGCGGCCGCCAACAGGGCCAACCATTGGGTTTGCAATGCCAACAAGGGCGCGGCCGCCCACTGCGGCGCCGCCAGCACACCTATGCGCGCCGGCGCGGACGGCACCCATACCACCTCTCCGCCCGTATCCGCCCCCTGATCCCTCACCTCGCCGTTGGCGGCCAGCGCCCGCCCCCCGGCCAGCAAGCGCACTTTCAAACCATCACGCTCGGCCAACGCCAATTGAGCCACCAAGGGCCCTGCGTCCAACTCAATCACCCCTGCGGCATGCCCCAACCGCAACCCCGGCAACAGCTGGCCATTGCCAGCCGGCAACAAGCTCGCCCCATTCTCAAACCCTGCCACCCCCTCCGAAACGCCGCGCCGGGAGGCACACTGCGCGCCGCCGGCGCCGTGCGCCAAGGCGAAGCGCGCCAGCGACGTGCGCTGAACCAATTCAGCCAAAGCCTGGGTTTGAGCGCGGCAATCCGGCTCCGACGGCGGCAGCCCGTCCAATCGCGTCAGCGCGGCGAACGCGGGCGACAACTGCCAGGTCAGCTGCCCGACAACCAACTCGGCCCTCTCCCTGGCCGCCGACTGCATCCGCCACGTCGTCAACGCCAGCGCCAAGACCATCGTCAGCGCCAAGGCCAAACCGACGCAAACGACATAGGCCGCGCCAGAGGAGCAGGACATCAGCCAGGCATGCATCCGGTCCGTGCTTGCGAATCTGTTCTTTCCACTCATTGCCAGCCCTCAACGAAGGTTTCACGCATGGCCCGTCATCGTTGAAGTGTAGTTAGAACCTCGCAAATCTCCACAAGCCAACGCCGCGCTTCCGGAGCCGAATCCTCACCCGCCATCGCGAGCAAGCGGCAGTTTTTTTGGAAAATCGTCGCGGCAAGCAGCAAACAATCAAATACTTAGCCGGCATGTTTTTAAAAAACAGTTGTAAAGCCGCCCGATTTACCGTATAGTCCGGCCTCTTGTGTTTCCACCGGGCATTCCAAACCACGCCTCAGCCCGAGTGAGATTGCTTCATCGTCCCTGACCATTTCCAGGCTTCGTCCACGCTTATAATGTCGCATCAGACTGGACCGCTGTTCGCCGCTTGTCAGGTTAGTGCCGATGATTTACGGCTTAAAGGCGCCGTATAACCGACCGCCACCAACCTGGCTATTAAGTGACGCCGGCAGTAACCGGCCTGAAAGGACATCATGCATTTTTCCGATCTGGGCATCGCCCCGACCATCCTGCGCGCTCTGGAAGCCGCCGGCTATTCTTCCCCTACCGAAGTACAGGCTCAAGCCGTGCCCGCCGCCATCGCTGGCCGCGACCTGCTGGTATCCGCCCAAACCGGTAGCGGCAAGACCGCAGCCTTCCTGCTGCCGGCGCTGACCAAGCTGTCCGAGCGCTCCACTGGCAAAGGCCAAGGCCCGCGCGTACTGGTATTGTGCCCGACCCGCGAACTGGCTCAGCAAGTGGAAAAGAACGCGCTGGAATACGGCAAGGACCTGCGCTGGATGAAAACCGTCTGTCTGGTGGGCGGCTCCTCCTTCGGCTACCAAACCCGCGCGCTGTCGCGTCCGGTAGACCTGATCGTGGCCACTCCCGGCCGTCTGATGGACCACATGCGCTCCGGCCGCATCGACTTCTCGCGCCTGGAAATGCTGGTGCTGGATGAAGCCGACCGCATGCTGGACATGGGCTTCATCGAAGATATCGAAACCATCGTCAAAGCCACTCCGGACACCCGTCAGACCGTGCTGTTCTCCGCCACGCTGGACGGCACCGTCGGCCGCATGGCCGAGAAGATGACCCGCGACCCGCAGCGCATCGAAATCGCCCGCACCGAAACCTCGGGCGGCACCATCGAAGAGCACCTGCTGTACGCCGACGATTTGAACCACAAGCATCGTCTGCTGGATCATATTCTGAAAGAGTCCGGCTTCGACCAGTGCGTGATTTTCTCCGCCACCAAAGCCTACTCCGAAGAACTGGCCGACAAACTGTCCGACCAGGGCTATTCCGCCGCCTGCCTGCACGGCGACATGCCGCAAAGCTGGCGTAACCGCACGCTGAACGATCTGCGTCGCGGCCGTATCAAGATCCTGGTGGCCACCGACGTGGCAGCCCGCGGCATCGACGTGCCCACCATCACCCACGTGGTGAACTTCGACCTGCCGAAACAAGCTGAAGACTACGTGCACCGCATCGGCCGCACTGGCCGCGCCGGCCGCGACGGCACCGCCATCACCCTGGCGGAGTCCAAGGAGTTCCACAAGGTTCGCCGCATCGAGCAATACCTGAAGCGTCAGATCACCGAAGGCGTGATCGAAGGCATGGAACCGACCCGTCGCCCGCCGAAAGGCCCGCGTCGCAACGCCAACGGCAAAGGCGGCTACGGTGATCGCCGTCCGGGCAGCGGCGGCGGTCGCGGCGGCTACGGCAATCGTCGCGAAGGCGGCTACCAAGGCCAACGCCGCGAAGGCGGTTATCAGGGCAACCGCGGCCCGCGCAGCACCCAACAGCAGTAAATCTCAGACGCCCCCGGCAGCGGGGGCCGCTGAAACAGAACGCCATCGGCTCGCCGATGGCGTTTCGCATTTCAAGTGCGGTCCGCCCGTCCGCGCAAAGCCAAGGCCAGGAACAGCCAGGCGCCGTGCGGCAGCCACTGCTCGGTCCAACGCCAGGACTGGCTGATATCGGTCTGTTCCGGGCTCAGGAAGGCAACGCCGTCGTCCACGCCCGGCGCGGCGGTGATCCCGTTGCAGACTCCGCCGCAGGCGTTGTAATAGCCGGGCTCGTAACGCGGATTGTTGCGCCCCCAGCCCTGCAGCATGCAGACATCGAAGGGGTTGCGCCCCAAAATCCAGTCCAGCGCGCCCTGGGCGTAAGCCCGCAGGGGATCGCCCTCCCCTTGCGGCTCCTGTTGCGCCAGGCCGCAAGCCGCCGCCGCCAGCGAGGCCAGCCGCGCATTTTCCCCCTGCCACCAGTAGCCGCTGCCATTCTGCTGCGGCATGAAAAAGCGAGCCACGCCCTCCTCGCCGTTGCGGGCCACCCATTGCCGCGGATAAGCGAAAGGGTTTCCCGCCGCCGCCGTCAGCGTCATTTCCGCCTCCATCCCGCGCCGGACCGCCCGCCGCGCATCGCTCGCCAGCGGCGACGCCGGCAATACCGCGGCGAAGCGCAGCAAGGCCAGATAAGGCAGGCCGGCTTCGACCGCGTGAAAATAGCTATGCCGCCGCTGCGCGTCCATCCAGAGACGACCGGCCTCGTCCTGCTGCGCCAACATGCGCCGCGCGCGGCGGTCGGCGGCATCGGCGAACACCGGCTCGCCGCTAGCCGCGTATAGTTCGCAGGCAGCCAACAGCGCGCAGTAATCGTCGATCAGGTTTTCACAGCCATCGTCCAGATAACGCGCATTGTATTGCTGCAGATGGGCGAAGCCGCGCCGCGCCGCGGCCAGATAATCGCCACGGCCGAACTCCCCGTCGCGCGGCAGTTCCGCAGCGCGCGCCAGCGCGGCGATCGCCAGGCCTCCCCCCTGGCGAAAACCGGCCTGGAAGGCGCCTGATCTGACACCACGCTGAGTGGTGAAAGCACACAGCTCGCGCTGCTCCGGCGCCTTGCTCCAGCCATCGAACAAGGTCACGTAGAAAAAGCCGGACGAGTGCTGCATGCGCAACAGAAAATCCGCTCCGTGCAAAGCCTCGTCCACCATGCGCTCGTCGAACCAGCGCGGCTGCGGCGGCAAAGCGTCGCGGCCCGCCATCAGGCACCAGGCCAGCAGCGGCGTCTGCTGAGGATTCATGAAGTTGGCGTAGGATAGATGGGACAGGTATTTGGAACAGTCGCCGGAAGCGTCGAACCAACCGCCGCGCGCATCCCGCCGCGCCTCTCCGCCCCACTCCGGCGCGGTTCGATCCGCCTGGTCGTAAAGACCGGTGCAACGCTGCGACTTAAAATAATGCAACAGATCGGACAGCATCTGGCTGCCCAGGCAATCAGGCCCTACCACGAACTCGTGACTGATCACCGGCGGCGCGCTGTCCCGTAACCACAGCCGGTAACGTCCCGGCTGCGTCCAGCCGCTGAAATCCGCCAGCCAGTAGTGCCATTCCGGCCAGCCCTCCGCCATGCCCTGCGGCCTCAAGGGAATGTCGGCCGCGATCCGTCCCTCCCCATCCAACAAGGCTAGCGTCGCAGGCCCAGCCCCGGCAGGCGCTTGCAACAAGGCCTGCTTGGGCGCTTGGGGTTCAAAACCAACATGATTCAGCAGAATCTTCATGGCGCGTCTCCCGGCTAATAAGTAAATCGTTTTGCCTTAATGCCGGGCAATATTTACGCGCCAAGACGCCCAGGTCAAGCCATTGACATAAATAGACGCCGCATCAAACCTTGAGCAGCACTTCGTACTGCGGATTGAATTCATCAAAGATTGGCAGCGCCGCCGCGCCCAGCGCCACCGTGTCGCGGCCGGCGCTCCCCAGCAACACGCGCGGGCCGCAGCTTTGCCGGATAGACCCCGGCAGCGGATGCAGCCGTTGCTCCAGTTGCTCTAGCAAGGCTTGCGGCAGGAAACCGCCAATCACCACCGCCTCAATATCCAACAGGCTCTCCAGGATATTGATCGCCTGGCGCAGCGGCGGCGCGGCGGTAGCCAGCCAGCGTTCCATGCCGTAGCAGATCTCCGGCGTCGGCCGTTCCAGGCTGCGCGCAGCCAGCTCGGCGTCGTCGGCCAGCCCCAAGGTTTCGTACAATGCGCGCAGCGATACATAACGCTCCAGACAGCCATGGTTGCCGCAATCGCAAGGTCTTCCGTCCGGCATCACGATCATGTGGCCGATCTCGCCTGCATTGTGGCGGACGCCCGCGTACAGCCTCCCGTCCAGAAACAAGCCCGCGCCCAGCCCGGCGCCGATGAACAGATAAACGAAATTGCGCAGCGCGGCGGCGCGGCCGTATAGCCGCTCCCCGATGGCCGCGGCGGTAGCGTCCTTTTCAAGCAAGACCGGCAGATCCAGCCTGCGCTCCAGTTGCGCCGCCGCATCCACCTCTTCCCAGCCCGGCAAGGTGGTAGGGCCCACCGAACTCATGCCCTCAACGCCGAATGGACCCGGCATCACCAGTCCCAAGCCCAATACCCGCCCCCAGTCTATTCCGGAGTCCGTGCGCAACCGGCCCACCACCTCTTCGATCAAGGGCAGGGCCAGCTGTGGATCCGGCCGCTGCACCGGCGCCTCCACCCGCGCGCGGCATTGCCCGGCCAGGTCCACCGCTACCGCGATCAGCGACTGTGTGTCCAACTGAATGCCCAGCGAGTAGGCGCCGTCGGGATTGATGCTCAGCGGTATCGCCGGCTGGCCGCGCGCGCCTTCGCGCATCGGCTCCCCCGCCAACAACATGCCGCCGTCCAGCAATTCCGCCGCGATATTGGACACCGTTTGCGGCGTCAACGCGGTCAACCGAGCCACCTCGGCGCGGGTCAGCTGCCCGTTCAGGCGTATGGTTTCTATCACCGCGCGGCGGTTGTGCGCGCGGGCATGTTCCAGATTGGTCCCCGCCACCGTGCGCGAGTCCCGACCTGCGGGAATGGATTTCATGGAGGCAGTATGGCGACCCGGCGCAGGGCGGACAAGCGCGCCGGCAAGGCCTGTTGCATCGGCGGCGACTGCCGGGCCGTGTTGTCGCCACAATTAAATAAATCAACTTGACGAAATGCCATTGTAATGATTGAATTCCCAAAAACGCCAATGGCATCGCATCGCGACAGTGCAAATCCCTGATGTTTCAGTGATTTGCGCCGGACGCACGCATTTGACCAAGGACAGCACCGTGACTGAAGCTTTTGAATATCGCTTGGGCGTCGATGGCGGCGGCAGCGGCACCCGCGTTTGTTTGAGCGACGCGCGCGCCCGCCCGCTGGCCCACGCAGAAGGCGGCCCCTCCGCCTTGTCGCGCGGCGTGCCGCAAGCCTGGGCCGCCGTGAATGAAGTCATCGCTCGCGCCTTCGAGCAGGCCGGCCTGCCGCTGGCCCCGCCGGCGCAATGCGCGATCGGCCTTGGTCTGTCCGGCGTGCACAACGCAGACTGGGCCGACGCCTTCCGCGCCGCCGATCCCGGCTACGCCCGCTTGCGCCTGGCCACCGATGGCTACACCACTTTGCTGGGCGCCCATGGCGGCCACCCCGGCGTGATCGTGGCGCTGGGCACCGGCAGCATAGGCGAAGCGCTGTATCCGGATGGCGGCCACCGCGAAGTCGGCGGCTGGGGCTACCCCAGCGGCGACGAGGCCAGCGGTGCCTGGCTGGGCCAGCGCGCCGCCCAGTACGCGCAGATGGGGCTGGACGGCCGCATGGAGCCGACGCCGCTGACGCGGGCGGTGCTGGAGCATGTGGGCGGCGACTGGCAGGCGATGATGGCCTGGAACGGCCGCGCCACCCCGACGCTCTTCGCACAGCTGGCGCCGCTGGTGGTGGCCAACGGCCGCCGGGATTCGCTGGCGGCCGAACTGCTGCGTCAGGCCGGTCGCGACGCCTGGTCCATCGCCAAGGCGCTGGACCCGGATGAAAGCTTGCCGGTGGCGCTGTGCGGCGGCCTGGGCCAAGCGCTGCGCGACTGGCTGCCGCCGGAATTCGCCGCCCGGCTCAGCCCGCCGCAGGGCGACGCCTGCGCAGGCGCGCTGCTCTTGCTGGCCGCCTGATCTCCCTCTCTCCGAAAAGGACTCCCCATGCGCCTTTCCCCGCTGCTGCTCGCCGGCTTGCTGGCCCTGGCCGGCCCGGCCCGCGCCGACAAAATCGTGGTCGAATACTGGACCGACTCGCTCAAACCGCAATTCGACGCCTATTTCGCCGCCGCCAAGAAACAGTACGAGGCGCAAAATCCCAATGTCGAACTGCGCTGGGTGGATGTGTTCAACGAGGGCTTCGAGACCAAGCTCAACGCCGCCATCGCCGCCGGCCGGCCGCCGGCGCTGATTAACCACGACGTGCCCCGCTTGTATAAATACGCGCAGAAAGGCGCGCTCTTGCCGCTGGACAGCGCACTGGCAGCGGACAAGGCCGCTTATCTGCCCAATGCGCTGGCCGACCTCAGCGTGGGCGGCAAGCTCTACGCCTACCCTTGGTACAACAACGTCAATGTGCTGGTGCTCAACGGCGAGCTGTTCCGCAAGGCCGGCCTGGATCCGGCTCGCAAGCTGGCCAGCCTGGAGCAGCAACTGGCCGCCGCCAAAGCCATCCGCGTCAAGACCGGCGTGCCCGGCCTGCTGCCGCAGTTGGGCCAGATCGACGGCATCATGCTTGGCCGCGGCTTGCCTCTGCTGCAAAACGGCAAGGCGGTCTTCAACAGCCCGGCGCATGTGGCCTTGCTGCGCCAGTACGCCGACGCTTACAAAGCCGGCGCGCTGGCCAAGGAGAACCTGTTCGCCGATGACAACTACCAGGCCAGCGTCAAGCTCTACAACAGCGGCCGGCTGGCAATGATGGAAACCGCGCCCACCGCGGTGAGGCGCACCCAGACCGACGCCCGCGCCATCTTCGAGGTCAGCCGGGTACAACCGGCGCCGCTAGGGCCCACTGGCGTGACGCAGGGCGGCTACCAGTTCGGCTGGGCAGTATCCAAAGGGCTGCCCGCGGCCACTCAAGCCGAAGCGATCAAGTTCGCTCGCTTCCTGACCAGCGACGCTCAGCAGCTGGCGTTCTCCAAAGTCACCGGCGCCACCTTCCCCTCCACTCGCGCAGCGCTGCGCGATCCTTATTTCACCCAGGCCGGCGGCAGCCTGGTCGACGTCGCCCGCGCCCAGGGCGCCAAGGCTGCGCCGGACATCCGCACCTTCAGCCTGAGCGGGGTGCCGCGGCTGGCGGACCTGAAGAAAAAACTGGTGGACAGCGTGGAAGCCGCGGTCACCGGCCGCAAGGACGTCCAGCTGGCGCTGGACGAGGCGGTCGCGTTCTGGAACCGGCAGTTGAAGTAAGCGCGCGACAATGAAATCCAGCGCCCGCAACGCTTGGCTGTTCCTGGCTCCGGCTCTGTCGCTAATGGCGGTGTTCACCATCTGGCCCTTGCTGTTCGGCGCTTACCTGGCCTTTACCCGCTATGACCTGCTGTCGCCACCGCAGTGGGCGGGCCTGGAAAACTTCGAATTCCTGCTGCAGGACGAGGTGTTCTGGCGCGCGATGCGCAACTCCCTGCTCTATCTGCTGGTGGTGCCGGCGATCCAGTTGGCCGCCATTGCGCTGGCGCTGCTGGCCAACCGGCCCTTGCGCGGTATCAAGCTGTTCCGCGCCGCCGTCTACCTGCCGGTGATCACCACCGTAGCCGTGGTCGGCATCATGTGGAACTGGATGTACGCCGATTACGGCATCCTCAACAGCGCGCTGCGCTGGTTGCGGCTTTTGACCGCGCAACAGGAGATCGGCTTTCTCAGCGATGAGGACATCGCCCTGTTCTCGGTGATGTTCGTCACCTTCTGGCGCGGGATCGGCTACTACATGGTGCTCTACCTCGCCGGCCTGCAGGCGATTCCGGCGGAGATGCAGGAAGCGGCCGTGCTGGACGGCGCCAATGCCTGGCAGCGTTTCTGGCGCATCACGCTGCCGATGCTAAGGCCCACCATCTTGTTCTGCAGCCTGATTTCCACGCTGGACGCATTGAAAGCCTTCGAAGAAGTGTTGGTGATGACGCGCGGCGGCCCGCTGAACTCCACCTACACCGTGTTGTATTACATGTTCCATCAAGGCTTCGATCAGTTGGACTTTGGCCGCGGCGCCGCCGCCGGCTTACTGCTGACCGGCGTGTGCTTATTGCTGGCCGGCCTCAACTTCCGCCTGCTGCGCCCCGCCCACCGCTAGCTTTCAGGACACTCGCCATGACCGCAGCCTCAAGCCCACTCGCCCGCCCCGCCCGGCAAGCCCGCGCGCGCGCGCTCCGGCACTTGGACTACCTGTTGCTGCTAGCGCTGGCCTGCGCCGCTTGTTATCCGTTTGGGTGGACGCTGATGATCGCTTTGGGCAACGGCGAACAGGTGTTCGACTTCCCGCCGCGCTGGCCGGAACCCTTGTCGCTGACCCACTTCCGCGAAGTATGGGATCAGATCCCGATGGGACGGTTTTTATGGAACTCCGCTTTGATCTCCGGCCTCTCCACTGCCGGCACGCTGCTGGTTTCAAGCTGCGCGGGCTTCGCACTGGCGCAGCTGCGCTTTCGCGGCCGGCAATGGGTGTTTTACGCCATCATCGCCACCTTGCTGCTGCCCAGCGAAACCAATGTGCTCAGCAATTACGTGACCCTGTCCTGGCTGGGGTTGGACGACAGCCGCGTCGGAGTAGCACTTCCAACATTGGCCGGGGCTTTCGGGATTTTCCTGATGAAGCACGCCTTCGAGGAAATTCCCGAAGAAATCATTGCCGCCGCGCGCATGGACGGCGCCGGCGACTGGCAACTGTTCTGGCGCATATGCCTGCCGCTGAGCCGGCCCTATCTGGCCACCTTGGCCATCTTCACTCTGGTATGGTCCTGGAACAGCTATGTCTGGCCCAGCGTGGTGCTGAAGAACCCTGACCTCTACCCGCTGTCCGTGGGCGTGCAGTACTTGAAAGGCGCTTTCGCCACCTCCACGCGGATGGTGGCCGCCGGCGCGGTGCTGACCATCGCGCCGGTATTGCTGGTATTTCTATTTTGTCAGCGCTATTTCATGCGCGGCATGGACGGCGCGGTCAAATAACGCCGCCCGGCCGCGACGCTCAAGCTCCGCACAGCTCTGCCAAACGCTGCGGCTCCGTCACCAGAAAATTGCCCTCGCCCTGCAGTTGGACGATGCGCGCGTCGCGACGTCGCTCCCAGGCGTTCACCGGGTACTGGCGCGCCCAGGCGCACATGAGTTGCTGGTCCTGCCGGCTCATGCGCAGCTGATAGCGCGCATGCATGTAAAGCGTGATGCGCGCCGCCACGCCGCGCACTTCTTCACGTGGCTGAAAGCGCTTGTTGCCGAAGTCCGTCACCGATTGGCATTGACCGTACATCGTCGTCGGCTTGCGACTCCACGCGCCGTAGGCGAAGTTGGCGCGATCGCCGTTGACCTCGCCCACCGCCGGCACCAGATTGTTCAAATCGCCTTCCGCCATGCGGAAGACCGGATCGCTGACCGCGCAGTTCTTGCGGCCGCCTTGCTGCCAGCATTGACGCTGATGGCCCAGATTCCAGGCCGGCACCACGTGCTCCCACTCGATGCGGCTGGCGCGGGTTTCCGATTTTCGCGGCACATAGCCGCAGGAGGCCCAATCCACCGCCTTGCCGCGGTAGTCGCAGCCGCAATAGAAATCCTGCTCCATACCGGCAAACACCCGCGGCAATACTTTCTTGGCGTTGGAAAAATCGCGGTGTCCTACTTGCTTGACGCCGCTCACCAACTGCGCGGCCTGTACCCGGCCCGGCGCGCCCGTGTCGGCGGCTGGCCGCGTCACCTGTTCCAGCTGGCGCACCACGGCCGCACCGGCCTTGGCCAGGGTTTTGACTTCCGCGGATTGACTGATTTTGGAAAATTCGGCCGCATCGCAAGCGGCCAACAACACAATAACGGAGAGGAGGATGGGATAACGCATGGCGGGCAGTGTAAGTACCCGCCGCGTTCACGACAATAAGATCCAAAAAATATTACAAATGATAATCCATATAAATTTCAACAAAAATAACAATGTCATTAACCGGGACACAAGGGCTGCCGGTGCAGCCGGACGATGGCCTCGCCGGTAGGCGCGGCCATCATATCGCGCAGCGTATATTGGTCCAGCGTCCGGAAAAACGCCGCCAAAGCTTCGTCCAGCGCGCCCTTGAGTCTACAGCCTTGCCGAAGCGCGCACGGCGGATCCGCACAGTCTATCAACTGCGACAGCCCTTCCAGCTCGCGCACCACCTCGCCCACCCGGTACTGCTCCGGCGCGCGCGCCAGCGCCAGGCCTCCGCCCTTGCCGCGGCTGGTCTGCAGCCAGCCCTGCTGCGCCATGAAATGGACAACTTTGACCAAGTGGTTGCGCGACACCTCGAAACGGGCGGCGATTTCCGGAATGGTGGCCAGCTGCCCCTCTTCCTGCCAGGTCAGATACATCAGCACGCGGAGGCCGAGGTCGGTAAAACGGGTCAATTGCATGGTCTTAAAACCTGTTCCAAGCCTAGCGATCAAGCACGAGACAAGGCAAAAAATGACTGAAGACGCGAAGTGTACACATGGTACACGAGCATTCTGAAACTGTTTTAAACGTCGTGTCGTCGACGCGCAGCAGACATTGAACAGGTTCTGAGGCGGAGCCCGGCGGCAAGCGCCGCCGGCTCAATGGCTTAAGCGCCGACGGCGTTGGAGCCGAACACTTCGAAATGAATCCGCTCCACCGCCACGCCCAGGTCCAACAAGCTGGAGCGCTGCGCCAGCATGAAGCCCACCGGGCCGCACAGATAGTAGTCAGCATCCGGCAACAGCGTCATTTCACGCAATTGGTTCAGCTGTAGACGGCCTTGTTGCTGATAGTCCCGGCCCAGTTTGTCCTCCGCGCGCGGCGCTTCATAGCAAACATGGGCGCGCAGCTGCGCGTGGCGTTCCTGCATCTCTCGCAAACCGTTGCGCATCGCATGCACGCCGCCGTGGCGAGCCGCGTGCAGGTAGCGGATTTCCCGGCGGCTGCCGGTTTTCAGCAGGTGCCGCAGCATGGACAACATCGGCGTCTGGCCGACGCCGGCGCTGATCAGCACCACAGGACCGCTACGCTCTTCATGCAGGAAAAAATCGCCCTGCGGCGCGCTCAGTTCCAGAATGTCGCCCTCCCGCTTTTCCGCATGCAACAGATTGGACACTCGTCCCGCTGGCTTGCCGTCACCGCCCGCTTCTCGCTTGACCGAAATCCGCAGATGTTCGCGATTGGGCGCGTCAGACAGGCTGTACTGGCGCGGCTGAGCCAGCCCCCATTCCGCAACAAAGCACTTGACCGAAACATACTGACCGGGACGGAAACCCGGCACCGCGCCGCCGTCGGCCGGCACCAGATAGAAGGATGTGATTTCCTCGCTCTCGTCCACCTTGCGCGCAATGCGGAACGGCCGCCAGCCGGCCCAGCCGCCCTCGGTGTTGGCGGCGGCAAGATACAGCTCGTGCTCCTCGGCGATCAAGATATCCGCCAGTTGGCCGTAAGCGGCGGCCCAGGCGTCTATCAACTCAGGCGTTGCCGCCTCGCCCAGCACCTCCTGGATGGAGGCCAGCAAATGCTTGCCGACGATGGGGTAGTGCTCGGCCCGAATGCCCAGGCTGACATGTTTGTGCGCCACCCGGGTCAGCACCGGTGCCAACGGCAATGGATCGTCGATGTGCTGGGCGTAGGCCAATACCGCCATCGCCAGCGCCTGCTGCTGTTGACCGGAATGCTGATGCCCTTGATTGAAGATGTTTTTCAACTCCGGATTGTAAGTGAACATGCGGCGATAGAAATGGCTGGTCAAAGCCAGGCCGTGTTGCTGCAGCACTGGAACAGTGGCTTTGACAAGGGCGCGGATTTCGGGATTCAGCATGGCGGGCTCCTAAAGATGTGTGCTTGATACATTTTATTGTGGGTAAAAATGCCGGTTGATCACCGGCCGCCTTAAAGATGCATAAATAATACATCTTTATTGCCGCATTGTCATCGCCGCGTGCAGACATCCGTTCCGGGCAGGCTTGACCCAAGTCAACACCCCAACCATACCGCTTGCATAAGATCGACGCATTCTTACGGCATAACTCGGCGGCGCCGCGCCCATTGCGCGGCCGGCCTGATGAGGCGGCTTATGGCATTGGTGCTTTACGACGACGGCAATCACAAATGCGTCGCCTTCACCGAACTGGTGCAAGGCGAAGGCATACAATCCAACCAGTTCGCCATCATCGATCAAGGCGAGGGCATTTTGCTGGATCCGGGCGGCAATCTCACCTACAAGCACCTGATCGCGGAACTGGCCGACTACTTCCTGCCCTCGCACACTCGCTACATATTCGCCTCTCATCAGGACCCGGACATCATCGCCTCGGTGGGCGGCTGGCTGCTGATCACCGACGCTCAGGTGATCATCGCCGAAGAATGGACCCGCTTCCTGCCCCACTTCTGCATGCGTGGGGCCACCGCCGGCCGGCTGGTGGCGATTCCGCCTCGCGGCATGTGGCTGCGGCTGGGCGGCGCGGACCTGCAAATCGTTCCGGCCCATTACCTGCACACCGTCGGCTTTTTCCAGATCTACGACCCGATCAGCAAAATCCTGTTCTCCGGGGACATCGGCGCCTCCTTGATGGACGGCCACGCGGCCGGCCTGCCGGTCAACGATTTCGACGCCCACCTGCACGACAGCCACATGCTCGCCTTTCATCGGCGTTATATGTCCAATAACAAGGCTTGCAGGCTATGGGTGGAAATGGTTCGTCAGTTGGACATTGAGTGGATCGTGCCGCAACACGGCGGCTCCTTTAAGGGCAAGCCCATGGTGAAGCGCTTTCTGGACTGGTTCGAAACCCTGGAGTGCGGCACCGACCTGATCAGCCCCGCCGATTTCACGCCGCCGCCTCGCGAGGTGCCCTCTCATGACTGACTGGCTGCCGCAGAGTAATTTCGACCTTGTCTCCGGCCTGGCGCTGGTCATAGGTTTGCTGAGCTTGTTGGCCGCGCTGCGCTGGCAAGCGCGCCGAGACCGCGCGGTGCAAGCGCGGAACGCCGACATCCAGATGGCGGAACCGGAGCCTGCGGACACCGGCGACGCCCAGCTGCCCTATCAGGTGGATGAGCTCGATTCGCTCGCCGAGGTCGACATCTTCATCGAGTTCGGCTATCTGGGACAGGCCGCGCAAGCCTTGCGCCACTACGTGGACCGACTGGCGCCACACTCCGGCAAGCAGCTTCAAAGGCTGGCCGGCCTATACTTGCAAACCGGGGCGCTGGACGACTACGCCTTGATGCTGGAACGCCAGCACGATCTGGCGCTGATAGGACGGGAAGCCCTGGAGCAGGCGGTGGAGGCCGGGCTGCGCGTCGAGCGCAACCACCTGTCCCTGCGAGTATTGGCGGAGCAGCGACTGGGCTGGGGGCCGGAGGAGATCGGCCTGCGTCTGGGCGACGACACGCCGGACCTATCGGAAGAGGCTGCAGAGGAGACAACGGCGGCCATCCTCCCCTCCCGCCCGTCACCATCTCCATCCATCGGCGCCAAACGGCCCCAAGCCTTGCTGCATGGCTGCGCCCCGCTGTTCCCGCTGAATGAAAGAGAGAAAGACGTCATCGCCGCGCTCTTGCCGTTCGAACGCCAGGCCAGAGTCTGGCTGCGCTGGCAAGAATACGCGGCCGCGGCCACAGCGTTGGAACAGACGCTGGCCTTGCGGCCCCACTCGCTGACCCATCTGCTTGACCTGCTGCACGTGCATTACCGGCGGCGCCAGCTACCGCACTACGCGCGGACGCTCTGGCGCTTTCACTTGGCGCTGGGCGAGCACGGCGTAAGCCTCAAAGAACAATTGATCCACGCGGGTTGGCTGCTCGGCGCCCACCCGGTGCTGGATCTGCTGGCGCAACGCCCCGAACGACCGGAGCTGGAGCGCATCGGCCGCAGTTTCGGCTTCAGCGGCGCGCCGCCCGCCTCCGCGCCTCTGCGCTGGCCGCTGGTCACGCGCCAAACCGTCAAGATGCCGACTGAGAGCGTCGACGCGCGCTGCGAGGCCGACGCCTATCTCAGCGAAGGCCAGGTCGATATGGCTATCCAAACCTTGGAACAAGCGGTTCTGAGCCGGCCGGAGGACGCCGCCAACTATCCGCCTTTGCTACAGCTTTACCGTCGGCAAGACGACCGTGCTCGCTTCCATTGGCTTTTACAGCAGCTGCGCTCGCATGTGACGCGGCTGCCGCTGGAGGTCCGCGCACAACTGGCCGGTTTCGATGCCGACGCCGACGCCGCCCATCGGCGCATGCTGGCCGCCTAAGCAAAATGCCCATGCCGCGCCCCACCCCACCCGCCTCCGATATCGCCGTGCTCGCCGTCGGCATGGACGACCGCAAGCTGACCCTGCTTCGCATGGCTTTTCGTTTGCACCACAGCATACGCTACCGCTTGCTGGAGTCCTCGTCCGGCGAACACCCGCCAGACCTGGCCATCGTCGATATCGACAGTCCAATCGGCTGGCAAGCCTGGGAAGAATTCCGCCTCCGCCACCCAGAGCTACCCGCCTTGATCGTCGCCTCTACGCCGCCGGAACACGCCCCGGCTCCGACGCTGACCAAACCGCTGCGGGTGGAATCCCTGTTTCCCCAACTGCAAGCGGCGCTGGGGCCCGCACCTATTCCGACACGCGCTCCGGCGACGGACCCGCTGCCGGCTTCGACGCCTCGGTCCGAACCGGCCGCCGCGCCGGCTCCTCCGTCTTCCATGCCGCCGATCTCCATCGCCCGTTTCGATCCGCGCCGCGGCCTGCTCGGCGCGACCACGCGGCTGGCCCGCCAACCGCGGCCGGCGCTGTTGCTGGTGGATGGCCGGCCGCTGCTATGGCTGCGTCCGGACCGCGCACAAGCGCAATGCCTGCAGCCCGCGGAGCAATTGCGCGAGCTGTGTCGGCAGGATGCGCCCGCATTGCAGGCGCAGGCCGCCGGTGCCAGCGCCGGCGTCGTCACCCAGCCGTTACCGGCGCTGCTATGGCAACTGGCGATTTGGAGCAGCCAGGGGCGGCTGCCCGCCGGCATCGGCGCTGACACTCCCCTGCGGCTGAGGCAATGGCCCAATCTGACCCGGTTGGAGGCGCTGCCGGATGCGACGCGCCTGAGCGCGCTGCTGACCAAAACGCCGGCCACGCTGCGCATCATCATCCGGCTGCTTCGCGTGGACCCCGAACACGCCTGCACCTTCCTGGCCGCGGCCCATGCTTTGGGTCTGCTGGACTGGCGCAGCGATGCGCCGCCTCTGAAAGTGATATCCAGCGCGCCGGTGCGGCCCGGCTCGACGCCGACCGCCCCCCTGCGCCCAGACGGCGCCGGCTTCTTGTCCCGACTCCTGCAAAAAGTGACCCGCTTGTGAGCCTCACGACCTTCCATCATGCGCAGCCCCGATAACAAAATCCTCTTCGCCGGCCCCGTGGGCGCAGGCAAGACCACCGCCATCGCCGCCATCAGCGACATCGCCCCGATCCGCACCGACGCCAAGGCCAGCGACATGACCCTGCATCGCAAGGACCACACCACGGTAGCCCTGGACTACGGCATGCTGCGCCTGGACGCCGACACCAAGGTCCACCTCTACGGCACCCCCGGCCAGGAACGCTTCGACTTCATGTGGGACATCGTCAGCCGCGGCAGCATCGGTCTGATCCTGCTGTTGGACCACAGCCGCGCCAACCCTCTGCAGGATCTCAGCTTCTTCCTGCGCGCCTTCGAACCGCTGCTGCGCCGCGCGCCGCTGGCGCTGGGCGTCAGCAAGACCGATCTCGCGCCGCTGTCCGCCACCGACGTCTACGCAGAAGCCCTCGCCGCGCGCGGCTTGAACGCGCCGGTGTTCGAAGTGGACTGCCGCCGCCGCGAAGACATCAAACAACTGCTGCTGGCGCTGCTGTACTCGATAGACCCTGGTCTGGGAGAACCGCAATGAACGAAGAACTGCGGCTGAGCGGGCCGCTCTACCCGATGGCCACGCCGGCCGGGGCCTTTTACGCCGTAGCGGGAGCCGAAGCCGACCTGACCCGTCGCCTGCTGTTCAACATCCTGCGGCTTGGCCATGCAGTGCCGCTGAGCGAACCCTTGCTCAGCGAATGGTGCGACGACGAGTTGGAACAGGCGCTGGCCACCCTTTATCGGTTGCAACGATTGGAATTCGTGCACGGCACAGCGGAACCGCGGCCTGCCCTCGCCGGCAACCTGGAAAGCCAGCTGCCGGAGCTTCTGGAGGCTTTGTCCGGCAGCGGTCAGGCCTTGCTGGCCGACGATAACGGCCTCTATTACGCCACCGCAGGCTTCCACCACGAAACCGCCGAGGAAATCGCCGCGCTGGCCGGCGATTTGATGTCATTAAGCCGTCGGCATCATCTATTGCTCAAGAACCATCTCAATCTGGGAAGCGCCGCCTGGGCCGCGGTGGACCCGGCCGGCCGCAGCCAACTGGCTTTTTACCCCCTGCACGTGGCGCAGCAGGCCTTCGCGTTGATCATAGGCGGCGAACCTCGGCTGCAAAGCGAAGCCTTTGTGGGCTTGGTGGAGTTGCTGGCGCGCCGCTACGCCTGAACCCCGGCCGCGCTACGGCCGGCGAATTGAACAAAAACCTGGAGAACACCATGCGTGAACAGATGCTCAAATCCATCCTGAGCGACCTCAACGGCGCAACCGCCGACATAGAAGCATCCGCCATCATTTCCGCCGACGGCCTAACCATGGCGGCGCTGCTGCCGCAGGAGGTTGACGAAGACCGGGTCGGCGCGATGGCCGCTGCGATGCTCTCGCTGGGCGAGCGCACCGCGCGAGAACTGGCGCGTGGCGGGCTGGAACAAGTGATGGTCAAGGGAGAGCACGGCTACATTCTGATGAGCCACGCCAGCCCGGACGCGGTGCTGACCGTGATCGCACGGCGCGAGGCCAAGCTGGGTCTGATTTTTCTCGACGCCAAACGCGCGGCGCGCAGCATTGCCGAAATTCTCTGAGAACCTCGCGGGCAGGGTCGAGACAAGGCGAAAACGAGCGAAAAAGCGGAATGGTCGGGTGGTACATGCGCATTTTGAGCTTGTACTCACCGTGCAACGCTCCACGAAGCACAACAGACTTTGAACAGGATCTAACAAGCAGGCCTATGCTTGGCGGCGCATGGCCGGCACAATACGGTTTTGCTTCCGCGCAAGACTCGACTCCATGTGGAAAACCATACTCGCCATCTCCGTCGGCGCAGCGTTGGGCGCCTTGTTGCGCTGGGCGCTGGGCGTCAAGCTGAACAGTCTATGGCCCAGCCTGCCGCCAGGCACGTTGGCCGCCAATCTGATCGGCGGCTACATCATCGGACTGGCCGTCGCCTTCTTCGCCAGCGCGCCGGGGGTGTCGCCGCTATGGCGGCTACTGGTGATCACCGGCTTTTGCGGCGGCCTGACCACCTTCTCCACCTTCTCCGCCGAAGTCATCGCCTTGCTGCAGCAACAACGGCTGTTGCCGGCGCTGGCCGCCGTCACCGTTCATGTCGGCGGCTCGCTGCTGGCCACCCTGACCGGCATCGCCAGCTGGCACTGGCTGCGCGCGCTCAAGGGGTGATGCCGTCTAGTGCGTCGCCCCGCCCGTCTCGACAATGTCCTCCGTCGCGGTCAAAGCCGTTTCCAAGGCCAGCCGCAGACCGGCGACTATCATCTCCAAGCTCATGCTGGGCGCTCCCGGATGCGCGGCGGCCTGCTCCGGCAAATAGGGAATGTGGATGAAACCGCCGCGCGCGGGCGCGCCGGTCAAGGCGTGCATCAGGCCGTAGAACACATGGTTGCAGACAAAGGTCCCCGCGCTTTGCGACACGGCCGCTGGAATGCCGGCGGCGCGCAAGGCCGCCGCCTGCGCCTTGATCGGCAAAGTGGAAAAATAAGCGGCTGGCCCCCCCGGCACCACCGGCCGGTCTATCGGTCGATGGCCGGCATTATCCGCGATGCGGGCATCGTCCACATTGATCGCCACCCGCTCCAAAGATAGCTCGGGGCGTCCGCCCGCCTGACCCACCGCCACGACCAGCGCCGGCCGCAATGCGGCCATTTCTCCGCGCAAAACGCTCAAGGCCTCGCCAAACACACATGGCAGCCGCCTCGCAGCCACCACCGCGCCCATCAACGACTCTCCATCCAGCCGGCTCGCAGCCTCCCATGACGGATTCACGCTCTCGCCGCCAAACGGTTCGAAGCCCGTCAACAACACGATCTTGCTCATTCAAGCTCTCCCTCGTCCAAAGCCAGCAAGGCGAAAGTCCCCAGCCAATGCTCCCCAGTGTAATGACCACTGACCACGTGCGGCAGGCCGGCGTCCAGATGCGCCCGCGCGCTTTGGCCCAACAAAGCCCCCCAAGCGTCGTCCGCCGGCAGCGCCGCCGTCAACTGGCGCAAACACCAGGCGCGGCTCAAATTCAAGCCGATGAGATGGCCGATCTTGGGGTCCGAGCCGTTACTGACCTTTACCGGACTCAGCAGGGCAGCGTTTCGCGGCAAATCGGGCAAGAAAACGCGCAACCAAGCGCAAAACGGCTCGGCCGGCAACAGCCGGCTAAGCAACAAAGCCTGGCATAAGCAGGGCGACAGGAAATCATCGCCGCTTGGCTCCAAGCGCGCCGGATAATCCGCATCGGACAGGAAATAACGCCGGGCTGCCGCCTCCAGCGCCTGCGCCAGCTCGGCATCGTCGGCGGCGCGTGCATAGTCCAGGCTCAGCAACAAGGCAAAGGCGGTGTTGGCGTGCCCGCCGCTGCGGATCGGATAATCCTGCAAAGGGAGAAACGTAAGCCAGCGCTGACGGATCAAAGTCAGCAGCGGCCGCATCGCCTCGCGCCATTGACCGGATTGAGGCGCCTCCCAGGCCTCAAGCTCTTGCGTCAAGGCCAGCAACCAGGCCCAGCCATAAGGCCGCTCATAGCTTGTACGGCCCGGGGCGGCAAAGTAGTCCGCCTCTGCCTGGAAAGCCTGCGGCGAAAAATGGCTGGTGAATAGAGCGGCGATATCAGCCTGCTCCGGCAAACGTGGAAAACGACGCGCCAGGCGCGCCAACAGCCAGAAGCCATGCACGGCGGAGTGCCAGTCGTAGCAGCCGTAGAACACCGGGTGCAAATCGCGCGGCGCGCGCGCGTCCTCCGGCCCGTTCAGCAGATGGCTCAGCAGATTCGGATACTCCCGAACCAGCCCGGCCAGCGGCAGCGCCGCCAGCTTGGATGCTTGTTGCGGATTCATGCTGTCTCCTCAACGGAACACAATGAAATACATCAATAGGATATTCACGCCCAGCAAAGCCAGCGCGGTGGGAATCTGGGTCTTGATCACCAGATATCGGTCCTTCAGCTCCAGCAAGGCCGCCGGCACGATATTGAAATTGGCAGCCATCGGCGTCATCAGCGTACCGCAATAGCCGGAATACATGCCTATCGCCACCAGCGGCGCCGCGTCGGCGTGATGGCCGACGATCAGAAAAGGCAGCGCGATGCCGGCAGTCATCACTGGAAAAGCCGCGAAGGCGTTGCCCATGATCATGGTGAACAGGGCCATGCCGATACAATAGATCGCCACCAGCAGAAAACGGTTGTCCGGATCAACAAACAGGCCCACCACCTCTTGCACCGCCTGGCCAGTCTTGGCGGCGACGAACACCCCTCCCAGCATCGCCAGCATTTGCGGCAGGATGGCGGCCCAACCAATGGAGTCCACCAGACGACGCGATTCGCGCACCGCCTGCAGCGGGGTGCCTCCAGTCAGCTTCCATCCCAGCAACAGCGCGCAGACGCAGGACACCGCCAAGGCGGCCAGGGTCAAATGCTTCTGATCCAACAAGGCCTCGCCGCCAATCCCGACATCCTTCAGCAACACCGTGCAAGCCACAGTCAACAGCGGAATCAACAAGGCGGGCAGGAAAATCTTGTTGCCCAGGCGGCTGGCGGCCTCCCGTCGCTGCTGATCGCTGCTTTGGCTATAACTGCCGGACGCCAAACAGCCGGCTCCGGCCAACAGGGCAAGCGCGATCACGATGAGGCCCACCAGCCGATAGGCCATATCCTTGCCCAGAACCGCCGTTATCAAGTCGCCGAACAAAAAGGTGGAACCGAACAAGAACCAGAACAAGGCGGTGGTATAGCGCTTGGGATTGCCGCGGTCGCGCAGCGTCATGCCCACCAAGAGCATCACCACAATGCCAATCAGATAATAAATGTCATTGATGCTGAACCATGCCTTCATGCCGCAGCCTCCTGTTGAGCGCGCCAAGCGGCGATATCGCTTTGCAATCTGGCGTCAAGCCGCGCCAAGCGCGCCATATGGATGATCAACGCGCTGACGGCGGTGGGAATCGCCCACAGGCCGATGTGCAGCGGTTCGATATTGGCGATGCCGTTTTCCTTGAGGAAGGCATCCATCAACAACACCGCGCCAAAGGCGATGAAGATGTCCTCGCCGAAAAACACCGCGATATTGTCGCAGGCGGCGGCATGGGCGCGGATGCGGTCGCGCAAGACCGGCGGCAGCTCTCCCAGCTGATTGGCCGCGGCACCCTCGGCCATCGGCGCCAGCAAAGGGCGCACAGTTTGGGCGTGGCCGCCTAGATTGATCAGACCCAGCGCGGCGGTCAGCTCGCGCACCACGAAGTACAGCATCAGGATGCGCGCGGTGGTGGCGCTGCGAATGCCGGCTATCCATTGCTGTGCGCGTTCTTTCAGGCCATAACGCTCCAACAGGCCGATCACCGGCAGGATCAGAATAAAGGTGGCCAATTGACGGCTATTGAGGAATTTTTCGCCGAAGGTTTCCAACAGCGCGCCCAGATCCATGCCGACCGCCAGGCCTGTGCTCAGACCTGCGGCGGTGACCACCAGCAGCGGATTGAAGCGCAACGCGAAGCCCGCCACAACCACGGGAATGCCCACCAGGGGCAGGTAGGATGCAAGATCCATGCAGTTTCTCCTTTGTATGATGGAAATGGCCGCCTGCGGACGGCTCTAGTTTCCGGATAAGGCTCACAAAGCCATGATGCCAACGCCCTCCTGTTCCAAGCGCCGACGCAACAACCTCGCGAACTCCAGCGCGTGCGCGCCATCTCCGTGCAGGCAAACGCTGTCGGCGCGAATCTCCAACTCCCCGCCGTCCAGCGTGGCCACTCGTCCTCGCAACACCAGCTCCAGGGTCTGGCGCAAAGCCTGCTCCGCATCCTCGATCACCGCGCCCGGCATTCCGCGCGGCGCCAGACTGCCGTCGGCCAGATAAGCGCGGTCGGCGAACACTTCTTCTATCGCTTGCAAGCCGTGACGCCTCGCGGCGCGGCCGGACTCTCCGCCGGCCAAACCCACCAGCCGCAGTTCGGGATCGAAATCCCTCACCGCGCGGGCGATGGCGTCGGCCAGCGCCGGATCGCGCGCCGCCTGGTTGTACAGCGCGCCGTGCGGCTTGACGTGGCGCAGTCGCGTTCCGGCTGCCCGGGCCATCGCCTCCAGCGCGCCCACTTGGTACAGCACGTCCTGATATACCCGTTCCGGCGCGCGCTGCATCGTCTTTCGGCCAAAATGCTCGCGGTCGGGAAAGCCTGGGTGGGCACCCAGCGCCACCCCGCGTCGCGTCGCGTCCCGCACCGCTCGCCACATGGTTTCGGCGTCGCCCGCATGCCAGCCGCAGGCGATGTTCACCGAGCTGACCTGGTCCATGATCGCCGCGTCGTCGCCGCAACCCTCGCCGATGTCGGCGTTCAAATCGATCTGCATGCCTGACTCCAATCCTGTCCCTGCAACCACTGCCGCAGACGTAAGCGCGCCGCCGCCGCCTGTTGCGCGTCCACCATCTCGAAACGCAGCTTGGCCCCCGGCCGCGCTTGCGCCAGCTTCCACAAATCCGCTTCAATCACGCAGGCGATGCGCGGATAGCCTCCCGTCGCCTGCGCGTCCGCCAGCAAAACAATGGGCTGACCGCCCGGCGGCGCCTGCACTACGCCGGGGAGAACCCCGTGGGACGGCAAATCTCCGGCGGCCTCCCGCGCCAAGGCCTCGCCCTGTAAGCGATAGCCCATGCGATTGCTCTGCGCGGACACCGTCCACTCGCTCTCGCTGAACGCCTGTCGCGCCACTCGGGAGAACTGCTGCCACTCCGGGCCCGGCAAGGCGCGCAACAACGGCGTCCAGCCAAGATTGCGCCGGCCCAGCCGGCCAGACAGCGCAAGCGCCGGCCCCAAGGGCAATCGGTCCCCGGCCTCCAGCGCCCGCCCCATCCAGCCGCCAAAACCTGCTTGCAGATCGGTGGCGCGCGCGCCCAGAGCCAGAGGCGCGTCGATGCCGCCGGCAAAGGCGAGATAAGCGCGCATGCCGTGACGGCAGCCGCGCAAGAGCAAATGCTGACCCGCGCGGGCCGGATAGCGCCAGCCGCTCCACACCGGCTCGCCGTCCAGCTCCGCGCCGAAGTCCGACCCCATCAACGCGAACCAGCCATCGCGCAGAAAGCGGGCGCCAAACGGCCCTAAAGCCACCTCGATGCCAGCCGCGTCCGCGGCGTTGCCCAGCAGACGGTTGGCCATGATCAGCGCCGGCGCGTCCAGCGCTCCGCTCTGCGCGACGCCGAGGTGACGCAAACCACGCCGGCCCAAATCCTGTACCGTGCTTTGAATGCCGGCCTGCGTAATTTCAATCATCTCCGTCCTCCCGCGGCACAAAGCGCACGCAGTCGCCCGGCAGCAACAGAGACGGCTCCGCGCGTCGCGAATCGAATAATGTCAGGTGAGTCCGGCCTATGATCTGCCAGCCGCCGGGACTGGTCGCTGGATAGATGCCGGTCTGCCCGCCGCCAATGCCCACTGAGCCGGCCGGCACCGCCAGCCTGGGCTCTGCGCGCCGCGGCGTGGCCAAACGCTCGGGCAGTCCCCCCATATAGGCGAAGCCGGGTTGAAAACCGAGGAAGTACACCACGTAGTCCGCCGAAGCATGAGCGGCAACCGCTTCCGCCTCACTCAAGCCGGCATGCGCCGCCACCACCGCCAGATCCGGACCGTGGCGACCTCCGTAGCGCACCGGCACATCCACCCGCCGCACACGCGGCGCGGCCTCTTGCGCTTCCGCCCAGCCGCGGCGCAAGCGCCCCAGCCAAGCCTCGCCGTCGCCGGCGTCCGGGTCGAAGATCAGGGTGAGATTGTTCATGCCGGGCACCACGTCGGTCAGCCCTGGCGCGCCCGTCAAGGTTTGCGCCAGCCACCAAATGCGTCGCTGACACGCCAGATCGGCCGGCCTAACGCTTTCCAATACAGCGGCCCGCTCGCCCAGCAGGTAATAGCGCATTGAGTTCGATGCCAAACCATTCTCCATTTGCAGCCGCCCGTCTCGCGGTGCGTGTATCTGTTATTTTGCTGATAAAACATCTATAAATTATTTGTATTTATTGGCTATGTCCAGCGCAAATGACGTTTTGTTATACTGGTCGGCCAAGCCACTTCGTCTCCGGACCCGTCCATGAACGCTCAACGCAACATCGTCTCCTCATCGCATCTAGTCTCCGAGCGTTGCGCCGAGCTATCCGAGTTCGAATTCGGCTTGATCGTGGCCAACAACGCTTTCAATCGCTGGATGACCCGCTGCATGACAGCCGCTGGAGAGAGCGATATGACCGCGATGGAAGTGTCCCTGCTGCATCACGTCAACCACCGCGGCCGCAGCAAGAAATTGGCGGACATCTGCTTCGTGCTGAACATCGAGGACACTCATGTGGTGTCCTACGCGCTGAAGAAGCTGGTGAAAATGGGCTATGTCGGCAGCGAAAAAGTGGGCAAGGAAGCCTTGTTCGCCACGACCCAGGCCGGCATTGAACTGTGCCAGCGCTACCGCGACGTGCGCGAGCAATGCCTGATCAACGCGCTGATCGACAACGGCGGCCAACAGGCCGATATCGGCGACAACGCCCAACTGCTGCGCATGCTGGCCGGCCTCTACGATCAGGCCTCGCGCGACGCGGCCTCTATGTAAGCGCTGGTTGATCTGCGAACCGCCGCGCGTGGAGAAAAACTCGCGCGGCTAACGTGGTCCAAGCTTGCCCTGCTACCTTACGGCGAACGCCGCTCTTGCCGCTGGCCTCTCCGTGTCTCGCAGACGCAGACTCTTCCCGTACCCAGGCGCAAATTCAATCACGCCAACGGCAAGCCCAGAGAAATTAGGCTATTCATTTATTATCAAACCTTCTCATCTAAAATAAACATTCGATATAGTTGTCAAAAACATTGAATAATTTCGAATGGGATGATAAAAACGCCATACACCAGCACTTAGACCGGTGAACTACCGCCCGTCGGCGGGCGCGCCGCGACAGGCCGGCTCCGAATTCAACCGCGGCGTCGGCTCGCCGCTCGGGCCAGAGACGTCGGCGTCGGCGCTTGATGGGGACCATTAGCCGCATAGTTACCATATTCATCAGCCGGAACCGCCATGAGGTCGAATACCGCCAACCGACAGTTGCTCTTTGTCGTGCTGCCCTTCCTGCTCATCGTCGTCATGCAGGTAGCGCTAAGCGCGTTCAGCCTCTATGTGGTTTCCACCGCCCGAGCCTACGTGGCGGGGGAAGGCTTATGGTCGAAAGCGCAGAAGGACTCCATCTACCATTTGACCCGCTACGCCCAGACCGGGTCCGACCACGATTTCCAACGCTACCGGCTGGCGATCTCCATCCAGCTGGGCGACCACCGGGCCCGGCTGGCGCTGGATCGCAAACCGCCGGATCTGGATACCGCGCGCCAAGGCTTCCTGGACGGCGGCAACCATCCAGACGACATTGAAAACATCATCCGCGCCTATCTGTGGTTTCACCGCATCAGCTACCTGGCCGAAGCCATCCGCTATTGGAAAATTGGCGATTACTACCTGCAGGAAATTCAGACCATAGGCGAGCAGTTGCGCCAAGGCTACGCCGACGGCTCCTTGAGCCAGGCAGACAAAGCCGCCCTCACTTCTCAGATCGCCGAAATCAACGAAGCGGTGAAAGCGCCGGCCCAAGGCTTTTCCCGCGTGCTGGGCAACGCCTCCCGCGAGGTAAGCCAAGCGGTCTGGAGCGCCAACCTGATCGCCGGGATGCTACTGGTGCTGCTGACCATTTTGCAGATCCGCCGGTTAATACAGGCTTCAGACAATTACAAAGCCGCCTTGCAAGCGGAGCAGCAACGCGCGGAGATCACGCTGCAATCGATAGGCGACGCGGTGATCACACTGAACATGCAAGGCGCGGTGATCTATCTGAACCACAGCGCCAAACACATGCTGAGCCACTTAGGGACGGAAAGCCTGGGCCTGCACTTCGACGAACTGCTCAGCCTGATCAAACAGGGGCAAGAAACCGACAGCGCGCTGAGCTTCGCCGAGCTTTGCCGCCAGGACGAAACCAGCCGCACCTATCCCAAGCTGAACATGCTGCGCCACAACGCGATCCCGCTTCAGGTCAGCTTGGTGGCCGCGCCGATTCGCGACCGCCACGGCGAGCAATACGGCATCGTACTGGTACTGCATGACAATACCGCGGAGCAGCAATACATCAACGAACTGTCCTGGCAGGCCAGCCACGACGCGCTGACCGGCCTGGTCAACCGCAGGGAGTTCGAAACCCGCGCCATCAAGGCGATCAAGCAACTGGACCAAGCCGAGGCGTCGCTGGCGTTGATGTTCATCGATCTGGACCAATTCAAACTGATCAACGACACCTACGGCCACGCCGCCGGCGACGAACTCCTGTGCCAGATCAGCCGCTCTGTGGCGCGGCGCCTACGCGCCTCGGACACGCTGGCGCGGTTGGGCGGCGACGAGTTCGGCGTCTTACTCGGCAACAGCTCGGTGGAATCCGCCATCGCCAAGGCCAATAATCTGCGCCAGGCCATCATGGAGTGCAGCTTCCAGTGGGAAGGCAACCAATTTTCCATCAGCGCCAGCATCGGCCTGGTCTGCGTGTCCGACGCCGACACCTCGCTGGCCGAGGTGATGCGTTCGGCCGACATCGCCTGCTACATGGCCAAGGAAAAAGGCCGCAATCGCATCCAACTGCACATTCCTCACAATTCCGAAGTGTCGGCGCGCTTTCACGAGATGGACTGGGTGCAGCGGCTGCGCCAGGCCCTGCGCGACGACAGCTTCACTCTGTACGCTCAGGACATCGTCCCGCTGGCCGCCCATCCGGAGCGCGGACGCTATGTCGAGGTGCTGCTGCGCCTCAACGCCGACGACGGCAGCCAGGTGCCCCCGGGCTTATTCGTGCCAATCGCCGAGCGCTACGGCCTGATGACCGAAATTGATCGCATCGTGGTGGAAAAAGTGTTTCAGGAACTGGCGCTCCTGCGCCGCGCCGGCAATCAGGACATTAGACACTGCGCGATCAATCTATCCGGCTCCACCCTGTGCGACGACGGCTTCCTCGCCTTCGTGCAGCAGCAGTTCCAACGCAGCGGCGTCCCCCCGGAACTGATCTGCTTCGAAATCACAGAGACCAACGCCATCGCCAACTTGGAAGCCGCACAGCGGCTAATCCACGAACTGCGCCGAATCGGCTGCCTGTTCTCGCTGGACGATTTTGGCACCGGCATGTCTTCCTTCGCTTACCTGAAGCACTTGCCGGTGGACTTCCTGAAAGTCGACGGCAGCTTTGTCCGCGAGATGGTGACAGACCCGATAGACCACGCCATGGTGGAGATGATCAATCACATCGGCCACGTCACCGGTAAACGCACCATCGCCGAATTCGTGGACACGCCCGAAATCGTGGCCGAGTTGCGCAAACTGGGCGTGGACTACGCCCAGGGCTTCCACCTGAGCCGGCCGGAGCCCTTCGGCTTCCGCCATGCGCGAGGCGACCGCCGAATGCGACAGCAATAGGCTACCGGCCTGATTGTCAGGCCGGATCAGGGCGGCCGGGAGGCCGCCGCGTCTGGCCGGCTTGGCCCGGCCTTGCTTCTAAGGAAAGGGGACACGATGAGTAAAGAGATCGGTTTTGTCAGGAGCGGCCCGCTGATGGACCTCCACAGCTATCCGGAATGGACACGGGAGATGGTGCGTCACTGCGACGTCTTCAAGCGCCAGGTGGTGGAGCACGAGCTGTTCCGGCAGATGCGCGACGGCGTGCTGCCCGTCGCCGTCCACCAGGCCTTTCTGCGCGGCGGCTGGCCTGTGATCGAACAGTTTCCGCAATACATGGCCAAAAACCTGCTGAAAGTGCGCTATGGCCAGCATCGCGGCCACGATATGGCGCGCCGCTACCTGATCCGCAATATCCGCGTGGAGCAAAACCACGCAGACCACTGGGTGCAATGGGCCGCGGCGTCCGGCGTGGACGCCGACAGCCTGCTGCGCAACCCCCAGGCGCTGGAAACACTGAGCCTCAGCCACTGGTGCCATCAGGTCTGCGAGCGTGAATCGCTGGAGGTGGCGATGGCGGCCACCAACTATGCGATCGAAGGCGCCACTGGAGAATGGTGCGCCGCCGTCTGCTCCAAGGAGGATTACGCCCGGCAGTTTCCCAAGGAAAAGCGCGCCAAAGCGATGAAGTGGCTGGCGCTGCACGCGCATTACGACGACGAGCACCCGTGGGAGGCGTTGGAAATCATCGTCACTCTGGTGGGCGAAGACCCAAGCTCGCGGCAAGTGGCGGAACTGCGTCACGCGATCTGTCAGAGCCACCGCTACATGCGCCTACTGCTGGATCATTACATGAGCCAGCCCGTGCCAGAAACTTGCGCGCGCGCCTGCGCGGAGCCGGCGCTGGCCTGAAGACTGCTCAAAGCCTCGCCAGCACAGGACGGACAAAGCTTTGGGGCTGAAAAGGAGGGACGCGCAAGACCGGCGCAAACATCCCGCAACCGTACTCGCCAAGCACAACCGCCCCCGCGCAGCAGGCAATGAACGCATACAGCGCCCGTCGTAAAACAAACCGCCCCACAAGTCAAAACTTGCAGGGCGGTTTACTTTGCCTCTATGGAGCGGTTTAGCCGCGCAGGCGACGCAACACCTCATCCTTGCCGATCAAGGCCAGCACCGCGTCCACCGAAGGGGTCTGCGTGGTGCCGCATACCAGCACCCGCAGCGGCATGCCCAGCTGACCCATCTTAATGCCCTCTTCCGCGCAGAAAGGCTTGAACAGTTCGTGGATGGCTTCCGCGGACCAGGTGTCCAAACTCGCCAGCTTGTCGGCGAAACGCCCCATGCGCGCCACGCTGTCGCCGGACAAATGCTTGTCCACGTCGGCCGCCGCGGCTTCCCGCTTGCGATAGAAGTAGTCCACTTCCAGCGCCAGCGCGTTCAAATCCTGCACCCGTTCCTTGACCAGAGCGATCACGTCCTCGATGGCAGGCCCGCCGGACAGCTCGACGCCGGCGGCGGCCAAACGCGGCGCGATCAGTTCGGCCAGGCGGCCGTTGTCGGCGGTTTTGATGTGCTGGGCGTTCAGCCACATGAAT
The DNA here is from genome assembly GCF_023507765.1 of Chromobacterium sp. IRSSSOUMB001. Lineage (NCBI taxonomy): Bacteria > Pseudomonadati > Pseudomonadota > Betaproteobacteria > Neisseriales > Chromobacteriaceae > Chromobacterium > Chromobacterium sp. IRSSSOUMB001. Next base: position 118,294 of record NZ_JALCYU010000013.1, read on the forward strand.
TTTTCATGATTGAAGCGGCTGGCGGACGCGCTCACCGCCTCCAGGCTGAACCACTCGACGAACTGCTCCATGCTGAAGAACTCGTCGTCGCCGTGGCCCCAGCCCAGGCGCGCCAGGTAGTTCAGCAGCGCTTCCGGCAAAATGCCCTTGTCGGCGTAGTCCACCACGCTGACCGCGTCGCGGCGCTTGGACATCTTCTGGCCGTCCTCGTTGAGGATCATGGGCAGATGGCCGTAAACCGGCAGCGGCGCGTTCAAAGCCTTCAGGATATTGATCTGGCGTGGAGTGTTGTTGACGTGATCATCGCCGCGTATCACGTGGGTGATCTGCATATCCCAGTCGTCCACCACCACGCAGAAGTTATAGGTCGGACTGCCGTCCGGACGGGCGATAATCAGATCGTCCAGTTCCTGATTGGCGATCTCGATGCGGCCCTTGACCGCGTCGTCCCACGCCACCACGCCGTCCAGCGGGGTCTTGAAACGCACCACAGGAGCCACATCCGCAGGGATCGCCGGCAAGGTCTTGCCGGCTTCCGGACGCCAGCGACGATCGTAGCGCGGCTTCTCCCCGCGCGCTTCCTGCTCTGCCCGCATCGCTTCCAGCTCGTCCTTGCTGCAATAACACAGGTAAGCGTGGCCGGAGGCCAGCAGCTGCTGGATCACATCCTTGTAACGGTCGAAACGATGGGTCTGGTAGAACGGGCCTTCGTCGTAGTCCAGGCCCACCCAGTGCATGCCGTCCAGAATCGCCTTCACCGATTCCGGCGTCGAACGCTCCAGATCAGTGTCTTCGATGCGCAGCACGAACACGCCCTTGTTCTTGCGGGCGTAGGCCCAGGAAAACAGCGCGGTGCGCACGCCGCCGATGTGCAGATAACCGGTGGGGCTGGGAGCGAAACGGGTACGGATCATGGTGACTCAGGCTCGAAAACGTAAAACGGCTATTGTACGCCGGCTGACGAAGCGGCAGCAAACCCCAGGGTTTGTGGGAAACGCCCTCCCTGCCAGCGCAAGCCCCTTAAGAACGTGTTTACGATCTCTCGGGCTAAAAGTAGATCGCAAACAGGTTCTAAGCCGGCCAACGCCGGTGCAGACTGGCCGGCACCAAGAACTCCGGCTCGGCCAGGGCCTGACCTTCCAGCAAGGCCAAGGCCAATTCCAGGCTGCGCGCCGCCATCTCGCGGCTGTCCTGCACGATGGCGTCGACGCGCAACGGCAAGCAGTCTAGCAAGGAGTGATCGTCGAAGGTCAGCAGGCGCAGCGGCGCGTTGGCCAGGCCGCAGTGCTGATTGAGGAAGGCCAGCGCGCCCTCCAGCAAAGAGACCGAGGCGGTGAACAGCGCCTGCGGCAAGCGGTGATGCTGTTGCCGCCATTGCTGCATCAGTTCGAAACCGGAGCGGCGCAGGTAGTCTCGATGGCACACCCAGCCCGGCTTTTCCTCCACGCCATGCAGCGCCAAGGCCTGGCGGTAGCCTTGCAAGCGATCGCGGCTGGGCGACAACTCTGCTTGGCCGCCGAAGAACACCACTTCAGACACGCCCTGCTCCAACGCATCGCCCACCAGCCGCTCCACGCTGGCGCAACCGTCAGTCACCACCGACGGAATGCCGCTACCGTCCACCCTGCGGTCGACAAACACCAGCGGCAACCGCCGCACCCATTTCTGGTAGGACTTGGCCTCGTGCGTGCACGGCACCACGATCATCGCGTCCACCTGCCGCGCCGCCAGATGGGCCATGACCTCGGCCTCGCGCCGCGGGTCTTCGTCACTGGTCACCAGCAGCATCTGGTAGTCGCGCTGGCGGCACAGCTCTTCCATCGCCTGGGCCAGCGCCGCGTGAGCGGAGTTGGTCAGATCCGGAATCACCAGCCCCACCGAATTGCTGCGCCGCGAACGCAAGGAGCGCGCCGACTGCGAAGGGTTGAAATGCTGCTCGCTCGCCACCTTCTCCACGCGCTCCACCGTCGCCCGGGAAATACGATAACGCTCGGCATGGCCGTTGAGCACCATGCTGGCGGTAGTGCGCGACACGCCGGCCAGTTCGGCGATGTCGTCTATGGTCAAACGCTTGTAGCCACTCATCGACAGCCTATTCCTCATGCGGCGGCGCCATGCCCGCCGCCCGAAACTCGATTGCAAAACAGCCCCGGCCTGCGCAAGCGCGGGGCGGGGCCGCCGATTGCTGGCAACCTTACCTCAAGCGGGCCGCCATCGCCAGAGCGATGGCGGCCTCCCCGGCTTACTACTTGACCAGGTTCAAAGGTACCGGGATGAATTTCTCCACCTGCTGACCGTCGATCAGCTTCTTGGCGGTCTGCACGCCGTACTGGCCAATCAACTCCGGCTGTTGCTGCACAGTGGCGGCCAGCCCCCCTGCCTTGACCGAAGCCACGGCGTCGGCGGTGGCGTCAAAGCCCACCACCACAACGTTCTTCAGTCCCGCGGCCTGAATTGCTTTCAAAGCGCCCAGCGCCATTTCGTCGTTATGAGCGAACACGCCTTGCACGTCCTTATTGCCCTGCAGAATGTTTTCCATCACCGACAAGCCCTTGGCGCGGTCGAAATCGGCCGGCTGCTTGGCCACTACCTTAACCTCGGCCTTGCCGTCCGCCACCGCGTGGAAACCCTGGCCGCGCTCGCGTGCCGCGGAGGAGCCGGGGATGCCCTCCAGCTCTACCAGCCGGCCCTTGCCGCCCAGCTTCTGCAGCAGGAAGTCGGCCGCCATCTTGCCGCCGGCCACATTGTCGGAGGCAATGTGGGCGCTGACTTCCGCGCCGTTGACGCTGCGATCCAGCGATACCACCTTGATGCCCTTGCTCACCGCTTCCTTCACCACATTGGCGACGGCGGAGGAGTCAGTGGGGTTGATCAGGATCACGCTCACCTTCTTCTGGATCAGGTCCTCAACGCTGGCTTGCTGCTTGGCGGAATCGTCCTGCGCGTCCACGGTGATCAGGCGCACACCCTCTTTGGCCGCCTCGTCTTCCGCTCCCTTGCGCAGCGAGACGAAGAACGGATTGTTCAGCGTGGACACCGCCAGGCCCACTACCGGTTGGCCGGAGGCCGCGGCCGGCGCGCTGGCGCCAACCGACGCGCCGTCGGCCGGACCCTGCTTGGTGCAGGCGATCAGACTGGCCGCGATGACACTGAAAACCAAAGGCTTGATTAAGCGTTGCATATCGGAACTCCCCTTGTGTAATGGTCGCTTGCGCTACGCGCCCGCCGGCGGCGGGCCCGTTCTCACTTCTTGCCGCTGCGGTCCAACAGCACCGCCAGCAGAATCACAACGCCTTTGATCACTTGCTGGTAGAACGAAGACACGCCCAGCAGATTCAGGCCGTTGTTCAATACCCCGATCAGCAAAGCGCCGATCAGCGTGCCTACAATCCAGCCGCGGCCGCCGGTCAGGCTGGTGCCGCCCAGCACCACCGCGGCGATGGCATCCAGCTCATAGCCGGCGCCAGCGGTGGGTTGCGCCGAATTCAAGCGCGAAGTCAGCACCGCGCCGGCCATCGCCGACAGCGCGCCGGACAAGGTGTAGACCCAGATCTTGACCCGATCCACCTTAACGCCGGACAGGCGCGCGGACTCCTCGTTGCCGCCGGTGGCGTAAACATGGCGGCCAAAAACGGTTTTCTTCAACATGAACCAAAAGCCGGCGAACATCAGCAGCATCCACACTACCGGCACCGGCACCACGCCGGCCACATAGCCGCCGCCCAACATGGAGAACATATCGCTGCCGAAGCCGGTGATCGGGCTGCCGTTGGACGCCACCAGCGACAGGCCGCGCAGAATCGTCATCGACGCCAGCGTGGCGATGAAGGGGGCCACCTTGCCCTTGCTGATCACCAGACCGTTGCAGCAGCCCATCAGCGCGCCGGACAGGATGCCCAACAGGGTGGCCAGCAGCGGATCCACGCCGGCCTGCAGCAGCATCGCGGTCAGCACCGACGACAAAGCCAAGATGGAGCCCACCGACAGGTCGATGCCGCCCAGCAGGATGACCAGGGTCATGCCGAAGGCGATCAGCGCGTTGATGGAGACCTGGCGCATCACATTGAGCAGATTGCCCATGGTCAGAAAGTCGGCGCTCATCACCGACAAGCCGGCGCAGATCGCCAGCAGGGCGATGAAAGGCCCGAGTTTTTGCAGCGTTGCTTTTTGTTGCGGGGTCATCTTGCTTACCGTTTCCCTTGCTTGCGCCCAATGGGCGCGACCTGAATATTCAATGCGCGGCGGTGCTCAGTCCGCCGTCGCGCCGGCCGCCGCGGCCATGATGTCTTCCTGCGTCGCCGAAGCGGCTTCAAACAGCCCGGCCCGGCGGCCCTCGTGTATCACCAGGATGCGGTCGCTCATCGCCATCACCTCCGGCAGTTCGGACGACACCATGACGATGGCCACGCCGGCGGCGGCCAGTTGATTGATGATGTGGTAGATTTCGGCCTTGCCGCCCACGTCGACGCCTCGCGTCGGCTCGTCCAGCAGCAGCAGCTTGGGCGGCTCCGCCAGCCACTTGGCGAACACCACCTTCTGCTGATTGCCGCCGGACAAGGATTTGACATCCAGTTCAGCGTCGCGGGTGCGGATGCGCAATTGCTCAATCAGCCGCCGCGCCTCTTCGTTCTCGGAGCGACGGCTCACCACCCCCAGTCGCGCGTGGCGGCGCAGATGAACCAAGGTGGCGTTTTCCCGCACCGACATGCCCAACACCAGGCCCTGGCTCTTGCGGTCTTCCGTGACGTAGGCGATGCCGGCGGCGATGGCGTCGCCGGGACGGCGGATGTCCAGCTCCGCGCCATCCAGCCGCACCCGCCCCTGCCGACGCGGCTTGACGCCAAACAATACGTTGAGAATCTCGCTGCGCCCAGCGCCCATCAACCCGGCCACACCCAGCACCTCGCCCGCGCGGACGTCGAAGCCGATGTCCCGAATCCTGCCGTCGTCGGCCAGACGCTCCACCTCCAAACGCACCGCGCCCGGCGCGCACGCGCGCTTGGGAAAACGGTCGCCGATCTCGCGACCCACCATCAGCCTCACCACCTCGTCGAAATCAGTGGCGGCGATTTGACGCTCGCCGACGAAACAGCCGTCGCGCAACACGCTGATCTTGTCGCAGACACGGAAGATCTCCTCCATCCGGTGCGACACGTAGACAATCGCTACGCCGCGTTGCTTGAGCTGCTCCATGAAGACGAACAGCGCTTCAATCTCGCGCTCGGTCAATGCGGCGGTTGGTTCGTCCATGATCAGCACCTTGGCGTTCAAAGACATCGCCTTGGCAATTTCCACCATCTGCTGCTGACCAATGGACAATTGCCCGGCCTCAGTCTCCGGATTGATCCGTCCGGCGCCCAACTGCTGCAGAATCTGGCTCGCCTCGCGCCGCATGCCGGCGCGATTGATCACGCCAAAGCGGCTATGCTCGCGCTCGCGTCCCAAAAACAGGTTCTCCATCACCGACAGCTGCGGAATCAGGTTCAGTTCCTGGTGAATGATGGCGATGCCGTGGGCCTCGGCCTCGGTGGTGGAGCGGATCGTCACCGGCCGATCATTGAGCAGTACTTCTCCGGCGTCGGCCTGGTGCACGCCGGATAGAATCTTCATCAGGGTCGATTTTCCGGCGCCGTTTTCGCCCATCAAGGCATGCACTTCGCCGCCCTGCACGGTGAAATCCACCGCCTCCAGCACCTTGACCGGACCAAAGGCCTTGCTGATGCCGCGCATGCTTACCTTCATTGCCCGCCCCTTCAAAAGATCACGCCGGAATACAGGATCACATTGGCGTACGGCGTACATTCGCCGGTACGGATCACCGCCTTGGCCTCGCGGCAGCGGCGCTTGAACTCCTCATGCGGCACGTATTCCACCGCCACGCCGTGCGCGGCCATATCGTTGGCCAGCACTTCCACAGCCGGACTGTGTTCCAGGCACTCGGCGGCGAACAGCGCACGCTCCGCCTTGAAGTCCGCCAGGATGGAGTCCAACACGCTGGGGAACTCCGGCACGCCCAAGCGCAGGCTCAGGTCTATGCACTCTACGCCGGGCGGAATCGGCAGGCCGCAATCGGCGATGACCAGGCTGTCGGTATGCCCCATGCTGGCCAATACCCGCGCGATATCGCGGTTCAGATGTCCCAGCCGCTTCATGCCTGCTCCTTCAACATCTGTTGCAGCGCGGCCAGCGTCGGCATGCCGCTTTGCGCGCCCGCACGGGTCACGGACAAGGCCGCCGCGGCGCAGGCCAGTGCCATTGCCGCCTCGAGACCCTGTGGCCAGAACGCGGCCAAGGCGCCGTTGAAGGTGTCGCCGGCGCCGGTGGTGTCCACCGCGGACACCACGAAGCCGGGTTGGTGATGCAGGCTGCCGTCGGCGCGGCAGAAATAAGCGCCGTCTTTGCCACGCGTCATCGCCACCCTTCCCGGCAGTTTGCGCATCAGCGCCTGCCAGTCCCCGCCCCGTTCGTCCAGAGCCTGCGCCAACTCATGCTCGTTCGGCGTCAGCAAGGCGGTGCGCTCCAGCAAGCTGGGCGGCAGCGGATGGGCCGGCGCCGGATTCAACAAGAAAGGCTTGCCGTGGCGCTGAGCCAGTTCGGCCGCGCGCTCCACCGTGGCTAGCGGCACCTCCATCTGCGCCAGAACCACGTCGGCATCGCGAAACGCCTGCTCGTCCTGATTCAGATGTTGCGGCAGCAACTCATGGTTGGCGCCGGGCACCACCACGATGGCGTTGTCCCCCTCGGCCAAGGTTATCGTCGCCAGCCCGGTGGCCACGTCCGTTTCGCGCAGGCGACCAATATCCACGCCCTCGCCCTGCAAGGTCTCCTTGAGCTGAGAACCGAACATATCGCGGCCCACGCAGCCCAGCAAAGTCACCTGCGCGCCCAGCCGCGCGGCGGCCACTGCCTGATTGGCGCCCTTGCCGCCCGGATAGGACGCAAAGCGCTTGCCAAACAAGGTTTCACCCAGCCGTGGATAGCGTTCCGCCTCCACCACCAGATCCATATTCACGCTGCCCACAACCAGGACCCGGGTCATAATTTCCTCATCGTTATCAAGCGACGCGCGCCTTAGTCGACGGCATCCATTGCTAAAACGTAATCAGCTGACGCTTTATAGCAGAGCTGCCTACAGGCCGGAAGCGATAAACTCAATCTGTTCAGCAAATGCAACAGTCCTCGCGAAGCGCATCGGCGACGCTTGACGGCGGCTGCGCTTCGATGTAGCGAGGCAACTACACGCCGCGCGCCTAGCCCAGACGCAAAAAAGCTCCCCTTAGGGAGCTTTTTTTCCGGATGCCGCAGCAGCGCTTAGAACGTGTCTACGATCTCGCGAACTAGAGCAAGCCTTTGAACAGGCTCTTACTCGTCCAGCACCGCGGAAGTGTAAACATCCTGCACATCGTCCAGGTCTTCCAGCGCGTCCAGCAGTTTCTGCATGCGCACGGCGTCATCGCCGGACAATTCAGTCTCGTTCTGCGGCTTCATCGTCACTTCGCCCATTTCCGCCTTGAAGCCCTTGGCTTCCAGCGCGCTCTTGACGTCGGAGAACTCGTACGGACCGGTGATTACTTCGATGGAACCGTCGTCGTTGGCGACCACATCCTCAGCCCCGCTTTCCAGCGCGGCTTCCATCAAGGCATCCTCATCCACGCCCGGCGCGAACACCAGATAGCCGCAATGGCTGAACTGGAAAGACACGCAACCGTCGGTGCCCATATTGCCGCCGTACTTGGAGAACGCGTGGCGCACATCGGCCACCGTGCGGGTCTTGTTGTCGGTCAGGCAGTCCACCATCACCGCCGCGCCGCCTATGCCGTAACCCTCGTAGCGGCACTCAACATAATCGACGCCCTCCAACTGGCCTGTGCCGCGCTTGATCGCGTTATCGATATTGTCCTTGGGCATGGACTCGGCCTTGGCCTTGTCCACCGCCAGGCGCAGGCGCGGGTTCATATTGGGGTCTCCGCCGCCCATCTTGGCCGCAACGGTGATTTCCTTGATCAAGCGGGTAAAGATCTTGCCACGTTTGGCATCCTGACGACCTTTGCGGTGCTGGATGTTAGCCCATTTACTGTGACCTGCCATAGTTGCCTCTGTCTGTTGTCCGGTCCACTACGGACCTTTCAGTCAAAATTGGCGCCTATTCTATCAGAACTTGAGGGGACCTCGAATACCGTCGCAAGCGTCTCGAGAGCAAGGCGCACCGCGCACAGAGGCCTAAACACAAGGGGTACAGCGAACGAGCGCGGAATCAACGCTGCCAGCAGGCTTTTCGAATCCACTGGAGTCTGGACAGGGGCGGCGGCCGCCGCTACTTGGCCTTGAGCATGGCCAGCATCATCTCGAAACCGGCGCGATACATCTGCTCCAGCACCGGCACCATCATTGGCAAGGTCAGGTAGATGCTGATGAAGCCTATCATCAGGGTCAGCGGAAAACCGAAAGTGAAGATATTGAACTGCGGCGCGGCGCGGGTCATCACCCCGATCGCCAGGTTGGTGATCAGCAGAGCCGCAATCACCGGCATGGCCAGCCAGACACCCCACTCGATCAGGTGGCCGCCCCACAGGGCAAGCGACTTGATGCCCTGGTCCGGCATGCTCATGCCTATCGGTAGCACCCGGTAACTTTCCACCAAGGTGGACAACACCACTTGGTGACCGTCGAAGGCCAGGAATAGCAAGAAGGTGAACAGGGTCAACAGCTGCGACACCACCGGCACTTGAGCTGAGTGCATCGGGTCGAAGAACATGGCAAAACCCAAGCCGGTTTGCGAACCCATGATGAAACCCGCCACTTCCACCGCGGAAATCACGATACGCATGACGAAACCCATCGACAGGCCAATCAACAACTGTTGCAACAGAATGGCCATTCCCTCCGCCGATACCAGCGGCACCGCCGGCAACGGGGGCAGCAAGGGCGCCAGCATCACGGTGAGGATCAGCGCGAACCCGGCCTTGAAACGGCGCGGCACGCCGCGGTAGGCGAACACCGGCTCCACCAGCAGCAGGCCGACGATGCGCGCGAACGGCCAAACGAACATGGCCACCAGCGCGTTGATCTGCGCATCGGAAATGCTCAGCATCAGCCGATCACGTGCGGAATGCTCTGGAACAGCCGCGTGGTGTACTCAATCAGCGTGTTCAGCATCCACGGTCCGGCCAGCACCAGCACCAGAAACATCGCCAGGAGCTTGGGAATGAAGGTCAGCGTCATCTCGTTGATCTGAGTCGCCGCCTGCAGCACGCTGACTAGCAAACCCACCAACAGCGACACCAGCAACACCGGCGCCGCGACGATGATCAGGATGTACAGCGCGTTCTGCACGATATTGATGATCAGCTCCGGACTCATGCCGCCCGCTCCTCGCCTAAAACGCCGGGCCCCGCCCGGCGACGTTTCCAGTCACACCCCGTCATGCCGCCTCAGCCAGTATAGAAGCTCTGCACCAGCGAGCCCATCAGCAAGGTCCAGCCGTCCACCAGCACGAACAGCATCAGCTTGAACGGCAACGATATCGTCACCGGCGACACCATCATCATGCCCATCGCCATCAGGATGCTGGCCACGACCAGATCGATGATCAGGAAGGGAATAAACACCATGAAGCCGATCTGGAAGGCGGTTTTCAGCTCGCTGATCACATAAGCCGGCACCAGGGTCTTCATGGATACGTCGGCCTTGGTCTGCGGCTTTTCCGATTGAGAAATCTCGATGAAGAAGGCCAGGTCCTTCTCCCGGGTTTGGCGCAGCATGAAAGCCTTCATCGGCTTGCTGGCCTCGTCCACCGCCTGTTGCAGCGTGATCTTATCGTCTGAGAACGGCACCCAGGCTTTGGCGTAGACTTGGTCGAAAGTCGGCCCCATCACAAACAGAGTCAGGAACAGCGACAAACCGACGATCACCTGGTTGGGCGGCGACTGCATGGTGCCCATCGCCTGCCGCAGCAGCGACATCACGATGATGATGCGAGTGAAAGCCGTCATCATCAGCATCATCGCCGGGATGAAGGTCAGCCCGGTCATGAACAGCAGCATCTGCAAGCTGAGCGAATAATTCTGCCCGCCGCCGGCCGCCGGCGTGCTGCTCATCAAAGGCAAGCCGCCGGCCGCGTCCGCGATCAACGGCGTCGCCAACAAAACCAGCGCGCCGTATCGGAAACATGGCCTCATCGCGGTCCCGCCTTGCTATTGCGGCTCTTGTCCATTGCCGCCTTCAACCAGCGCGCGAAAGGCTCCGCCGCCGGCGCCGCTTCGATTTCCGCGCCTTCCGGGCGCGGCAGCTTGCTTAGCAGATTGACTTGCTGCGGCGTCACGCCCAGCACCAGCCACTCCCCCTCCAGCTCCACGATCACCACGCGCTCCTTGGGCCCCACCATGGTTCCGCTGACCACCTTCAGGCGGTTGGAGGCGCCCAGCATGCCGCCGGAAAGCCGTTTGAACAGCCAGGCCATGCCGACGATGGCGCCCAGCACCACAGCCAGGCCGAACAAGACCTGCAGCAAACTCATGAACGGCGACGGCGCGGCCGCCGGAGACGGTGCTACCGTGGCCGTGGCCGTGGCGGCAGCGGCCAGACCGGACGCCGCCAAATAAAAAGCGCCCTGCACAGCACGGCGCGTCATCGCAAACATGGCTGACCTCGTCATTTTTGCAAACGGCGAATGCGTTCCGCGGGCGTGATGATATCGGTCAGACGAATACCGAACTTGTCGTTGACCACCACCACTTCACCCTGGGCGATCAGACAACCGTTGACCAGCACGTCCATCGGCTCCCCGGCCATGCCGTCCAGTTCCACCACCGACCCCTGCGCCAATTGCAGCAAGTTGCGGATGGCGATCTTGGTTCGGCCCAACTCCACGGTCAATTGCACCGGGATGTCCAGAATCATGTCCAGATTCTGCGGGACGCCCGCGCCGGAGGTGCTCGCACCCAGTTCTTGGAACAGGTTTTGGGCCGGCATCGGCTCTGGAGCGGAATCCACCACTTCCTGCTCGGCCATTGCGGCGGCCCAGTCGTCCATCGACACTTCTTCCTCGCCGCCGGCTCCGCCGGCAGCGGCTGCCGCGGCTGCGGCCGCTTCGGCCTCCATCTGCGCGGCTTGCAATTCTTCTTCGCTCATTGCTCTTTATCCCCCAGAGGCTCGTGAAAATCATTCGCGCCGGCCAACACCTGCTCCACCTTCAGCGCATAGCGCCCCTGCACGGTGCCATAACTGGCTTCGAACACCGGAATGCCCGATACGTCGGCTTCCACCCGCTCCGGAATCTCCAGCATCACCACGTCGCCGTTCTTCAAATTCAAAATCTGACCCAAGGTCACCTTGGTCTTGCCTAAAGTCGCCACCAATTCTACTTCCGCCGCCTGCACCTGATGCGTCATCAGGTTGACCCAGCGATTGTCCACCTCCGTGCGGTCCGCCTGCATGGTGCTGGACAGCACGTCGCGGATAGGCTCCACCATCGAATACGGCAGACAAATATGGAAATCGCCGCCGCCGGCGCCCAGCTCAATATGGAAAGTCATCGCCACCACCACCTCGGTGGGCGTGGCGATATTGGCGAACTGGGTGTTCATTTCGGAACGCAGATAGACGAACTCGATGGGATGCACTGGCTCCCAGGCTTTCTGACACTCGACGAACACCACATCCAGCAAACGGCGGATGATGCGCTGCTCGGTGGGAGTGAAGTCGCGGCCTTCCACCCGCACATGGTAGCGCCCGTCGCTGCCGAACAGGTTGTCGACAATCAGAAACACCAAGTCCGGGTCGAAAATCAACAGCCCGGTGCCGCGCAAGGGCTTGACATGCACTAGGTTCAGGTTGGTGGGCACTACCAGATTGCGGATGAACTCGCTGTACTTTTGCACCCGCACCGGCCCAACCGAGATTTCCGCGTTGCGGCGGATAAAGTTGAACAGGCCGATGCGCAGATTGCGCGCGAAACGCTCGTTGATGATTTCCAACGTCGGCATGCGGCCGCGCACGATGCGCTCTTGCCGACCGATGTCATAGCCGCGGACGCCTTGCGCGTCCCCGCCGCCGCCATCATCCTCATCCTCCCCGGAGACGCCCCTGAGTAGGGCATCCACCTCTTCCTGGGAAAGAATATCGTCGCCCATGCCGCTTACTGCTTCTGGATGATGAAGGAAGTGAAGAGCACGCTTTCCACCGGCTGCTCCTCGCCGGCGTCCATCGACTCATTGATGATCTGCTTGACCTGGGCCTTCAGCCGCACCTTGCCGTCAGGCGTGGCCAACTCCACCGCGGACTTGGACGACAGCAGCAAGATCAACGCGCTGCGAATTTTAGGCGCGTAATCGGTGAATTTCTTTTTGGCTTCCTCGTCGGCCAGCTCCGCCTGCATATCCACCTGCAGCAAGGAGCCGTCGTTGCCGGCCAAGTTCACCACGAAAGTATCCAGCTTTTCGAAGATCGGCGGACCTTCTTTTTTCTTCTTGGGTTTTTCCTTGGTCTGCTCGGCGTGTTCGCCAGCCGCCGCCGGCTTATTCATATTGGTGAACATATAGGCGGCCAAGCCACCCACCGCGGCCAAGACCAGCACCAGCAATATAATGACGATCAGCATCAATTTACCGCCGCCGCCCCCTGCTTTTTTCTCTGCTTTTTCCGCTTTTTTATCTTCTGCCATATACCTGCCCTGTTCACTGGGTGTTCATAGTGAAATCTTAAACGATTTCTTCACTATATTTTCTAATTTTAGATGCAAATTGAACAGGGGAGATTATCACAAATGATCAGGCGAAAATGCTGAGAATGCCGCGAGCCGCCTTGATGCTGCTCAATGCATCCATCGGCTCGGGCTCGGCGTTCTCGTTCTGGCGCTGCGATTGCCCGCGCTGGAACGCCTGCTGTTGCTGTCCGGATTGTCCGCTGGACACCTGCGCGTCGGTTAGCTGAATGCCGCCGGCGGCCAGCATGGAAGACAGACGATGCATATTGTTTTCCAACGCCTCGCGCGTGGCCGGCACCGCCGCCGCGAACAACACCTGCGCCTGGTCGTTGCCGTTCATCTTCAGCGTTACCTCGATCGGTCCCAATTGCGGCGGGTTCAGCTGAATCTGCGCCTTGTCGGCTTTGAGGCTGACCATGCCCATCACCTGCTCGCTCATGGCCTTGGCCCAGTTGGGATCGGTCACCGGCTGTTGCACGGTGAACACCGGCGTGGGCGCAGCCGGCTTGGCCGCTAGCTGCTCATGCCCCTGAAGCGGCAAAAACTGCGGCAAGACCTTGCCGTCCTCCGGCAAATTTTGCTGCGCCGGCAGCGACAGATTGCGGGCTTTGGCCAGCGAAGCGGGCAGCGTCGCCGCAATGTCGGGCTTGAGTTCAACGGGCTTGGCACCGGTCGGTAAATCGCTATTGGCCCGCGGCGAAGTCACCGCCTGCTGCTGAACAGGCTGCTGCGCCGAGCCCATCAGCGGCATTCCCGGCAACGGCGTCGCCAAAGTTTGACCATCCTCGCTCTTGGTCGGCTTATCCTTGTCCAGGATCGCCTCCGCCAAAGGGTCGGCGTTGGCGCCCGGCAAGAAGGAGCTGCCCAAGGAGCTCATCTGCAGCCCCAGCAGACTGGCGAACAGATCGCCGGCGCCGGTATCGCCGGCAGTGGCCAGATTGCCCCCCGGCATATTGGCTTTGCCGCTGACCGGATTGGCCGCGGCTGCGTTCACAGGTGTCGTCATGGCCGACTCTCTAACAAGTAAGACGCAAGCAATAAAGCAACTAGCGTGCCAAGCGCGGACCTTGAGTCGGCCCTCACTCCTCGCCGTGGGTACTGTCCCAAAACCGCCGGGTGGCGAATTCATCGCTGGCCTTCTGCTGCGCCCGCGCCTCGCGCACGGCAGCGCGCTCTTGCTCGCGCTGCAACAGTTTTTCGTAGGCTTTGAGCTTCTTGTACTCATGCTGCCAGGCCTGGCGCTCCAGCAAGAAGCGCTGAGTGCAGCGCTCCACATCTCCCTGCTGCTGCACCATGGCCTCATCCAGGCGTGCGAGAAAACGTTGAAAATCCTGATATTGCAAAGCGCTGATGCCCTGCGCGCCGCGGCTGGTCAGCCGTTGCCGGTACTCGCCGCGAAAAGCGTCCAGCTGCTCCTGGCGCGAACGGGCCTCCGCCAACCGGCTTTGCGCCAGCCGCATACGCTCGGCGGCCGCTTTCTGCTTGTCGTCGGCCAAACGAATCAACAACAGGTATTTGCTTTCCGCCACGGCTCAGCCTCAGGACAACACGCCCTGCAATTGTTCGCAACTGGAAGAGAAATCCTGCGACTCATGCATCGGCTGGGTCAAAAAACCGACCATGGGCAACTGGCGCCGCATCGCGTCGTCTAGCACCGGGTCAGAACCCGGCACGTAGGCACCGACGCTGATCAGGTCGCGGTTGCGTTGATAGCGGGAGTACAGCTGCTTGAATTGCCGGGCCAAGGCCATCTGCGCTTGAGGCACCACATCCACCATGACCCGACTGATGGATTGCTCGATATCGATGGCCGGATAGTGACCGGACTCGGCCAGTTCTCGCGACAGCACAAAGTGGCCGTCCAGAATGGCGCGGGCGGAATCGGCAATCGGATCCTGCTGATCGTCACCTTCAGACAACACCGTATAAAAGCCCGTGATGGAACCGCCGCCCTCCGCGGCGTTGCCTGCGCGCTCAATCAATTGCGGCAGGCGCGCGAACACCGACGGCGGATAGCCCTTGGTCACCGGCGGCTCGCCAATGGCCAGCGCGATCTCGCGCTGCGCCATCGCATAGCGGGTCACCGAATCCATCAGCAGCAACACGTCCAGGCCTTGAGCGCGGAAGTATTCGGCCAGCGCGGTGGCGTAAGCCGCCCCGTGCAGGCGCATCAGCGGCGGCATGTCCGCCGGCGCGGCAACCACCACCGAACGGGCGATGCCTTCGTCGCCCAGAATGTTTTCGATGAAGTCCTTGACCTCTCGGCCGCGCTCGCCAACCAAGCCCACCACCACCACATCGGCCTTGGTGAAGCGGGCCATCATGCCCAGCAACACCGACTTGCCCACGCCGGAGCCGGCGAACAGGCCCAAGCGCTGACCCCGCCCCACCGTCAACAAACCGTTGATGGCACGCACACCGACATCCAGCACATCGCGCACCGGCGATCGGTCCAGCGGGTTCATCGGTTGGCTGTGCAACGGGAACCAGGCATCAGGATGAATGGGGCCTTTGCCGTCCAGCGGCCGCCCCAGCGAATCCAACACTCGGCCCAGCAGGCTGAGCCCCACAGGCACCATGCGGCCGGACGAGCCGTCGGTGGCCGCCTGGGCTTGAGTCTTGCCGAATTGCGGCGGGTGCCGCGGCGTCAGCGGCATCACCGGCGTGCCCGGCAACAGGCCGTGGACGTTGCTCAATGGCATCAGGAACACTTTGTCGCCGGAAAAGCCCACCACCTCGGCCTCCACAAGCTTCCGGTCCGCCAAAGCCACCTGACAAGCGCTGCCCACCGGTAGCTTGAGACCCACAGCCTCCATCACCATGCCAGTAACGCGAACCAGCTTGCCACAGGGCTGCCACAGTTTGGCGGCGCGCGCGCTGTCCGCGCAGTCGCGCAGCCATGCGCGTTGGCGCTCAATCAGCTGCGGGTGGCTCATCGTCCATTCCCAGCGCCTTGCGCATGGCGGCAATACGGGTGCCCATGGTCAGATCCAACCTCAGCGCGGCAGTGTCTATTACACAGCCGCCGCGCTCCACCTCGGGGTCTTCAATCCATTGCCACTGGGTTTCCGGTGTTTCCTGCGCCAGAAACTCTCGCGCCACCTCCAGATCGGCCGGGTTTAGACGCAAGCGCGCCTGCGCCAGCGTGGCAGGCAGATCGTCCAGCGCCTCGCGCAGCAGCTCCTGAATCAGCAAAGGGTTCTGCCGCGCCAGACCATGGCTCAGTTGGCCGGCGAGCTCCAACGCCAAGGCCAACCAATCCGCGGACAGTTCAGTTTCAAAACGGGAAATCTGTTGCGCCAGCCCTTCCGCCAACTGTTGCAAGGGCTGCCAGGCCTCGGCGAAACGAGCTTCCTGCTCAGCACGCACCTCGGCCAAGCCCTGCTCCCGCCCGGCGGTCAAGCCTTCTTGGTAACCGGCCGCGCGGCCGGCCTCCAGCCCAGCCTCATGGCCGGACTGCCAGGCCTCCTGATGAATGGCCTCCAGCTCGGCAGCGGTGGGATAGCCGCTCACCGCGCGCTCGCCGTCCGCGGCTTCGGCGGCCTCCCCCCCCTCGGCCGAAGCCGGCTCGACGGCGGACTCAGCCTGCGCCTGCTCCTGTTGACGGCGACGCTGCTGCGCCAGCTCCATCAGCTGCACCGGCGTCAGTCTCTGGGTCAGGCCGTCCAGCGCGTTGGGGCTCCAACTGCTCCAGCCCTCCAACTCTTCGCCGGGAATGATGGGATTACTCGACGAGACCTTCATCACCGCCCTTGCTGCCTAGCACGATCTGGCCGTCGTCGGCTAGCTTGCGTACCACCTTGAGAATCTCCTTCTGCTCGGCCTCCACTTCGGACAGTTTGACCGGCCCCTTGGACTCCAGATCGTCGCGCAGCATTTCCGCGGCGCGCTGCGACATATTGCGGAAAATCTTGTCCTTGAGCTCGGCGCTGGTGCCCTTGAGCGCGATCACCAGGGAATCGGATTGCACTTCGCGCAGAATGGTCTGGATCGAACGGTCGTCGATTTCCAGGATGTTCTCGAACACGAACATCTTGTCCTGAATGCGCTGCGCCAGCTCCGGATCGTATTCGCGGATATAGTTGAGCGCCGCGGCTTCCACGTTGGACCCCATGAAGTTGAGGATTTCCGCGGTCAGACCAATACCGCCGGCCGCGCTCTTCTTGATGCGGTCGGAGCCGGACAAGAGCTGGGTCAACACATCGTTCAACTCGCGCAGCGCCTGCGGTTGCACGCCTTCCAGCGTGGCGGTGCGGATCAGCACTTCATTGCGCATCCGTTCCGGGAAGTAGGACAGGATGGAGCTGGACAGGTCCGGCTCCAGATGCACCAGAATGGTGGCGATGATCTGCGGGTGCTCGTTGCGGATCAAGTCGGCGGCGGAAGAAGGATCCATCCACTTCAGACTTTCGATCCCGCTGTGATCGTTGCCCTGCATGATCTTGTCCAGCAGGTTGGCCGCCTTATCCGGCCCCAGCGCCTCGATCAGCACATTGCGCAAGTATTCGTCGGACGCGCCGATGCTGGCGCGCGCCGCGCACTCGCCCTTGAATTCGCTGACTACCTCGTCAATCTGCTCGTAGCTCAGATTATTGATCGCCGCCATCGCCAGAGAAATCTTCTGCACTTCCTTGGGGCCAAGGTATTTAAATACCTCGACGGCTTCCGCCTGACCCAGGCTGAACAGCAACACCGCGCTCTTGCGCACTCCGTTCTCACTCATCGGCGCTTATCCATTCCTTGATGATCTGAGCGGCCATGCGCGGATCGGATTTCACCATTTCACGCACCGCTTCCAGATTGGTGGTGTATTGCCGCATCTGCGCTTCGCGCGGATCGCCGCCGCCCGCGGCGCCGCCAGCGTGACCGGCCGCGCCTTCTTCGCCCTCTTCTCCTGCGACGCCCAGCAAGCGACCGCCCGCGGCGGCGGCCTGCGCCGCGGCCTCTTCTTCGCTGCCCTTGGCTGGGGCCGGCGGCTTGACCAAGTCGCGCATGATGGGGCGCACCACGCCGAACAACAGGTAGAGCACTGCGATGGTCAGCAGGCCGTACTTGAGCAGGCTGGAACCGTTGCTGGTCACGTAGTCGGTAACTTTTTCCTGCAGCGTCGCCGGCACTTCGGCGTCGGCGAAGGCTGCGTTGACCACGTTCAGGGTGTCGCCGCGCTGAGTGTTGAAGCCCATCGCCTCTTTGACCAGATTATTGATCTGCTGAACCTCCTGCGGAGTCAGCGGCGTCGGCTTCATCTCTCCGTTCTTGTCTGGCATGCGCCGGTAGTTGACCACCACTGCGGCGGACAGGCGCTTGACGCCGCCCTGCGGCATCTTAGTGTGCTGTATGGTTTTGTCGACTTCGTAATTGGTGGTGATGTCGCGTTGCAAGGTGCCGGACGCGCCCATGGTCTGCCCGGACAACGTGGCCGTGCCGGGCGCGGCACCCGGCGGCAGCGTGATCGGCGCGGAAGCGGCCGACGGAGGCTGATTGGACAAGGCTCCCGGCACCCCGGACGGCAGCGCCGCGCCGTTATTCAGCTTTTCGCTGATCTGCTGGCTGCGGGTAGCGGATGGGTTGGGGCTGGAATTGGGCTTGAAGGTTTCCGAGGTCTGCTCCACCTCGGCGAAATCGACGCTGGCGGTAACCTGAGCGCGCGAGTTGCCCTTTCCGAAAATGGGCTCGAGGATATCCTCAATGCGCTTGACATAACCCTCTTCAACCTGCCGCACGTACCCCAGCTGTCTCTGATCCAGACCCGAGTTCTCATCCGGGCCGCTCTGTTTGGACAGGAGATTGCCATCCTGATCGACGATGGTGACGTTCTTAACCGGCAGATTGGGCACCGAACTGGACACCAAGTGCAGAATGCCCGCGATCTGCCCCGCGTCAAGCAAACGGCCGCGGAACAGGGTCAACATCACCGAAGCGGTGGGCTGTTGCTGCTCGCGCACGAATACGCTTTGCTTGGGGATGGCGATATGAACACGTGCGCTCTCCACCGAACCCACCGCTTCAATGGTACGCGCCAGTTCGCCCTCGATCGCGCGCTGATAGTTGACTTGCTCGGCGAACTGACTGATGCCGAACTTCTGATTGTCCATTAGCTCGAACCCGACGCCGCCGGCCTTGGGCAAGCCTTGCGCCGCCAGCTTCAAGCGCGCGTCGTAAACCTTGTCCGAGGGCACGGAGATGGTGCCGCCCTCGCCCAGTTGGTACGGCACGTTCATCTGCTGCAGCGAAGCGGCCACTTGGCCGCCGTCGCGGTCGGAGATATTGGAGAACAGGATTTTATAGCTGGGCGTGCGGTTCAACACCACCGCGCCCACGATGACGGCGAAAATAGCGGCCACCGCCGCGAGGAACAGGACTTTTTTATTGTTGGGAAGCGCTTTGAAGCGATCAGACGCTTCATTCATGCGGCTTCGCCAAACGGGCGTAGCGTTTTCTTCTGCCAGGTCAGCCATACAGTGGTTTTAGGTTCGAGCCCACCGCCGCCGGCTGGTCGGGTCCGGCAGCGCTAGACTTGGGTATTCATGATTTCCTGATAGGCGGTGACCAGCTTGTTGCGCGCCTGAACCATGGTCTGGAACGACAGGCTGGCTTTCTGCAGCGACACCATCACGTCCTGCAGGTTGACCCCCTCGTCACCCAATTCAAATTGCTTCTGCATCTCCTGCGAAGTCTGCTGCGCCGAGTTCACCTGCTCCAAGGTGGACTTTAGCACAGCGGAGAAGTCCACCTGGGACGCTTCCGGGGCCGTAGCGGCGGGTTTGCCCGCGGCCAGGGCCGAGGCGGTGCGCAGCTCGCCCAACAGTTGATCGATATTTGGCACTGACATGGTTACTCCAAGCCATTTCCACCTGGAACCTCCTGACATCCGTCGGCAGCGTCTTCATCACGGTAACGCTGCAATTTATAGCGCAATGTGCGCTCGCTGATGCCCAGTTTTTCCGCGGCCAGCTTCTTGACGCCGCCCACCGCGGTCAAGGTTTCCAGAATATGGCGTTTCTCTAGCGTTTTCATGTCGGTTTCATCCGACACGGAATTGTCTTTTTCAGACGCTGTCCGGGTAACCTGAGCCGCGACGGAGTCGTGATCCAGCAGCAGATCGGCGGCAAAAATTTCCGCCCCGGCGGCAAGAATCACCGCCCGCTGCACCACATTCTCCAGTTCGCGGATGTTACCCTCCCAACTATAGGCCGTCAAATGACGTTCCGCATCCTCGGACAGGATCAGATTGCCTCTTCCGGCGGCCTCTGCGTACTTTTTAAGCATGATTCGTGCCAGAGGCAGAATATCGTCGCGCCGCTCAGCCAGCGCCGGGATGCGCATCGGGAACACGTTCAGGCGAAAATACAGGTCCTCGCGGAATTGGCCTGCGTCCACCGCGGCTTGCAGGTCGCGGTTGGAAGTGGCCAACACGCGGATATCCAGTTTCAAGGTTCGCGTGCCGCCGACGCGCTCCACTTCCCGCTCCTGCAGCACCCGCAGCAATTTGGCTTGCAGCGACAGCGGCATCTCGGTGACTTCATCCAGCAAAATGGTACCGCCCTGCGCCTGCTCGAACTTCCCCGGCAAGGCCTGCGCCGCGCCGGTGAAGGCGCCGCGCTCATGGCCGAACAAGGTGGACTCCAGCAGGTTTTCCGGGATGGCCGCGCAGTTGACCGCGACGAAAGGCCCTTCGCAGCGCCTGGAGTGCCGGTGGATGTAACGCGCCAACACCTCCTTGCCTACGCCGCTGGGGCCGGAAATCATCACGCTGACGTCGCTTCCGGCCACGCGCCCGGCCAGCGCGAACAGTTGCCGCATCGCGGCGGACTCCGCCACCACTTCGCCGCCCGCTTCGCTGGGCATGCGCAGCAGGTGCTTTTCCACTTCAGTAATCAGACTAGCCGGCTCGAACGGTTTGAGCAGGTAATGCGCGGCGCCCGCGCGCAGCAATTCAATCGCCCTTTCAATCACGCCGTATGCGGTCATCAGAATGAAAGGCACGCCGGGATAACGCTTTTTCGCCTCCTCAAACAGCGTATAGCCGTCCATCGGCGCCATTTGGGCGTCGGACACGATCAACCCCACCGGCGCTTCTTTCAATTTGGCCAGGGCCGCGGCGCCGTCGCCGGCCTCCAATGTGGGGTAGCCGGCCAGGCTCAAAGTGTCGACGATGGCTTCGCGCAAATCGGCGTCGTCTTCCACCACCAAAATAGGGAGATACTTCATGTTTTCTTGTTCTATCAGAGGGTTAAGCCGACCCGCCGGCTTGGTGTTGCTTTTGCGAGGCCAGCACCGACAGGCGCGTGGCGATGCTCTCCAAGGCCAGCACCTCATGCGCGCCGCCCATGGCGATGGCTTCCTTGGGCATGCCGAACACGACGCAGCTGGCTTCGTCCTGGGCAATATTCCAGGCGCCTGCCTGCTTGAGCTCCAGCATGCCGCTGGCACCGTCCCTGCCCATTCCGGTCAGGATAACGCCGATGCAGTTCTTGCCCACCAGATTGGCGGCGGAGCGGAACAGCACGTCCACCGACGGCCGATGCCGGTTGACCGGCGGCCCAGCATGCAGGCCGATGGCGTAGCCTATGGTGGGCGCGGGCTTGATCAGCAGGTGGGAATGGCCCGGCGCGATGTAGACGGTGCCGTTTTGCAGCCGTTCATTGTCTTCCGCCTCTTTCACAGTCAACTTGCACAAGGTGTTTAAGCGCGTGGCGAAGGAATGGGTGAACATTTCCGGCATGTGCTGAGTGATCAGAATGGGCGGCATCGAGGGCGGCAGCGCGGTCAGCAAGGTGCGCAGGGCCTCCGTGCCCCCGGTGGAAGAGCCGATGACGATCACTGCCTGGCTGGCCAAGGGCATTTTACCGGCCTGCTTGGGCAAGATGATGTCCGCATTGTGGCTGGGCACAACATCCAGCGGCTTCTTGGCGGAGGTTCCCCTCGTCATCTGCCCCATACGCGTCCTTGACTTTCTATGGTTATCGTAAAAACAGCCCGCGCGCGCGGCACTTCCGCGTCAAACGGCTTCATGGCGCCGGCTCCGTCTCCGCGTCGGCCATGCGGGCCAGCCAGGCGTCGCAAGCCGCCTCCACCAGATCCAGCACGGCGTCGAAACCGCCAGCGCCGCCGTAGTAGGGATCGGGCACCTCGCGGACGGCGCCGGACAGCGGCTCCAGCAATAAATGCAGCTTGCCGCGATAGGATGGCGGACATTGGGCGTTTAACAAAGCCAAATTTTGCCGGTCGGCGGCCAAAATCCAGTCGAAACGCTCGAAATCGAGCGCTTCCACCTGTCTTGCCCGCAAATCGGACAGGTCGTAGCCGCGGCGCAGCGCCGCCTGACAGGTGCGCCGGTCCGGTGCTTCGCCGACGTGGTAGTCATGCGTGCCCGCGGATTCCACCCGCATCCGCGCCTCCAGGCCTGCGCTCTTGAGCTTGGCGCGCATCACCCCTTCCGCGGTTGGCGACCGGCAGATGTTTCCCATGCAAACAAACAAAATGGACAAGCAATCGTTCTGGCTCATGGACGGCTTCGGCTCTCTATTTTTATTCAGTATGGGATTCAAGCACTGACTCGCCTCGATCTTATCACTTCCACCGCCGGCTACGCGCCCATGAGGGGCGCGCCGGCGATTTTCACGCAGCCCCCGCGACTAACGCAACGCCGGCAAGTCCATGCCATCCAGATAGCCGGCCGCGATGCAGGCGCTGCGCGTGGAATCAAACAGGAGGCCCACTCTTTCCGCCTCGTCGGCCAAATCCTCCTCCGCGGCCAGGGCCAAGCGCTCCAGTCCGGCACAGGACCCGCCCAAAGCGCTGAAGCCCAGTGTCAGCGCGGCGCCCTTCAAATTGTGCGAGTGGCGCCGCACCTGATCCCGCTGACCGGCCAGCGCCGCGGCCAGCAATTCGTCCACCCGGCCGACCTTGCCGGCGAAGAATTGCGCCACCAGCTCCCGGTATTTTTCCAGGGTCAGCATTTCCGTCATTTTTTCTATCATCGCCACGTCCAGCAAGGCCGGCAGCATGGAGGGCTCGGCGCTGTGCTCCGGAGCGGGTTCATCGCCGAACTGACGCTCCAGCATGGCTTGGAAATCTTCCACGTGCAGCGGCTTGGCCAGAAAATCATCCAGCCCGCCGGCCAGGGCTTTATCCCGCGTTTCCGCGAGAACATCGGCCGTCAAAGCGACGACCTTCATGCCCGGCGTCATCGCACGCTCGCGCAAATGTCTTGTCGCTTCGATGCCGTCCATCGCCGGCATGTGCAAATCCATCAAGACCAGATCGAAAGGTTGCCGAGTTGCCGCCTCTACCGCTTCCGCGCCGTCCTGAATCACGGTGACGAAATGCCCTTGTTTCTGCAGCATCGCCTGCATGTATTTGCGATTGACCGGGTTGTCGTCCACAACCAAAACGCGCAGCTGACGTCCCAGCTCCGCCGGATCCGCCTCCCCCCCCGCCTTGACCCGGCCTTCCGGCGCACTCATCGCCTGTAAGGGTAGCGACAGCACAAAGACACTGCCCGCGCCCAGCGCGCTGTGCACGGTGATGCCGCCGCCCATCAGCTGCGCCAGGTTCTGCGAAATCTCCAGCCCCAGGCCGCTGCCGCCGTATTGGCGCACGGTGGAGCTGTCGCCCTGGGAGAAGCGCTTGAACAGCCGCGCCAGGGTGGCGTCGTCCATGCCTATGCCGGTGTCCCTGACCGTGATCCGCAACACGGCGCCGCTTTCCGCCCCCGATTCCACGGCCTCAGCCTGGATAGTCACCGCGCCCATCTCGGTGAACTTGATCGCGTTGCTGAGCAGATTGAGCAGGATTTGCCGCAGGCGGGTCGGATCACATAGCACCCATTCGGGCACGTTCAAATCCAGAGCCATGCGCATGGCCAACCCCTTGGCCACGGCCTGACCGCGCATCAGGCTTTCGCATTGCAATAATAGTTGCCGCAAATTGCACACCGTGGGCAGCAGGTCCAGCTTGCCCGACTCCAGCTTGCTGGCGTCCAGCACATCATTCAGCAAAGCCATCAGATGGCGAGCGGACTCTTCGGCGGTCTTGATGTAGTCGGCTTGCACCGGCGTGGGGGTACAGTCTCCCAGCAAGGAGAGCATGCCCAGAACGCCGTTGAGCGGCGTGCGGATTTCATGGCTCATATTGGCGAGAAACACGCTTTTCGCCATGCTGCCGGCTTCGGCCTGCACCCGCGCCAGCTCCAGTACGTCGGTCAGTTCTTCCAGCTCGTGGCGCCGCCGCTCCAACTGCCGCAACTGCCGGACCACGATAGTGGCGAAGCCGAGGATCAGCGCCCATTCAAAGGCCATCAACCAATTGCTGACCACGATGTGTTGCTGCATGCTTTTGTTGCGCGCGTCCACTTGCTCCGCCATGCGCTGATTGGCCACCAGCGACAGGTCGTGCAACGGCCCGCTCAGCAAGTCCAGTTCGGAGTCCAGCCGTCGCAAGCCGTCCAGTTCCAGCACCGCGCCGGACTGGCGGCTGAAATAGGCGTCGGCCTTGCGGATGAAGGCGTCCAGCTTGGGACGGGCCTGCTGGTATTCCTGGGTGCCGTCCAGCAGGCTGGAGTACAGACCGTGATCCACCACTCCCACCCGGCTGACAAAGATGTCGTAGCGCTCCTGCAGCTCGGCCCGGTCCTGCTCGTGGTTCAGCACGTGTTCTATCGTCGTCTGCAGCCGCATGGCCTCGGTTTCGAGCTGGAAGTAGGCCCATACGATGTTGTCGCCCTCGTAACGCGCCGCGGTGTTCAGCATGTCCGCCTGCCGCACCTGAATGTAAGCCACTCCGGCGAACACGCAGGCCAGCGTAGCCCCGATCAAGATCAGGCTACGCCAGGTGGAATGGCTGCGCTGCGGCGTATCCATCGCGCTCAATGCACCAGCAGGGATTTGAGTTGCCAGGCGGAACGGTTGTAATACAGCTCCGAACGCAGCTCTTCTTGCGAGTCGTAGGGATAGACGATGAACAAGGGGCCTTTTTCCCGCACCGGCATTGGCTTGCCGTTCATCTGAGTCGCCAGGATCACATCGAAACGGCTGGCGTCGTCAAAGGGGATGTCGGTCTTGTAGTCGTTCAGCGCCACCGCCTTCAACAATTTGCCATGGGCGCCGGCGGCGGCCAGCACATCGCGCAACAACGGCCCCGAAAAGCGGGTCAAGCCCGGATACCAGGGGGTATGGGTGCTGAAACTGCGTTGCGGCAGCTTGGCCAACATCGCCATGTCGAAGGCCGCGGCGTCGCCCTGGTTCTTTTGGCTGATGTTGCCGCTGATCACCAGCACCGCTTTGCCGACGGGTTTGGCCAAAACGGCGGCCGCCGTGGCCAAGGGCGCCGCGACGGCCAGGCCAAGCAGCAGCAATAGGGTTCCAAGTCGTCTCATGATTTTCTCGCTTAGGTAGGCGTTGCAATGAATATCCAATCCCGCGCTGACTGCCCCCCCCCTCCCGCGCAACTCGCCAGCCACTCGGCGAAGGAAGCCTCGTCTACCGGCGGGGAGATCAGGGAACCTTGAGCGGCTGACACGCCGAACTCCCGGCACAAGGCCCATTCGGCCTCGGAAGCCACACCTTCGGCCACCACTTTCAGCCCCAGCCTGTGCCCCAGTTCGACGCTACCGAGGAAAATGGAGCGGTTGGTGGCGTTGCCCGCCGCGTCGATGACAAAGCCTTTGTCGATTTTCAATTCGGTGAACGGGATGCGCGCCAGCCGGTCCATGCTGGCGAAACCGGTGCCGAAATCGTCAATTGCCAGGCCAGCGCCCTTCAAACGCAAGCGGGTCATGATTTCCAGCGCAGAGGCCGGATCCGCCATTACGCCGCTTTCCGTGACTTCAAACGTCACCCGGGACATCTCCAAACCGGTTTCGCGCGCAATCGACACCAAAGAAGCCACCAGGCTGGAGTCCTTCAAGGACTGCATGGAAAGATTGACCGACATGTCCAGGCGCTTCCACGCGTCCAGACGCTTCAACGCTTGCGACGCATCAGCGAACAAGCGCTTGGTCATCTGCGTGATCAGGCCGCTCTGTTCGGCCAGCTCGATGAACTGCAGCGGGCCGAGCAGGCCCAGTTGCGGATGCAGCCAACGCGCCAGCACCTCCACGCTCAACACCCGGCCGCAGGCCACATCCACCTGCGGCTGGAAAAACGGCACCACTTCACCGCGATCGATACCCAGGCGCAACTCTTCGCTATTGATCCGCTCCATGGGTAGACAAAGGGCCTCTCCCGCCGCAATGGGCGCGGCCAGCATTGCCAGCAATTGCTCCGGATCCACCGGTTTGGGCAAGACGCCACACAAGCGCAGCGCGTACATCCTCGCCAGATCCGCCACGCTGTCCAACACCCTCTCGTCGAAACCGCTGGTGATCAGTAATTTACCTTGGTAAGCCCTCTCTCCCAAATGGCGCACAAATTCGACGCCGTCCATCCGCGGCATGTCCAAATCGCAAAAGATCAGATCGAAAGCCCGGTCTCCGGCATCCAGCTGCATCAGCGCGTCCAAGCCGTCCACCGCTTCGGATATCTTATTCATGCCCATTTGGCGCAGCACTGCTGTCAGGAATTGCCGGGATATGGCTTCATCGTCAACCACCAAGATTTGCGGCATCTCCCCCCCCATCTAGCCCATCTCCTGCTGGCTATTTTCGCTACCGGCGCCCGCTGCGAGCCTCCGCAACCAAGCCCCTCTGCGCTGTTTTACGCCGCGCCACGGTCCAAGGCCGTTTTTACTCCTGCTAGTATCTAAATAGCCTGCGGCCTTCGTCTTTTCCAGCAAGCGCCCCCGGCCATGACCGGCAAACTCAGCCGCCCCAAGCGGCGGGGCGCGCCGCGACGGCCAGTTCCTCGCGCATTTCCAGCGCCAGCAGCCAGACCTTCCGCGCCAGCGGCGACAAGGAACGGTTAGGCCGTTTGATCAACACAATGCGGCGCCTTTCCACCGGCAGCAGGGGCAATACGCTCAAACCGCCGCCGGCGGGCAGTGGCATGGCCAGCCCAGGCGTGACGCTGAGGCCCAGGCCGGCCTCCACCATGTGGAACACCGATTGCGAGTGCCCCAATTGCTGCGTCACTTCGCACTCCAGGCCATGCTTGACCAGCAGCTCATCAATCAGTCTGCGGCTGCCGGAGCTGTGGTCCAGCAACACCAGCGGCAGGCCGTCCAACTGCGCCCAATGCGCGGCCTCATGGGCGGCCAAATCGTGGTCGCTGCGGCACACCAGCCAGAAGTCGTCCTCCAGCAAGGGTTCGCTCTCCAGCGGAACAGCCGCGTCGGGCTCCACCACCAGGCCGAAATCCACCTCCCCGCTCGTGACCGCCTCGATGTTCAACCGTTGCACCTGATCGTGCAGTACCAGCTTCAATTGCGGGTAGCGCTGCCGACAACGCGCAATCAACAAAGGCATCAGGCTAGCCGACAAGGTAGGGCTGCTGGCCACGTGCACCACGCCGTGGGCCTGCGCGCCCTCCATCCGGGCTTCGCTCAAGGCTTCTTGCAGCGCTTCCAGCACCCGCGTCAGCTTCCCTTGCAGCCGGCGGGCCGCCGCGGTGGGCTCCACCTCTCGCGTGGTGCGGTCGAACAAGCGCAAGTCCAAGGCCTGCTCCAACTCCCTCACCGCGCGGCTGACCGCCGGCTGGGTCAAGCCCAGCGCGTCGCCGGCGCGGCTGAAGCCCCCCAGTTCGATCACGGCCTGGAAGACCCGCAATTGGCGCAAAGTCACATTCATATCAATTACTCATGAATAGATCAGATAAATGCATTTGTATTCTCAATTGCGCTGCGGTTCAATAGCGGCTTCCCCTGCCATCGCCGCATCGCCCCATGCCCAAACTACTCGACGCCTTCACCCTGTCCCTGCTCGCCACCGTCGCGCTGGCTTCCGTTCTGCCCTGCTCCGGCGACGTCGCCGCCGCGTTCAACCTCGTCACCAATCTGGCGATCGCGCTGCTGTTCTTCCTGCACGGCGCCAAGCTGTCGCGCGAGGCGGTGCTGGCCGGCGCCGCGCATTGGCGGCTGCACCTGCTGGTGCTGGGCTGCACCTTCCTGCTGTTTCCGGCGCTCGGCCTAGCCTTGCAACCGGCCTTGCAGCCGCTGCTGACGCCTGAGCTCTACCTGGGCGTGCTCTATCTGTGCATGCTGCCTTCCACCGTTCAGTCGTCCATCGCCTTCACCTCCATGGCGCAGGGCAATGTGCCTGCCGCCATCTGCAGCGCCACCGCCTCCAACATCCTGGGCATCTTCATCACGCCTCTGCTGGTCAGCCTGCTGGTGGTCAAGCACCACGGCGCCGGCCAGGGCTGGGGGCCGGTGCTGGACATCGTGATGCAATTGCTGCTGCCCTTCGTCGCCGGCCAGATCGCCCGGCGCTGGATAGGCGGCTGGGTGGACCGCAACAAGGGCCTGCTGCGCTACGTCGATCAGGGCTCCATCCTGCTGGTGGTCTACACCGCCTTCAGCGCCGCGGTGATCAGCGGGCTGTGGCGGCAAACGCCTCCCCGGGCGCTGGCCGCGCTGCTGCTGGTCAACCTGATTCTGCTCGGCCTGCTGCTGGGCATCACCATGCTGCTGAGCCGCAAGCTGGGTTTTTCACGCGCGGACCAGATCACCATTGTGTTTTGCGGCTCCAAGAAAAGCCTGGCCAGCGGCGTGCCCATGGCCAAGGTCTTGTTCGCCGCGCCGACGCTGGGCTCCATCGTGCTGCCGCTGATGCTGTTCCACCAGATCCAGTTGATGGCGTGCGCGACGCTGGCGCAGCGCTACCGCCGGCAACAACAAACGGCGGAGTCTCGTTAAAAAGACAACACCCCGCTCGGATTCGAGCGGGGTGTTGCGCGGACATGGCCAGGACGCTTATAGATCGTTGATCCAGGCCTGCTCCTTCAGGTGCTTGAGCTGGTCGCGCAAGCCGGCCGCCTTCTCGAACTCCAGATTGCGCGCGGCCTCCATCATTTCCTTCTCCATGCGCTTGATTTCCTTGGCCAGCGTCTTTTCGTCCATCATCGCCACGCGGGCGTTGTCCACCAGCTTCTTGCGTTCGTCCTCCACGCTGTAAACGCCGTCGATGATGTCCTTGATCTTCTTCTCCACCCCTCTGGGCACAATGCCGTGTTCGGCGTTGAAGGCCATCTGCTTGGCGCGGCGGCGTTCAGTCTCGTCCATCGCCCGCTTCATCGAGTCGGTAATGCGGTCGGCGTAGAGCAAGGCCTTGCCGTTGAGGTTGCGCGCGGCGCGGCCTATGGTCTGGATCAGCGAGCGATCCGAGCGCAGAAAGCCTTCCTTGTCCGCATCCAGAATCGCCACCAGGCTGACTTCCGGAATGTCCAGGCCTTCGCGCAGCAGATTGATGCCGATCAACACGTCGAATACCCCCAGACGCAGGTCGCGAAGGATTTCCACCCGCTCCACCGTGTCGATGTCGCTGTGCAGATAGCGCACCTTGATGCCGTGCTCGGTGTAGTAATCCGCCAGTTGTTCGGCCATGCGCTTGGTCAGCGTGGTGACCAGCACGCGCTCGCCCTTTTCCATGCGCAATCGGATCTCGGACAGCAGATCGTCCACCTGAGTGGCAACTGGCCTCACTTCCATTACAGGATCCACCAAGCCGGTGGGGCGCACCACTTGCTCCACCACCTGTCCGGCGTGTTCCTTCTCGTAGTTGGCTGGCGTGGCGGACACGAATACGGTTTGCGGCATTAGCAATTCGAATTCGTGAAATTTCAACGGCCGGTTGTCGGTTGCCGACGGCAAGCGGAAGCCATACTCCACCAGGTTGGCTTTGCGCGCGGCGTCGCCCTTGTACATGGCGCCCACTTGAGGCACGGTGACATGGGATTCGTCGATGAACATCAACGCGTTTTTCGGCAGGTAATCGATCAGCGTGGGCGGCGGATCTCCAGGCCCCCTGCCGGAGAAATGTCGAGAGTAGTTTTCGATGCCTTTGCAAAACCCCATCTCGTACAACATCTCCAGGTCAAAACGGGTGCGCTGTTCCAGGCGCTGCGCTTCCACTAGCTTGCCTTCCTTCTGATACCACTCCAGGCGCGCGCGCAGTTCTTCCTTAATGTGCTCGCAGGCGCGCAACACGGTGTCGCGCGGCGTCACGTAGTGGCTGGAGGGAAACACGGTGAAACGCCCCACTCGCTGCTTGGTCGTTCCGGTCAGCGGGTCGAACAGGGTCAGCGTTTCCACTTCGTCGTCGAACATGCTGACACGCAGCGCGGTATCGCTGCTTTCCGCCGGATAAATGTCGATCACGTCCCCGCGCACTCGGAAGGTGCCGCGGCCAAAATCCATGTCGTTGCGGTCGTACTGCATGGTGGCCAGACGGCTGATGATGTCCCGCTGCGCCAGCATCCCCCCTTCTTTCAGATGCAAAATCATCTGATGGTAATCGGAAGGATCGCCAATGCCGTAGATGGCGGAGACGGTGGCGACGATGATGCAGTCCGGCCGCTCCAGAATGGACTTGGTCGCCGACAAGCGCATCTGCTCGATATGCTCGTTGATGCTTGAATCTTTCTCGATGAAAAGATCGCGGCTGGGCACATAGGCTTCCGGCTGATAGTAGTCGTAATAAGAAACGAAATACTCAACGGCGTTTTCCGGGAAAAACTCGCGCATCTCGCTGTAGAGCTGCGCCGCTAGTGTCTTGTTGTGCGCCATGATGATGGCCGGACGTCCGCTTTGCGCGATGACGTTGGCCATGGTGTAGGTTTTGCCGGAACCCGTGACCCCCAGCAGGGTCTGGTAGGACAGGCCGTCGTCCAGCCCTTCCAGCAGTTGGGCGATGGCACCCGGCTGATCGCCGGCAGGCTCGAATGGTTGATGCAGTTTGAACGGACTGTTGGGATAGGTGCGCAGCATGGGTCGAGACATCGGAGGAGATAGCCTGATTCTACGCGGTTCGTCCCTGCTTCACACCCCCGACGCGACTGCATATAAAAAAGCTGCGATTCAGGCTATACACAGTCAAAACATTGTTTAAAATACAGTCAGACCAAGCATAAAACACGGCTTGCGGCGCAGATGTCGCGAGCCTATTTTTCGGTCCGAGATTTCGTTAAATCCGCTCTCCCTGGAGTGAAGCATGATCAAGAAAATTGCAAGCCTGCTGGTATCCGCGGCGTTAGCCATGCCGGTGCTGGCAGGTTCGCCGTCCAGCGTGATGGTGGCCTCGCAGATGGCCGATCTATCCGTTCCGCGGCTGAATTCGCATTCGGTACTGGTGCTCAACGGCATCACCGGCGAACCCTTGTACCAGAAGAACATCCACCAACGCATGCCGATCGCTTCCATCACAAAATTGATGACGGCGATGGTGCTGCTGGATTCCGGAGCGTCGCTGGACCAAGAAGTGACCGTGTCCGACGCCGAGATCGACCGGGTGAAAAACACCTCCTCGCGCCTGGCGGTGGGCACCACTCTCAGCCGCAAGGAAATGCTGCTGCTGGCGCTGATGTCGTCGGAAAACCGCGCCGCCGCCACCCTGGCCCGCACCGCGCTGCCCGGCGGCACCGCCACCTTTGTGGAGCGCATGAATCGCAAAGCCCGTAGCCTGGGCATGAGCGAAACCATTTTTTACGACGCTACCGGCCTGGATATGCGCAACACCTCCACCGCCGCGGACCTCGCCCGCATGGTCCGCGCCGCGCACGGCTACCCGCTGATTCGCGCCTTCACCACCACGGAGAAACACCAGATTCAATCGGTGAGCCGCCGCGTACTGCAATATAAGAACAGCAACGCGCTGGTGCGCGAAGGCGACTGGGAGATTTCGCTGCAAAAAACCGGCTACATCCAAGAAGCCGGCCGCTGCATGGTGTTGCAGGCCACGGTGGGTTCCCAACCTCTGATCATCGTGTTGCTGGCCGCCGGCGGTAGCGCCGCCCGCGTCAACGACGCCAAAAGCATCAAAACCTGGCTGGAGGCGCACCCCGGCAACTGGTTGGCCGGCTGAGCTCGCCGTTCCCAAATGAAAACGGCCCTTCCGTCAAATGACGGAAGGGCCGTTTTCATTACATCCGCTCACATATAACGCAAGTCGAACTGAGCCAGGCCGTTGGCCGAGCCAGGCTTGATCCCGCCTTCCTGCCCTTGCGGCACGGGTGCGCGGGTGGATTCGTACATCGCGTTGAAGCGCAGCGTGTTGCTGCCGTTGGTCAAGCCCACCAGCGGCGAATACTGACCCAGCACAATGTCCCCGCCGCCCGGCCCCATCAGGCGGATACCCACGCCAGCGGCGCTGCCGTTGATCGCCATCAGTTCGCCGTTGTCGCGGTCGGCCTCTCCGTTAAAGCGGACCGCCACCGTTGTCATGGTGTCGATGGAGCACTCGGTCAACCGGATGTCGAAGGCCACCGGACGGGAACGGTCGCCGATTTTGCGGAACATTTGCGAGGACACCAAGCCCAGCCCCACTTCCAGGCTTTGTGAATTGGGATCCAGACCGCAGGCGCTCAATACCAGCTCGCCGAAAACGTTCAAGGTGCCGTCAGCCGCATGCGCCAGCGGCGCCGCCAGCGCCAAAGCCAGCACCATTGCCTTGAATTTCATTGCTCCACTCCTTACGCCACTTCAGTTAACCGTCTGATCATCTGAAGACCAGACGGCCCAAGCCGCTTAGATATAATCCAGATCGATATTAATCATGCCCTGAAATGGGCCCTCTTCTACTTTACCCATATTAGTGGGAACAATGGTTC
Organism: Chromobacterium sp. IRSSSOUMB001; assembly: GCF_023507765.1. Classification (NCBI taxonomy): domain Bacteria; kingdom Pseudomonadati; phylum Pseudomonadota; class Betaproteobacteria; order Neisseriales; family Chromobacteriaceae; genus Chromobacterium; species Chromobacterium sp. IRSSSOUMB001. The sequence continues at coordinate 150,697 of NZ_JALCYU010000013.1, forward strand.
CGTACATCGGCACGGTTTTCTGGCGATCGCCCAATTTGAAATCCGCTAGAAACTCAGTTCGCCCAAACGGCACTTGACGGCCATCGCTAAAAAACAACTGCAAACCCAAACCGCTATCACTACCATCTTTTTTCTTAACCAAGGTCGCAGTATATGTATCATTGCTTCCATTTTTGCCGGTGAAGAATCCATTAATTTTTACGGGATCATCACATGTTTTCACCAAGTTCAGACGGAAGTCCTTCCTAGGCAAGGTCGGCACCAGACCTTTCACGCTTTTTACTATTCGCCCGAAATCCAACGTATTATTTGCAGGCTCCAAGCGCACCTCAACCGCACACTGAATAAATCGAATATTGCTTAGACCAACCAATTTATATACTACGTTACTATTCGGCTTGTCATTAATACCACCAACACCATCAAATTGTAGAACCTGAAATTCATTTTTCCCCACCCCACCACTTGGGGGATACGGTGTTTTTGTGGCAATTTCCACTGTGAAATTCAAGTCGATTCGTACTTTAGGGCAGCGCTCTATGGGGATAGATCGGTCACATGCGGGAATCCGTTTGCCAGTGTCAATTTTTTGGGTCTGATAGTAAGGGACATTGTTATAGACAACACCAAACTGCACGCCCTGCGGAACACCATCTCCCCGAGGATTCGGGTAGAAATAAACATTCTCGGCATCCCGAAGTCCGTCGTGATCCTTATAGCAATTTACTGAAACTGAACGTGGCGAAGAATGCCAAATTGGCTTACCCGAAGCCTCAGTAATCGGCACCGCCACCGTAGAGCCAATGCTTTCCGTGATCATTGGGTTAGTGCTACCATCCGCCGGCATGCACGCCAGAGCGTGGCTCAAGGCCGGCAGCATGGACAGCGCGGCCATCAATAGCAAACGCGGCAAACGACGATTCAACATTGGCTCTCCCTGCACTGTGCGCTTACGGAATTATTTCTTGTCTTCGCGGCATTGGCATTGGCCGTCCGCGCAAACGAAGGTAAAGGTATCCTGAGCGCCAAAATCATTGATGTTGCTCAGCTTCAGGCTGGCCGGCAGCGCCTTCAGCGCAAAACGGGCCTCGCCCTTGGGCGGCACCATCAGGCCGTCCATATCGCGCGGCTTCTTGTCTCCCGGCAGTTCCAGCCCCACCAGGGTCAGGTGATACGGGCTAGGGTTCTTGAACACCAGCTTGCCGGCGGCGGCGTCGAAGCTCAGCTGCAGCTTGTTGGCCGGGTTTTCGCCACGCGGCAATTGAGCCTCCTTGGGACGGTAGAACACCTTGATGCGCGACTTGATCGCCAGTTGCAGCACATTGTCCTTGTCGCTCTTGGGCGGCACTTCCTGCACGTTCAGATAAAACAGCGATTCCCTGTCGGACGGCAAGCTGGGATCCGGAATGCGGCTCAAGCGCACTACGCCCTTCTCGCCGGCCTCGATACGCTGCAAGGGCGGCAACACCAGGAAGGGCGAAGCCAGGCGCTTGCCTTCGCCGTCGCTGAGCCAGGACTGAACCAAATAGGGTTGCTCAGGGTTCTTGTTGGTCAGCACCATGCTGACGTTCTTGTCCTGCTCCAGATAAATCATCCGGGTACGGTCCAGCAATATGTTGGCCTGGGCCGTTAGCGGCGCGGTCAGCGCGGCCAACACGCTCGCCAGCCCCAGTGCGCGATGAAGAGTTTTCATATCGATTCCTTATTCTTTATTCTGCGAGAGGCGTGCATGTCATGTCGCGGCCGCCCTGGCTCAGCTCGTAATCGGCCGGCAGCGGGTCCACGCGGCAACGCGTCTTGCCCCAGGAAATTTCCAGCTTGGGCGTCGGACTCAAGCCGGTGACGAAGGTCAGGCCGCCGTCGCCCACCATGCCGACATCGCGCTTGCCGGCCACATCGCTCACGGTGGCGCCCAAAGGCGGCATTTTGCCATCTGGCAGCCTCACCGTCAGCAAGGCCTTGCGTCCCACTTTGACCGGAAACTCAGTGCGCCCCACCGCGCCTTCAGTCAGCACCACGCGGCGCACCACGGAACTGGCCTCTACGGAGTCCGGCATATTGTCGTCGTCCAAGCGCACGTCCTGGCTGTAGTACGGCGCCACGCTGCTCAGCATAGCGAAGCCGTTGCGGTCGGTTAGCGCCGTCACGCCGTACACCGGCACGCCAGCCACGCCATCGGTATCCACCAGCATGCGGGTTTCACCGCCGTAGCTGTTGCCCATGGTCAGGCCGCCGGCGTGCAATACCAGCGAGCTACCCATCCCGGCGGACACGCTGCTGTAACCGCCCTGCTGCTTGCTGGCCGAAACATCGGCCTGCACGACACGGCCGGTGTAATGATAGTCGCCGGACACGAGCGGCTTGCCAGAGCGGGTATCCGCGCTCATCGCCACGTTGTAGCTGTGGTTGGGGGTGCTGCTGTCCGAATAGCGCACCGTGTGGCTGGTATTGCCGGCGCTGCCTTGGATGTCGTAGCCGATGCGACGGTTATTCTCCAGCGGCATGCTCAAGCCCAGGTAAACACGGTTGCTGCTGCCGGTCTGATCACGCAGGTTCTGCACCGACAAGTTGAGGCTGACATTGCGCAAGGAACCGATATTGATGTCGCGGCTCAGCGACAAATCCACGCGCTGGGTGGCGGTGGCATTCCAATAAGTGGACTTCTCCGCCGACAGAAACACATTGGTCTGGCCGAAAGTCTTGCTGGCGGTCATACCCACCCGCTGTTTGTCACTGATATAGGTCTGGCCGTCCAGATCGCTGAGGAATTGACCGAAGGATCGGAAATTGCGGTCCGAAAAGCGATAGCCGAACAGGCGGATATCCGCGTTCAGGCTTTCAAACTTCTTGGCGTAGTTGAAACGGTAAGAACGGCCGGCCATATTCATGCCGCCGCGCATTTGAGCGTTGGCCTGGGTCACGTCGGCGGACAAAGCGCCCCAGCCGCCGAGATCCTTGGCGAAGCCCATCGCCAGCGAACGGTAGTCCGCGGAGGCGATGAAGCCGCTGTACAGCGACAAGGTCTGGGTCAGACCGTAGGACGCCTCGACGCTGGCCACACTCGGGTGCGACGCGCTGCCGTTCTGATCCGCCTGACCGATGGCCGCCTTGTAGCGCCACATGCCGTTACGCGTCAGGAAAGGCACCGAGGCGGTGTTGACGGTAAAGGTCTGCTGGCTGCCGTCGGCCTCCTCCACCGTCACATCCAGCTGCCCTTGCGTGCTGCTGCTCAGATCGCGAATGGAAAACGGGCCCGGCGGCACATTGGTAGTGTAGAGCACCCGCCCTTGGTTGCGGATGGTCACTTTGGCATTGGTCTTGGCCACGCCATTGACCTGCGGCGCATAGCCGCGCAGGCTTTGCGGAATCATGCGGTCATCGCTGTTCAGCGTGGCGCCGCGCATGGAGAAGGCGTCGAAAATCTCGGAGGTCTTGAACACTTCGCCCAAGGTCAGCCGCGCCTGCATGCCGCGCAAATCGCGGTAGACCTGGGTATTATTCCAACTCAGACGGCTGCGGTTAGTCGCGCTGTCGTCGTACTGGTAATTGGAACGCAGCCTCCAGGGACCGGCGTTGGCGCCGGCCACGCCGTAACTGGTGGTCTTGCTGCTGCTGGCGCCAAGACCGTTGTCGGTGCGCTGATAGAACACCCGGTAATCCAGCATCGCGGCCGGCACGCCGTCGTTCCAGGTTTCCGGCGGCGCATAGTCTTCATCGCGGTAAGCCAGTTCCGCTTGCGGCACCGAGATGTCCAGGCGCGCGTTGCTCTTGCTGTAACGCACTTTGGCTGCGCTGACCGCAGACAAATCAACACATTGCTCGTTCTGCGGCCAGACAATGCCGGAGCGTAGGCCAAGCTGGCGGATCAATTCCGGCGGCAGACACGGACGCACCGTCTGATCTGCGCCTTCCGGGCGAAAATCCAGCTCCAACTGCTGCAAAAAGCGCTGATTCAAATACACATCGGCAATATAGCGGCCCGGCACGATATAGCCGGCCTGCTCGAACTGCTCCAGGCTCACGCTGCTGCTCGGGTCTAGCTGCAAAAAGGCGTCGTTGAACTCCACCGCATGCGCAATGCAAGGGCCGAGCGTCAACGCCACTGCCACAATGTAAATGCGATGCTTGCTCATGCCTGCTGATATCCCGATTTAAGTGCATGCGCCGCCTTACGGCAGCCTTGCCAAAAACACACCGTCGCGTCTGATCGCGCCGGCCTTGATTCTGTCCCGCCAAGCAATGACGAAGCCGCGCCGATTTTCAGGCGCAGGAGTATGCCTTGGGAGAATGCTTGCAGATGACTAACCTCATGCCCTGGTTTGCAGACTACTCATTGCTGACAGCGGACAAACCAGGCCTGATCATCGCCTAAGCGAACAGACCGTCAGGGCACAAGGAAACAGGGGTCGGAACTTTGCTTGGTTCCGTTTTTGAATCGAACTGCGGATTACTTGTACTGCAGATCGAATACGGCGAAGGCATCGGCTTGACCCGGGGTCACGGCAACTGCGTCGCCGGCTTTGCCATCGGCTTCGTATGCGGCGCTGAAGTTCAGAGTGTTGTTGCCGTCAACCAGGTTCACAGCGGTGCCGTACTGATTCAGTTTGATCTGGTCGCCGTTGTTGGTATTCACCAGACGAACGCCCACGCCCTTGGCGCCGCCGCTCTTCAGAGCCATCAGTTCGTTGTTGGTGCCAGCGGTGCCGGAGAACATCACAGCCACGGTCTTCAGCGTGGTGGTGGTGCAGTCGGTCAGGGTCATTTGGAACGGGGTCGGAGCCGAACGGTCGCCCACTTTCTTGAACACATGGGTCGGCACTTTGCCCAGACCCACTTCCAGGTTCACGCTCTTGGAATCCAGACCGCAAGCGGCGGTAACGATTTCGCCCTTAACGTCCAGGGTGCCGGCGGCGGCGAAAATGGAGGAAGCGGCAACAGCCATCAGGGAACCAGCAAATACAAATTTTTTCATTCTTGACTCCGACTAAGGTAATCATTCTCAAACCGCACAGCAGCCTCGCTTGCCGCGTCGCGGACCATCCGCCAGTGCTGACCTGCAGTACTGGAACGCAGACGCATAGTATCAAGCGGAACCATTGCGTAGATTTTTTTGTTTCATATTAAATTTTTTCTTTAAAATCTACACAAAAAGAGGCCTCGCCGACTTTAAACGATTTGATGAATCAATCTTGAATATTTGTTTTATTTCAGGGGTTTGTTAAGAATTGGGCAATATTTGCAATAAAACAACACTTCAAATAAAGAAAACCCACCTCAATAATGCCAGGTGGGTTTTTTGCTGAATTATTGAGCAGTTTTGGACTGCTATCAGAAGTAGTTGACCACCAGATTCACCGCGCCAGCTCGGGCGGTGGCGCTACGCAGCAAATCGCGGCTGCTGAACTGGTTCTCGCCTTTGCGCACGCTGAGGCTGGCGATCTTGCCTTGCTGGGCGGCGGCTTCACTGTCCAGCGTCAGCTTGGCCGGGCTGGCGCATTGATTGAGTTCAAGGGCCGGCTTCGCGCGAGCCGCATCGGCGCTAGCCACTTCGTGGGTTTGGGCGCTGCAGCCGCCTTCAACGATGGCGCCGTAGAAGTGCACCTGGCCGCCTTGAGCCATTGCTGCGGTAGAGAGAGCGGAAAGCAGGGCTGCCAGTCCAAGTGCGTGCAGACGTTTCATTTTCGACCTTCCTTTCCAAATCCCGCAATTAGTAAGCAATTACTTTTAGGTTTATGCTTTTTTTATAAGCTTAACCGGTTCAATTGCATTCTAGTACAAGTGGCATTTAAATTGAAAGGGCTATTTGATAGATTTTATTACAAATTGTTTTGTTTTAGAATTAACAAAAACTTACTAATAAATGCATGTTTAATTAGGAAACAGTTAAGTTTATCAAATGACGACGTCTGACTATCGTTATGGCACAAACTAAGCGCGATCGCCGCCAACAGAGCGGATAAGAGGAACAGGCCCACGGGACGACCAGCAACAAAAAAGGGACGGCATACCGTCCCTTTGCTCCGCCGGCCTGATGTCGGCTCGAATGACTGGGCGATGTCAGGGCATCAGCGGCCAGGTATCGCTGCCCTTTCCATTGTCTTTTCTCGGCGGCGCGACCGGCTTCGACCCCGGCGCCCGCCCCGGCCGCGTCCGGTTGAAGTACTTTTCCAGCAAGGCATCCAGAATCGCGGAAGTTTCGGCATCCGGCACGCCGTCATAGCGAGCGGGCCGGAAATGCATCTGGAAAGCCGCCACCACGTCCTGGCTCTCTTTATCCAGTGTGCCGGTTTGCGGCGCTTCATAGCCGTAATCTAGCAAGCGTTTCTGCAAATCCCGTATGTCTCCGCGATAAGGCGCCTGCCGCAGGTAGAACTCAATCGCCTCGCGCTCCGGCCAAGCGCCGATGTTGTAGTCGCGGTATAAGCGCTCCCACGGAAACCTGGGCCCCGGGTCCACCTTGCGCCCCGGCGACACGTCGGAGTGCCCCACGACCTTGTGCGGCGGAATCTGGTGCCGCGCGATAATGTCCGCCGCCAACTGCGCCACCACCGAGACCTGCGCCTCATCGAAGTCGAACCACTGCCGTCGCATCAGGGGCAGTTCGTCCTCTTCTGGAGACGGATAGCCCAGATTCACAATCTCGATGCCGATGGAACTGGAGTTGATCAGCCGGTCCCCTTGCCAGTAACTGCGCCCGGCGTGCCAAGCTCTGCGCTCCTCCGGCACCAATTGGTACACCTTGTTGGACATGCCCAGCAAAGCGGCATCCGGCACCAGATAATGCGCACTGGCCCCGTGCTGGCTCTGCGTGAGCATTTCCAGCGCCAGGGCATTGGGCACGGCGGTGTAATGGAAAACCAGGTTGCGCACCCTGGAATCCTGATTCTCGGAAAGCAAACTAGCGTCTATCCGATAGCTTTTGGCTGTTCCCGCCGCGCTGGCGCATGCAGAACTCAATACGCTGGCCGCCAACGGCGCCAGCAGGGGCAAGGCCCCCGTCCAACCCAAAATGTGTCTTCTACTGATCATTTTCCATTCAACCTTATCGTCAAGTATGCGCGCGGTCATTTTTCCGGCACACGCTGCACAGGTAGAGTTTTTTAACTAATAAATAGTTCCAATTAAGATATTGGCATGATAAATGCCATTTAATTAACATGAAAATATTCAAGATCAGCGTGAAATCATGCATTCAGGCTTGCCAACCCACTGATCCTGCTTTAGATTGCGCAGCGACTCATGGGAAACCTGCATTGAGACTATCGGCATTCAAATCCATTACCCGGTTGGCCCTGCTACTATTCATTCTTTGGCAGGCTCTGCCCTTGGCCAACGCCGCGGTTCACGCCGACGACGCGCTTGGCCGCGCCGGCCAACGCTTTGCCCCCGGCCACGGCATCGCCACAATGCAAATCGCGAGCGGCAGCCACGCACACTGCGCCGGCGAACTAGGCGGATGCGGAGAGTGTCAGGCTTTGCCATGCGCAAGCCCAAGCTTAGCGGCAAACGCGGCGACCTCAGGCTGGCCCGACTTCGTCACCGCCCTTCAACAACGCCCTCCTCCCACTCCTCCGCGCCGGCCGCCCCGCGCCTGAGAACCTGTTTACGATCTACCGCGCGTCGTAGAACGTACACGGGAAGTGCGACTGCGAGATGCTCCATGTACCGCTTGTACATTCCGCTTTCTCTGCCGCAACGCCCTGCCTCTCTCTCGCGAAACCTTGGTTAGTTTCCAAGCGTTCCGCCTTCTTTTCTCGCAAACGCGCCGCTCTCTCCGCGGCCTAAATCGCTTGGGACTACTACATATGAATGTAATCATCGGCTACGTCGTCGTGATCGGCATGATCTTCGGCGCCTTCCTGATCCACGGCGGCGCCATCGGCGCCATTCTCTCCGCGATGCCCACCGAGATGATGGCGATTCTGGGCGGCGCGATGGGCGCCTTCATCGTTGCGAATCAGACCAAGAACCTGAAAGCGGTGGCACGCGCGCTGCCCGCCGCGCTCAAGGGTTCGCGCCACAACAAGGCCCGCGCGCTGGATCTGCTCAGCCTGCTGTACGAACTGCAGGTCAAGGCGCGCAAAGAGGGCATGATGGCCTTGGAGGCCGATGTCGATGCCCCTCAGCAAAGCCCTATCTTCAGCAAATACCCGGCCATCGCCGGCGACCACCACGCGCTAAGCTTCATCCGCGATTACCTTCGCATCATGGTCAGCGGCAATCTGAACGCCTTCGAAATAGAGAACCTGATGGATGTGGAACTGGAAACACACCATCAGGAAGGCATGGCGCCCATCGCCGCCATCCAGCGCCTAGGCGACGCCTTACCGGCTTTCGGCATCGTCGCCGCCGTTCTGGGCGTGGTCAACACCATGGCTTCGGTCGGCGCGCCGCCTGCGGTGCTGGGCGGCATGATAGGTTCCGCCTTGGTAGGCACCTTCCTGGGCATTCTGCTGTCCTACGGCATGGTGACGCCGTTGGGCTCGCTGCTAGAACAGAAGCTGGACGAAGACAGCAAGGAATTGCAATGCATCAAGACCGTGCTGCTGGCCGGCATGCAGGGCTATCCGCCGCCCAGCGCCATCGAGTTTGGCCGCAAGGTGCTGTTTTCGAGCGAGCGCCCGGAGTTCGAAGAACTGGAACAACGCATCAAGAGCCTGCGCTAAGCTCGCCCGGCAAGGGGATCAGCTCCTCTGCGTTCACTCCCAGGCCAAACTGGCCGCCTAGCCGTAACTCCGCGCCCAGGCTCGCCGCCTCGCGCGCGGACAGACTCAGGCTCAGGCGCCCCGCCTGCGCGGCCACTTCCACGCGGGCGCCGTCCGCCAGCCAGGTCAGCGACTCAATACGCGCTGGCGGGTACTGCGGCCCCAGCCGCAGAGCGCGGCCTGGCACCACAGCATGTTCCAGCACGTTTTCATAACCGATGAAGCGCGCGAGCCACGCGTTTGCTGGCCTAGCCAGCAAGTGCCGCGGCGCGTCGCATTGCACGATGCGCCCCTGGTACAGCACGGCGGCACGGCTCGCCATCGCGAACGCCTCCTCCCGGTCATGCGTGACCAGAATCGCCGGTATCCCCGACTCTGTCAGCAGTTGCGTGAACTCCCCTTGCAACTGGCCTCGCAAGTGCGCGTCCAAGCTGGAAAACGGCTCGTCCAGCAGTAATAGCCGCGGCCGGGTCACCAGCGCGCGCGCCAGCGCCACCCGTTGTTGCTCTCCGCCGGACAAGGTCCAGACCTTGCGCCGCTGATACCCTCCCAACCCCAACCGCTCCAGCATCGCTTCCGCCTCGCGAGCGGCCTGGGCACGGGACTGCCCGCGCTCGATCAGCCCGAACATCACATTGCCCGCCACGTCCAAATGCGGAAACAGGGCGAAATCCTGAAACATCAGCGCGAAGCCGCGCCGTTCCGGCGGCAACAGATTCATGTCCTCGCCGTCGAAGAGAACGGTGCCGCCGTCCAGCGGCAGCAGGCCGGCGATGATTTTAAGCAAACTGCTCTTGCCGCAGCCGGACGGTCCCAGCAAGGCCAAAGTTTCTCCGGCCGCCACCTCCAGCGACACGCCGTCCGCCGCCACTCTCGCGCCGAAACGCTTTTCAATCCCTCTGAGTTCAAGCACGCCCATCTCCTTTCTCCGGCTCGCCCGGCCTCGCCGCGCTGCTTTCAATAACAGCGAAAGCCAGCGTCGCCAGCACCATCAGCAGGCCGGACAACAACATCGCCGCGTCCGCGTTGGCCTGGCCGGGTCGGCCCAGCTTTTGATAAATCAAGGTGGTCAAGGTCAGCCATTCCGGCCGGGACAGAAACAAGGTAACCGCAAATTCCCCCACCGCAGTGGCGGCTGCGAAGGCCAGCCCGCGCCGCAGAGCTGGCTGCAACAAGGGCCAGATTACCCGCCGAAACAGCCGCCAGGGCGAGGCCCCCAGGGAGCGCGCCGCCTGCGCCAGATGTTCCGGCATACTGTCCAAAGCCACGCCGACGGCCTTGGCGACGAAGGGATAGGCCAACAAGACGTAGGCCGCCAACAGCATGGCCAAATCGGCACTCCAGCTTGGGTACAGCAACAGCAGGCCAAACGCCACGCAGACTGGCGACACCACGAAAGGCAGAAAGGCCAGGGCCCGCAACCACAGCCAGCGTCCGGTGGCCAGCGCGTGGCACAGGCCCAGTACGCCGGACAATAGTACGGTCAGCAAGGTGAAATGCGTCGAGTTGAACAAAGCCAGTCGCAATTCCTCGTCCCATAGTCCGGTCAGGCCATCAAGCGCGGACAGCGCTTTCCACAGCACCGCCAGCAAGGGCAAGCCTGCGAAGATCAACAGGATGGCAAGGGCCGCCGTCAGCCAGGCGCAGTCCACCCACGTCCGCGCGGGCGCGGGGAGCAGCGGCTCGCAGCGCGCCGGCACGCCCAAACGCGCTTCCAGCCAGGCGTAGACCGCAGCGACGCCGCCGGCCACCAGCAGGCTCAACAGCGCCAGCGCGCCGGCGTCGGCCAGGTTCAGTTCATACGCCACCAGCGTGTAGATCTCGACTTCCACCGTGGCGTAACGCTGGCCGCCCAGCAACAAGGCCAGACCGAAACCGGAGAAACAATATAGAAAGACCAAGCAGAGATTGGGCAGCAGCCAGGGCAGCGCCGCCGGCCATTCCACGCGCCAGAACGCACGCCAGCGGCCGGCGCCCAGACTGCGGGCCGCGGCCAGCCGGCTGGCGGGCACCTGAGCGAAGCCATCCGCGGCGGAGCGAATCACCAGCGGCAGATTGAAGAACAGATTGCCGTACAGCAACAGCCAGGGCGAGTCCTGCAGGTCCAGCCCACTCAAGCCCTGCGGGCCGAACAGCGCCAGCACCCCGACGCCGGCGACCAGGGGAGGCATCACAAAAGGCAACATCAGCAGGCGCAGCGCCAGGCCGCGTCCGGCGAAATGGAATCGAGCCAGCGCCCACGCCGCCGGCACGCCTAGCAACAAGGCCAGCAAGCAGGTCGCTCCGCCCTGCAGCACCGACCACAACATGCGCCAGCGCAGATAGGGATCGCTGAGCAAACCGAAGGACAACGGCTCTCCGCCCTCCTGCAACAACCGCGCCAACGGCAAGGCGGACATGGCCAGCAAAAACAGCAAGGGGGGCGCCGCCAGCAATAGGCGGCTCCTACGGCTCAACATCAAGACTGCGTTCCCTTCAACGGCCAACAGGCGGTCAATACATCCTCCACCCCGTCCTCGTCCACGCTCTGCCCCGCCTTGGCGAAGCCCAACCCGGCGGCCAGCGCTTGCGATGGCAGGTTGTCCGGCGCGATGGACAGCACCAGCCGCGGCGCGCCGGCCCAGGCCGCCCAGGCGCCCATCGCCAGCACCGCCTCGCGGGCGTAGCCCTGACGGCGGTAATCCGGATAAATCGTATAGCCCAGCTCCACGTCGCCGTAGCCGCCCAAATAAGGATGGCCGGGCAAGGAATGAAAGTTGGCATGGCCCACCATCGTCAGATCATCCCGGCGCAGCAAAGCGCGCACCGACCAGGGCGCGTAATCAGGCTGACGTTCGATATCGTCCAGCCGCAAACCCATCAACTCCTGCTCGTCCAGCCATTCCGCGGCCAGCGGCGCGCCCAGCAGCTCGGCAGCCGTTTCCGGTTGGCCGGCCAGGCACAGCCACAGCGTTTGCGGGTCCAGATGACGCAGCAGCAGCCGCGGCGTTTCGATGTCCGGAATCATTGCCCGCCCTTCAACACGACCCGAGTCCAGCGCGACACCCATTGGCGGGAGCGCTCGGCGATCACCTTGCTGTCCGGGGTGTCGTGCGCGGCCGGCTGCTCGGCGAAGCGGTAAACCGGGTCCAAGGCCACCTTGTCCATCACCGGATACATCCACATCGTGGTGGTCACGTCCTTCTGCACCGCTTCGGAACGCAGGAAGGCGATGAATTTCTCGCCCAACGCCGCCTCCTTGCCGCCCTTGACCAGGGCCGCGCCCTCCACCTGGCGGAACACGCCGCCTTTCAAGGGCAGATTGCCGGTGGGCGCGTCGTTCAGTTTCTGTTTGCTGTAGAACACCTCGGCGGCCGGACTGGTCGCGTAGCTGACCACCAGCGGACGGCTGCCGCCGTTCTTGGAGAAATCGGTGTAGTAGGATTCGCTCCAACCCTTGCTGACCTTCAGTCCGTTGTCGCGCAAGCGGCCCCAGAAGGCGAAAGCCTTGTCCTCGCCCATCGCGGCGACAGTGGACAACATGAAGGCGAGGCCCGGGCTGGAAGTGGCCGGATTTTGCACCGCCAGCAGGTTCTTGTAGGCCGGCTTGGTCAAATCCTCCAGCGTCTTGGGCAAGGCCAGTCGACGCTGAGCGAACCAGGCCTTGTCGTAATTGAGGGTGACGTAGCCGTAGTCTATGCTCACCGCACCGGGCAAGGCGGCCTTGCCGCCCTGGGCCAGCGCCGCCGGCACCGGAGCCAGCACGCCGGCCTGCTGCGCCTTGCCGATCAGGCTGTTGTCGATGCCGAACACCACGTCGGCGATGGGATTGGCCTTGGTCAGAATCAGCTTGTTCAGCATCTCGCCGGCGTCCCCGGCCTTGATGATGGAGACCTTGGCGCCGTTCTGCTTTTCGAACTCGGCCAGCAAGGGCTTGGACACGGTGAAAGAACTGTGCGACAGCACACGCAGCTCGGCCGCCGACGCGGCCAGGCTGGACGCCGCCAGCGCAACGGCTATCAAAGAGGAAAAGCGCTTCATGGATATCTCCGTACACGATAGTCCGGAGCAAGCGGAATGCGGGCCCTGGCCCGCGCATCACGCTCCCTCCGCTGGCATGACCCAGATCAGGTTGCAGGGTATTTTCTCAGCCCGCGCCGCGGGCACCCCTGGTGACAGCGCGCCAGTATACCGCAGCGGCCGCGCGCTGACAGCCAACACTCTTTAACAGAGTCTGCCGGCGGCTTAACACGCCGATGACAAGCGCCTTCTAAGCTGAATGTGCTTGCGCCCGCTCCGGGCGCGCCGGGAGACCATGCTTGAACCCCTTGCAAATCCTTTGCTGGCCGCTGACAAAAGCGGCGGATGCCATCTGTGCCGCAGCCAAGGCCGGACTCTTGCTGGCCGTTCTCGGCTTGCCCGCGCTGGCCCAGGCTGGCATCGGCATCGCCGGCGCGCGCCACTTGCTGTCTCGCACCGGCTTCGGCGCCAACCCGGCGCAAATCGCCGTCTACGCGCCGCTGGACCGCGAGGCGGCGGTGGGCCGCCTGCTGGCGGGCACCCACACCGCCGCCGCCACCCCGCCGCCGGCCTGGGTCGAGAAACCGTTCGAGCGCCCCGGCCAGCCCAATCTCAGCGAGGAAGAGAAGAAGGCGCTGCAAAAACTGCGCGCCGAACACGCGGTGGAACTGCGCGGCTGGTGGTTGAACGAGATGCGCTACACCTCGTCGCCGCTCAGCGAGAAAATGACTCTGTTCTGGCACAACCACTTCGTGTCCGCGCTGGACAAGGTGCGTTCGCCGCAGCTGATGTACCAGCAGAACCTGCTGCTGCGCCGCTACGCGCTGGGCAATTTCGGCGAAATGCTGCACGCCGTCGCCCGCGACCCGGCGATGATGCGCTACCTGGACACCGCTAATAACCGCAAGGGCCAGCCAAACGAGAACTTCGCTCGCGAGGTGATGGAATTGTTCACCCTGGGCGAAGGCCATTACAGAGAACAGGATATCCGCGAGGCCGCGCGCGCCTTCACCGGCTGGGGGCTGGATCGCGACGACAACTTCGTCAACCGCCCCAAGCTGCACGACGACGGCGACAAGCTAATCTTCGGCCAGCGGGGCAATTTCGACGGCGACGCCGTGCTGGACCTGCTGCTGCAACAAGCGGCCACCGCCGAATTCATCACCGCCAAACTGTGGAAAGCCTTTATCTCGCCCAAGCCGGACCCGGCCGCGATCAAACGGCTGGCCAGCGGCTTCCGCAACAGCCGCTACCAAATCAAACCCTTGCTGCGCGCCTTGTTGCTGAGCCCGCAGTTCTGGAGCAGCCAGGGCCAGTTGGTGAAATCGCCACTGGAACTGACCATGGGCACGCTGGTCACCTTCGATCTCGGCCCGCCGGACTGGCGCGCGCTGGCCGGGCTCAATCGCCAGTTGGGCCAGGATGTGTTCGCGCCGCCCAACGTCAAGGGCTGGCCGGGCGGAGAAGCCTGGATCAATAGCGCCACCCTGCTGAGCCGCAAGCAGTTCCTGGACCGCATCGCCCACGACGCCGCGCCGGCGCGCAACGCCTTTGCGCTGCCGGACGGCGGCATGGACGAAATGAAGGGACGCGAGGCGCGCATCAACCGGCTGGTGGCCGCCGGCCTGCGCTCGCTCAAGCTGCAGCCCGACGAATGGAGCGCCATCTATCAGGTGCGCAGCGCTCAGGACACCGCCAAGCTGCTGCTGCCGCTGCCGCCGGCCAACCCTCTACCCGAGTCTCTCAGCGGCGCGCAAGCGATCGCCCCGCTGTTGCTGGACCCGGTATACCAAGTCCATTGAAAGGTTCCGCCATGTTCCAGCGACGCCAATTTCTGAAAGCCATGGCCGGCGGCCTGATGGTATCGGTGCTGCCCAATCTGAGTTGGGCGCTGGCGCCGGCCGGCTATCGCCGCCTGCTGGTGCTGATCGAGCTCAAGGGCGGCAACGACGGCCTCAACACCGTGGTGCCCTACGCCAGCGCCGACTACTATCGGCTGCGCCCCGGCATCGGCATTCCCCGCGAGCAGGTCATCCAGCTGAACGAACAAGTGGGCTTGCACCCGGCCATGGCCGGCCTGCGCCCGCAGTGGCAGCAGCAAGAGCTGGCGGTGTTGCAGGGGGTTGGCTATCCCGATCCCAACCTGTCGCACTTCCGCTCCATCGAGATCTGGGAAACCGCGTCCAATAGCCAGCAATACCTGAGCGAGGGCTGGCTGAGCCGGCTGTTCCGCGAACAGCCGACGCCGCGCGATTTCGCCGCCGACGGGGTGGTGCTGTCCAGCCAGGTGCTGGGCCCGTTGGACGGCGGCGCGCGCGCGGTGGTGCTGAGCAACCAGCAAGACTTCGCGCGCCAGGCCAAGCTGGCGGCGGACCAGGGCCACGCTGGCGCCGGCGGCGCGCTGGGCCACATCCTCAAGGTGGAGGGCGATATCCGCCAGGCCGCCGCCGAACTGGGCCAGCCGGCCAAGTCCGTGGCCGCTGCGGATTCGCCGATGGCCGCCCCCCGGCCGGCCGGAGCTTTCGCCCAAGCCGTCGCCACCCTGTCCGACACCCTGTCGCGCGGCGTGTCCATCGCCGTAGCCCGCATCACGCTGACCGGCTTCGACACCCACGGCAACCAGCTTCCCACCCAGGCTAGGCTGCTCGGCGAACTGGCCGACGGCATCGCCCTGCTGCGCACGCGCTTGCAGGCGCAAGGGCGCTGGGACGACACCCTGGTGCTCAGCTACACCGAATTCGGCCGCCGGCCGCGCGAGAACGGCAACCGCGGCACCGACCACGGCACCGCCAACGTCCATTTCGCCAGCGGCGGACGCGTGCGCGGCGGCCTGTACGGCCAAAGCCCGCAACTGGCCGGCGTCAGCGACGGCAACCTGCCCTACGCGATAGACTTCCGCCAGGTCTACGCCACAGCCATCCAGAGCTGGTGGGGCAAGGACAGCCACAATGCGCTGGGCGGACGCTTCGCCCCCTTGCCCATTCTCAAGACATGAAAAAAACCGGCCCCTGAGGGCCGGCCGTCTACAACGCTCAAATCAGCGCTTTACTTCCAGCTGGACGCCAGCACCGGCTGCAAGGCCGCCTGATAGTTGTCCGGCAGATTGACCTGGCCCGCTGCCGGCGGGTTGAACGCCGCCATCGCGTTGACCAGCGCCTGCACCTGGCTGGCCGCCAGCGCCTTGCCGTCGCCGGACTGGAGGGTCTCGACCTGGTTCGCGGCGCTGCCGAACCAGTTATTGATCGACACCTTGTCGTCAGTGCCGATCACGCTGACCTCCAAGCTGGCACCCTGACGCTTGAACCACAGCTGATCGGCATTGACGCCCTGGCCGAACTTCAGCAGATCCTGGCCACCGGTGTCGGTAATGCCGTCCTGGCCATCACCACGCTCGAACAGATAGGTGTCGTTGCCGTTGCCGCCCTCAAGCACGTCGTTGCCGCGGCCGCCACGCAAGGTGTCGTTGCCCTCTTCGCCGTACAAGCCGTCGTCGCCCGCCCCGCCTTCCAGCAGGTCGTTGCCGTTGCCGCCGTACAACGAATCGTTGCCGCCGTTGCCCAGCATCCAGTCGTTGACGTTGCCGCCACGCAAGGTGTCGCCCAGTTCCATGCCCACCAGCGGCACGCCCTGTTGCATCAGCTGATCGGCCGTCCACTTCACACCGCTGGCGAAGGTGATCAGTTCGATCCAGTTGCTCTGGTCAGCGAACCAGTCTTTCACCG